>JBIKLI010000070.1:0-15787 GCA_044359885.1 Alphaproteobacteria bacterium | reverse complement strand
ACGTGCCGACCGTGTTTTCCACCGGCTGGTACGACTGCTTCGTGGCCGAGATCACCTGGCAGTTCGCCGAGATGGCGCGGCGCAGCGCCACGCCCCAGCGGCTGATCGTCGGGCCGTGGAACCATGGCGGCATGCGCGCCGGCGCCTCGCGGATCGCCGAGGTCGAGTTCGGACCGGACGCCGCCTGGGGCAACGCGGTCTACAATCCCGAGCGCCTGCGCTGGTTCGATCGCTGGCTCAAGGACATCGACACGGGCGTCGAGGCGGACCCGGCGGTGCGGCTGTTCCTCATGGGCGGCGGCCCGGGCGGGCGGACCCACGACGGCGCGCTTGCGCATGGCGGACGCTGGATCGCGTCGCCCTGCTGGCCGCCCGCGGGCAGCGAGGAGACCGATTTTCTGCTCGCCCCCGCCGGACGCCTGCTCGGCGCCGATGCCGAGGTCGCCGAGGCGACGATCGCCTGGACCCACGACCCGGCGCGGCCGGTGCCGACGATCGGCGCCGCCGTCGCCGCCTTCTTCGAATGGATGAAGCTGCCCGACGGCGCCGATCCAGCCTATCTCCAGGGCCGCGCGCGGATGCGGCCGATCCTGCCCGACGGGCCGATGCACCAGCGCGAACGGCCCGAGCTGCTCGGCTGCGCCTCGCCCTATCCGCTCCTGGCGCGGCGCGCGGATGTCCAGGTGTTCCAGACCGAGCCTCTCGCGCACGCCGTCGAGATCGCCGGCCCGGTGCGCGTGCGGCTGTTCGTGTCGAGCAGCGCGCGCGACACCGATTTCGTCGCCAAGCTGATCGACGTCCATCCGCCGAGCGCGCAGGATCCCGAGGGGTTCCACATGAACCTCACCGACGCCATCCTGCGCATGCGGTTCCGCAACGGCGCCGAAAGGCCCGATCCCATCGAACCGGGGCGGATCTACGAGATCGAGATCGAATTGCCGCCGACGGCCAACCGGTTCGAGCGCGGCCATCGCATCCGCCTCGACATCGCCTCGAGCAATTTCCCGCAATTCGACGTCAATCCCGGCACCGGCGAGCCGCTGGGCCGGCATACGCAGCGCATCACGGCGCGCAACGCGATCCATGTCGGACCGGCGCATCCCTCGCGGCTGATCCTCGCCCTGCACAAGCCGGGCTGATCCGCCGCACCGCGCAAATTGCGCCTTTCCCCGAGGCGAGATTCCGCATTACGCTGCGCGGCGACGGGGTTTTCGAGGGGATGGAGATCATGGGCACGATCCGCGCCGCCGATCTTGGCAACGAGGCCGAAGCCGAACTGCGCCGCGACCTCGCGGCCGCCTTTCGAATCAGCGCCCGCATGGGCCTGAACAGCGGCATCGGCAATCATTTCAGCCTGATGCTGCCGGGCGACGAACTCTATCTTCTCAATCCGCGCGGCATGCTGTTCCAGGAGATCACGGCCTCCAGCCTGATCGTCGTCGACTACGACGGCAACATCGTCCGCGGCGAGGGCGTCGTGCGCCCCGTCGCCTTCCACATCCACGCGCCGATCCACAAGGTCCGCGCCGATGCCCGCTGCGTCCTGCATCTGCACCCGCCCCACGTCACCGCGCTGTCGATGCTCGAGCATGGCCGAATGGCGCTCGCCCATCACAACAACCTGATCGTCAACGACCGCATCGCCTACGACGACGCCATGACCGGCCCCGCCGGCGGCCTGGAGGAGGGCTACCGGCTCGCCGAGGCACTGGGCGACAAGACGGTGATGGTGATGGCCAATCACGGAATTCTCTCGGTCGGTCCGACGGTCCACGACGCGCTGCACGAATTGCTGGCGGTGGAACAGACCTGCCAGTACCAGCTGATGGCGATGTGGACCGGGCACCAGCTGCGCAAGCAACCCGACAACCTGCGCTGGAACTATCGCGGCGTCTGGAGCGACAAGCTCGAAGGCCGCTTCCTTCTCGACGCCTGGCGGCGTGTCCTCGACCGCGAGGAACCCGACTACAAGACCTGATCCGATGCGCGGCGCGACGGCGGCGGCGGCCGACGCGGCGACGCCGCTGCTGCGGGTCGCCGGCCTGTCGGTGACCTTCGGCCGCACGACGATCGTCGAGCGGATCGGTTTCGACGTCGCCCGCGGCGAGACACTGGGGATCGTCGGCGAATCCGGGTCCGGGAAGAGCGTCACAGCCCTTTCGGTCATGGGTCTGCTGCCCTGGCCCGGGCGCATCGCTGCCGGGTCCATCGCGCTCGACGGCGAAGAACTGGCGGGCCGCGACGAGGCGACGCTGCGGCGCGTGCGCGGCGCCCGCGTCGGCATGATCTTCCAGGAACCGATGACGTCGCTCAACCCGCTGCTGACGGTCGGTGACCAGATCGGCGAGATGCTGCGCGTCCATCGCGGGCAGAACAGGCAGGCGGCGCGGCGGGCGGCCATCGATCTTCTCGACCGCGTCGAGATCCCGCTCGCGCGCCGCCGCGTCGACGACTATCCCCACCAGATGTCCGGCGGCATGCGTCAGCGGGCGATGATCGCCATCGCCATCGCATGCCAGCCGCGCCTGCTGATCGCGGACGAGCCGACCACGGCGCTCGACGTCACGGTGCAGGCGCAGATCCTGGATCTGCTGCGGGCGCTGCAGCGCGACATGGGAATGGCGGTGATCCTGATCTCGCACGATCTGGGCGTCGTGGCCGAGTTCGCGCAGCATGTCGCGGTGATGTACGCGGGCCGGCTGGTCGAGCGCGGGCCCGTGAACGACATCTTCGCGTCGCCCGTCCATCCCTATGCCGCCGCCCTGCTCGCCTCCAGCCCGCGGCTGGACGCCGGCTCGGCACGGCTGGCGACCATCGAGGGCAGCATTCCGGACCTCGCCGACCCGCCGGGCGGCTGCCGCTTCCATCCGCGCTGCAATCGCGCGCAGCCCGATTGCACCCTTGCCGAGCCCGCGCTCGCCGAGCGGCGGCCCGGCCATGCCGCGGCGTGTCCGGTGGGCATCGCCGAAACCCGAACTGCGCCGCCCTCGCCCACGGCCATGCCGGCGCGCCGGAAGACCGGCCCTGTCCTCGTCGAGGCCATTGGCCTTGCCAAGCACTTCCCCGTGCGCACCGGCCCCTTCGGGGGATCGAAGGCGGTGCTGCGCGCCGTCGACGGCGTCAGCTTCGCAATCGCCGCGGGCGAGACCCTCGCCCTCGTCGGAGAGTCGGGCAGCGGCAAGTCGACCACCGGACGGTTGCTGCTGCGCCTGACCGAGCCGAGCGCCGGCGCGGTGCGCTTCGACGGCCGGGACCTGCTCGCGATGGCGCCCGCCGAACTCAAGGCGGCGCGTCGCGAGATGCAGATCGTCTTCCAGGACCCGGGCGCCTCGGTGAACCAGCGCATGACCGTCGGCGCGATCGTCGGCGAGCCGCTGGTCATCCACGGGATCGGCGATGCCGCCAGCCGCCGCGAGCGCGTGCGCGACCTGCTGGCGCGCGTCGGCCTGGATCCGGGCCAGGCCGCGCGCCATCCGCATGCGCTTTCCGGCGGCCAGCGCCAGCGCGTGGCGATCGCGCGGGCGCTCGCCATCAACGCGCGCTTCGTCGTCTGCGACGAACCGGTCTCCGCGCTCGACGTCTCGGTCCAGGCGCAGATCGTCAACCTGATGCAGGACCTGCAGCGGGAATTCGGTCTCGCCTATCTTTTCATCAGCCACAATCTCGCCGTCGTGCGTCATATCGCCGACCGCGTCGCGGTGATGTATCTGGGCCGCATCGTCGAGATCGCCGAGACCGCCCGCCTCTATGCCGATCCGCGCCACCCCTACACCCGCGCCCTGCTCTCCGCCGTGCCGGTCGCCGATCCGCGGGCGCGCCGCGCGCGCATCGCGCTGGCCGGCGACATACCGAGCCCAATCGACCCGCCCGCGGGTTGCCGGTTCCACACACGCTGCGCGCAGGCGGTCGCGGCCTGCCGCGAACGGGACCCGCCTCTGCGCCGGGTCGGCCCCGGGCAGTTCGCCGCCTGCCACCTGATCGAGGAAACGCCGGCGCCGGGCTAGATCGGCGCCAGGTTCGTGCCGTCGCGCTCCCAGGCGCGCAGCGTCGCGATCATCCGCGCCAGCGCGTCGTCGAGCGTCTCAAGCGTCGATCCCGCGCGATGCGGCGTGACGACGACGTTGTCGAGGGCCAGCAGCGCCGGCGGCACTTCGGGCTCGCCGTCGACGACGTCGAGCCCGGCGCCGAAGAGGCGGCCCGCGGCGAGCGCCGCGATCAGCGCCGCCTGGTCGATGATCGAACCGCGCCCGACATTGACGACGATGCCATGCGCCGGCAGCGCGGCGAGGACGGCCGCATCGACCAGATTCCTGGTCGCCTCGCCCCCCGGCGCCGCGATGGCGAGATGATCGCTGACGCGGGCGAGTTCCAGCGGGGTCGCGGCGTAGTCGTAGGGCTGGTCCGGCTGCCGCCGCCGGCCGTGATACGCGATCCGCATGCCGAAGCCTGACGCGCGCCGCGCGATGGCGCGGCCGATGCTGCCGAGGCCAAGGATGCCCAGGCGCCTGCCGCTCAACCGGGGCAGGAAGGGAAAGGCGTCCCGGCCCCAGCGCCCGTCGCGCACGAAGCGATCGCCGCGCGTCGTGCCGCGCGCGACGTCGAGAAGCAGCGCCATCGCCATGTCGGCGATGCAGTCGCCGCCGATGCCCGCGAGATTGGCAGCCGCGACGCCGCGGCGGTGCATCGCGTCCAGGTCGAGCCTCTCGTGGCCGATCCCGGCGTTGAGCGCGAACCGCAGCGACGGCAGCGCGTCCAGCGCCACGTCGTCGAAGCGCGCGGCCACGATGGCGACCGCGATGCGCCCGCGCAGCGCCGGCGCCAGACCGGCGAGTTCCTCCTGCGCGGCCACGGCATGAAGCGGCCAGAGCGCGCCGATGCGTTCGGCGAACCCGGGGGCGAGGCTGCCGACGAGCGCGATCGGCGGCGCATCGATGGTCCCAGGGGCTGCGGACATCCGGGTCTCCTTCGCGTTGCGGCATTTCCCTTTTGCCGCGACAAGCATAGAGTTTCCATAGGGAAGGCGGCAGGAAGCCGCCGAGAGGAGGGGATATGACGACCAGAAGAACCCTGTTGTCCGCAGCGTTGGCGGTTTCGACCATTCTGGCGACAGGCGGCGCCGTCGCGCAGAAGAGAGGCGGCGAGATCGTCGTCGGCATGTATGTCGGCGCGAACAGCATCGACCCGCACTTCTCCGCGTCCTATCCGGCGCGCACGATGCTCTATCCGATCTACGAGACGCTGTTCACCGTGGACGAAAAGGGCGGCCCGGTGCCGATGCTCGCCGAGGGCGTGACCATCGCCCCCGACGGCCTGACCTACGATTTCCGCCTTCGCCAGGGCGTGACGTTCCACAACGGCAAGGTCATGACGTCGGCGGACGTCAAGGCGTCTCTCGAGCGCTATGCCCGCTTCAGCCCGGACAAGATCTCCTTCGCGCCGGTGACGGCGATCGAGACACCCGAGCCGCATCGCGTGGTGATCCGGCTGAAGGAACTGAGCCCGTCCTTCCTGGACCGCCTCGCCTCGCCGACCTCGCCGACCTCGATCATCCCGGCCGAGCAGGCGGAACGCGACCTCAACAAGACCGACAACATCGGCACCGGCCCCTACCGCTTCGGCGAATGGGTGCCGGACAGCCACATGCTGCTGGTCCGCCACGAAGGCTACGCCCAGGACACGCGCGCCGCCGGACCCGACGGCTTCGGCGGCCGCAAGACGGCCTGGGCCGACCGCGTGCGCCTGCGCTTCCTGCCCGAGGCCAGCGCGCGGGTGGCCGCGCTCGAAAGCGGCCAGGTGCACATCATCGAGGATCTGCCGCCGCCGACCGCGAGGCGACTGGCGACGAACGCGAAGCTGGCGATCGAGACCATCCCGGCCTTCCAGATGCCGGTCGTCTATCTCAACCACGCCGGCGGACCGACCGCGAATCTGGGGGTGCGCCGCGCGATCCAGGCGGCTCTCGACATGGACGAGGTCATGCTCGCGGCGTCGGGCGGCGTCCACAAGCTGAACCATTCCTGGGTCTACGACGGCAATCCGTTCCACAACGACGGCGGCAAGGCGCTCTACAACATCAACGATCCGGCCAAGGCCAAGCAGCTCCTGCGCGAGTCCGGCTACAGGGGCGAGCCGATCCTGTTCAACGTCGCCACAATCGCCTGGATGCAGCGCGTCGGCGTCGTCGTCACCGAGCAGCTCAAGGCCGTCGGGCTGAATGTCGAGATCCGTTCGATGGACTGGCCAACGCTGGCCTCGATGGCGAACGGCAACGAGGGCTGGCACCTCGCCACCTCGGGCTTCGGCTCGCAGCCCTTCGTCGGCGCCTGGAGCTACCAGCGCCTGTTCGTCGGCGAATTCAACCTGGCGCGCGCGACCGGCGACCGGAAGATGGAAGAGGCCTGGGGCCGCTTCAACACCAGCCTCGACCTCGAGAAGCGCAAGGCGGCCTGGCAGGACATCCAGGCGCATTCCTACGAGAACGTCCATGTCGTGAAACTGGGCGACATGGGCATGACCCATGCGCGCTCGGCCCAGTTGAAGGGCGTCCGCGCCTATGCCGGTGCGACGCGGGTCTGGGACATCTGGCTGGATTGATCGACGGCGCGCCGTCCGCGATGGGACGATTCATCCTCCGCCGCCTCGCGACCACCGTGGTCGTGCTGGCGGCGGTCAGCCTGATCGCCTTCTCGGTGATGCAGATGGTCCCCGGCGATCCGGCCCTCGTCATGGCGGGGGTCGGCGCGTCCGGCGACCAGGTGCAGCGCATCCGCGAACAATTCGGCCTCGATCAGCCCTTCGTCGTCCAGTTGGCGCGCTGGTATGGCGGGCTGCTGACCGGCGATCTCGGCCAGTCGATCACGCTGTCTCGGCCGGTTTCGCAGGCGCTGCTCGAGCGGGTACCGGCGACACTGGCGATGGCCGGCTTCGCCATGGTCCTGACGATCTTTCTCGGTGTGGGCGCCGGTGTCCTCGCGGCCCTGCGCCGCGACAGCTGGGTGGACCGGGCGCTGATGGCGACCGCCGTGCTCGGCGTGTCGATACCAAGCTTCTGGCTTGGTTTGATCTTCATCATCCTCTTCGGCGTCGTTCTCGACCTGCTGCCGACAGGCGGCTACGCGCCGCTCTCCGAGGGCGTCTGGCCATGGTTCAAGAGCCTCGTCCTGCCCTCCGTGTCGCTGGCGCTGCTGCAGATCGGGCTGCTGGCGCGGATCACCCGCGCGGCGATGGTCGATGTGCTGCAGCAGGACTACATGCGCACGGCGCGCGCCAAGGGTCTGCCCGACCGGCTGCGCATCGGCAAGCACGCGCTGGTCAACGTCCTGGTCACCGTGGTGACGGTGATCGGCATCGTCTTCGGGCTGATGCTCTCCGGCTCGGTCGTGATCGAGACCGTGTTCGCCCTGCCCGGCATCGGACGGCTGATGGCGAGCGCGATCCTGACCCGCGACTACCCCGTGATCCAGGGCGGACTGCTCGCGACGGCCGTGGTCTTCGTCCTGCTCAATCTTCTGGTCGACATCCTCTATTGCTGGATCGACCCGCGGATCCGCTATGGCTGAGCGGCCCGGCCTGCTGCGCCGCCTCGCCGGCCAAAAGACGATGCTGGCCGGCGCGGCGATATGCCTCGTGGTGGCGACGATGGCGCTCGGTGCCGATCTGCTGTCGCCGCATGATCCGGTGCGGTCGCGCATGCGCTTCGCCTTCCGGCCGCCGTCGGCTCAGTTCCTGCTGGGCACCGATCAACTCGGTCGCGACGTGCTGACCCGTGTGCTGCATGGCGCACGACTGTCGCTGCTGATCGGCCTCGCCACCGTCGGCGCGACCGCGCTCGCCGGCACGGCGGTCGGGCTCGCGGCGGGCTTTTTCCGCCGCCTCGACGACCTGCTGATGCGGCTGATGGACGCGATGATGGCGTTTCCCGCGATCCTGATGGCGGTCGCCATCACCGCCGCGCTGGGCCCGTCCGGGATCAATGCCGTGATCGCCCTCGCGGCGGTCTATGTCCCGCGCACGGCACGCATCGTGCGCGCCTCGGTGCTGGTCGTGCGCGAGATGGACCATGTCCTTGCCGCGCGCGCGCTGGGCGCCGGCAACGCGCGGATCATGCTCGTCCATGTCCTGCCCTACTGCATGGCGCCGCTGGTCGTGCAGCTGACCTTCGTCTTTGCCTATGCCGTGCTGGCCGAGGCGGCGCTCAGCTTCCTGGGCATGGGGCCGCCGCCGCCGGCGCCGACCTGGGGCAACGTCATCGCCGACGGCCGCGACTATCTGCGCGAGGCGCCCTGGATCTGCCTGTTTCCTGGCCTCGCGATCTCGCTCACGGTGCTCGGGCTGAACCTGCTGGGCGACGGGCTGCGCGACCTGCTCGATCCGCGGCTGCGCGCCCAGTCCGCCTGAGGGTCAGACCAGCCGGCGCGGATGCGAACTGCGCCAGGTGCGGCGCGACACCGGCCTGCCGCCGAGCGACGCCTGCGCACGGGCCTCGACGTGGAAATTGTCGCGATCGCAGGTCAGGATCGTCGCGACCTCGATCGCGACGCGCCAGCCCGGCCGTCCCATCCGCATCGTCTGCACCAGTTCGACCCGCGCGCTCAGCGGGTCGTCGTCGGCGATGTCCAGCCGCTTGGTCAGGACATGCGCCATCTCCGTGCCGATCGGGTCGATGCGATACCGCTTGTGCGGCCCCAGCACGCCGCCTTCGGCGCGCAGCGTGACGGTCGTGCGCCCGGTCATGGGATCGCGGCGAATCTCGCGGCTCACCGCCTTCTCCTCCAGGTTCGTCACCTTCACCGGCGGTCCCTGCTCGGGCGGGCCGAAGGCCGGCAGTTCCGCATCCGCCGGATCGGGCGGGCGGACCGGCAGCGCCAGGCGGCTGGCGCCGGCGAAAAGGGTCAGCGTGACGGGCTCGGGGGACGGCCAGACGATCGGCCAGTAGCAGGTCGAAACGGCAAGGCGGATGCGATGCCCGGGCAGGAAGGCATGCGCCGTCGCGGGCAGGCGGACGACGACGCCGGTGGTCTCGCCCGGCGTCATCGGCCGGGGCGATTCGTGGCCGTCGCGATGGGCGAGGTTCAGCACGCCGAAGGCGACCCGCAGCGACGCGCCGTCGGGCGCCACGTCGCAGAGCCGCACGATCACCTGCGCGACCGGACGGTCGACGGCGAGGCGCAGTTCCGCCGCCGCCTCGCCCAGGATCTCGAGCCGGTGCGCGAGCGGCGCGGAATCGAAGACCAGTGAGCGACCGTCGTCCTCGCGCTGGTCGCGCGGCAATTCGCCCGGAACGCCGGCCGCGAGCCATTCGGTCGCGCACAGGCCGACCGATTGCGGCGAGCGATGCGTGAGCGCCACCGGCGGCCGCGCGCGCACCTCGATGCGCCCCTCGTTGAGGACCCAGCGACGCGTCTCGATCCGCGGCGACGGCCATTCGCGCTCGGCGACCCAGCGGCCGGGCCGATGCGCCTGATCGGCCGCCGGCGGCACGGGGTCCTGCATCCAGGCGCGCAGCATCGGCTCGCGATCGATGCCATTGTCGATGTCGCGAAGCCAGCGATCCCACCAACGCAGGCAGTCCTGCAGGAAGCCGATCGCCGGACCCGGCGTGCCGTCCTGCGGATATTGATGGCCCCAGGGCCCGATCAGCCCGCGCCGCCGCGCGGACATCGACCCGAGCATGCGAGGAATGGCGCGAGAGAGGTAATCCGCCCAGCCGCCGACGAGATAGACGGGGCAGGAGGCGCGCGCCAGGCCCGGCCCCGCCGATCCTTCGCGCCAGTAATCGTCGAGATGCGGATGGTCGAGCCAGTCCGCGATCATCGGCTTGTTGGCCGCCAGCCGCGCCTGCCAGGTCCTGCGCCAGCCGCGACCGGCGGTCGCCGGATCGGGCGGCATGCTGTTGAAGAGCAGCATCGAGGCGCACCACCAGGCGCTGTCGATCAGCATAGACCCGCCGGTGTAGTGCAACGTCGTGCGGTAGCGATCCTCGGAGGAGCAGACCGAGATCACCGCGCAGCGCAGCCGGCGCGCGCGCAGCCTGCTGCAGGCCGGTGATCCCGCTCCAGGACTTGCCGATCATTCCGACGCGGCCGTCGCACCAGGGCTGGCGCGCGATCCAGGCGATGACGTCCTCGCCGTCGAGTTGCTCGGCCTCGGTCCACATGTCGGTCAGCACACCGTCGGAATCCCCCGCCCCGCGCAGGTCGACGCGCAGCGAGGCATAGCCATGCGCCGCGAAGTACCCATGCAGCGGCTCGTCGCGCAGCCGCATCAGGTCGCGCTTGCGATAGGGCATGAATTCCAGGATCGCGGGCGCCGGCCGGCGATCGGCATCGGCCGGCAGCCAGATGCGCGCGGCGAGGCGCGCGCCGTCGCGCAATTCGATCCAGGCGTTCTCGACGACCCGCGGCGCCTTCCGCCCCCGCATCGCCACCGCCGTCAGATGCCGAGGGATGCGGGGTCGAGCTCGTTCATCACGAAGCCCAGCACGTCGAATTGTTCGACGCGCGCGCCGGTATGCATCGCCCAGAGGCAGCCCGACTGCTTGAAGAAGATGCGCGTCGGCGGCCGCGACGGGTCGCGGAAGTCGTAGATCCGCCCCGCCTCCTCGCCCTCGCGCACCCAGTCGCCGCCGGACTTGAATGCGTGGAAGAGGCCGCCATGCGGCGCGTGCAGCAGCGCGCCATGGGCGTCGCCGATCCCCATCAGCTTCGTGGGCGCCGGCGGCTTCTCGATCGCGCCTTCGATCGCGCCGTGCAGCTTCAGCATGTTGCGCAGGCCGCGCTCGACGATCTCCAGCGTGTCGGCGCCGATGCGCCCCGAGCCGCCGAGCTCGGTGCTGAGCGCCGGCACGCCCAGATGGTCCGCGATGGTCATGAAGCTGTTGGTGTGGTCGGATTCGCGCAGCACCGCGTGATAAGGCGCGCCCCAGGCGAGCCCGGTCTCGATGTTCGTCCGCATCTGCACCGGATCGTCGACGAAATGCGAGCAGGTGTTCGGCGCCGTGGTGTAGAAATTGCCGCCGGTATGGATGTCCATGTTGTAGTCGGTCATCGGCAGCAGCACGCGCGTCACGTAGTCAGCCAGCATCTCGGTGAAGCTGCCGTTGCGGTCGCCGGGGAAGACGCGATTGAGGTCGCGCCCGTCGTACGGACACAGGCGCTGCGCCGCCTCGACGGCCGGCAGATCGAGGGACGGGATGATGATCACCCGCCCCTGCACCTGCGCCGGATCGAGTTCGCGCGCCAGGTTGAGCAGACCGACCTGCCCCTCGTACTCGTCGCCATGCGTCCCCGCGGTCAGCAGGAATGTCTTCCCCGTCCCGTTCCTGATCACCACGATCGGGATGCCGCACACGCTGGTGCCGAAATTGCCGTGCGGCCGCGGCACGCGGATATGCCCGTATTGCTTGCCGTTCTTCTCGAAATCGACGTCGGCCCGCACGCGCGGGCGCTCCGTCCGGGGGTCGGGCAGGCTGCGCATATGGCGTTCCTCTCGCGAAATGCGGTTTTTGTCGCGCGAACTGTCCGCCCACCCGCCGGCGTCGTCAAGCGCGGGTGCGGGGGTCCCGAGGGGTCTGACGCGAGCGGTTTCAGACCCCGAGGCTGCGCCGGCGCCATCGGGGGCGGACGCGCGGCCGGGCCTGCGCTAGGTTCGTCGTCGATTCCGGGGCGGGGAGCGGTTCGATGGATGGCATGGATATCGAGGTCCACGAGAACGTTTGGATCGTGCTCGCCGACGGGCGGCGGCTGGCGGCGCGGCTGTGGATGCCGCGCGGCGCGCCGGCGGGCAGCCTGCCGGCGGTGGTCGAGTACATGCCCTATCGCAAGCGCGACGCGACCCGGCCGCGCGACGAACCGATCCATGCCTGGTTCGCGGCGCATGGCTACGCGGCGCTGCGCGTCGACATGCATGGTTCGGGCGACAGCGACGGAATCCTGACCCAGGAATTCCAGAAGCAGGAGCAGGACGACGCCTGCGAGATCGTCGCCTGGATCGCGGGCCAGCCCTGGTCGAACGGCGCCGTCGCGCTGTTCGGCAAGTCCTGGGGCGCGTTCGCCGCGCTGCAGGCGGCGCTGCGGCGACCGCCGGCGCTGAAGGCGATCGTCGCGGTCTGCGGCGGCCAGGACCGCTACGACGAATCGCTCCATTTCACCGGCGGCGCGATGCTGTCCGAGCAGCTGTGGTGGAGCGACACGATGACGCTGTTCAACATGCGCCCGCCCGACCCCGAGATCGCGGGGCCCGGCTGGCGCGCGCTCTGGCAGCGGCGGCTGGAGGCGAACGAGCCGTGGCTGCGCGAATGGCTGCACCACCAGACCCGCGACGCGTTCTGGCGCCATGGCTCGGCCGCCGACGATCCCGGCGCGATCGGCTGTCCGGTGTTCCTGGCCGGCGGCTGGGCCGACTACATCTCGCGCGCCGTGCCACGACTTCTCGCGGCGCTGCGGGGCCCGCGCTGGGGGCTGATCGGTCCCTGGGGCCATCATTATCCGCAGGACGGCATCCCCGGCCCGGCGATCGGGTTCCTGCAGGAATGCGATCGCTTCCTGCGCTATGCGCTCAAGGGCGAGGCCGGCGCGATGGACGGCGTGCCGATGCTGCGCGCCTGGATGCCCGAGGACCGCAGGCCCGGCCCGGATCACGCCGCGGAGCGCGGCCGCTTCGTCGCGGAGGCGACATGGCCCTCGGCGGATATCGCGCCGCTTGCGCTGCATCTGGGCGATGGCCGACTGCAGGCCGACCCGCCACGATCGGGGGCGCCGCGGCTGCGCCATCGCTCCCCGCAATCGCTGGGCGCGACGGCACCCGAATGGCTGAGCATGGGGATCGCAGGCGAGGCGCCGCGCGACCAGCGCGAGGACGACGGCCGTTCGCTGGTCTTCGACGGGGCGCCGCTCGACGCCCGGGTCGAGATCCTGGGTGCCGCTGAACTCGAGATCGATCTCGCCGTCGACCGCCCCGCCGGCATCCTGGTCGCGCGGCTCTGCGACGTGTTTCCCGACGGCACGTCGCTGCGCGTGTCGCTGGGCGTCCTGAACCTGACCCATCGCGCCGGCAATGAACGTCCCCTGGCCATGACGCCCGGGCAGACGACCCGCATCCGGCTTCGCTTCCCCGAGGTCGCCCACGCCTTCAAGCCGGGACACCGGATACGGCTGGCGCTGTCCAACGCCTACTGGCCGGTGCTGTGGCCCAGCCCCGAACCGGTGACCATGGAGGTGACGCCCGGCACAAGCCGCCTGGTACTGCCGATCCGCGCGGCCGACGGACCGGACGGCGACGTCCTGTCGCCGGCGGAAGCCGGGCCGCCGGCGGCGACGACGATCCTGGAGACCGCTCGCATTTCCCGCACACAGAGCAGGGATGTCGGGACCGGCCGGGTCGACTACGTTCTCGACGCCGATGGCGGCTATCTGGGTCCGGGCCGTCGCTGGCGCATCGACGCCACCGGGACGGAAATCGGGCATCGCATCCGGCGCAGCTTCTCGATCCACGACGACGATCCGGCGAGCGCGCGCGCCGAATTCGTCCAGACGATGGAGCTTGCGCGCGGCGACTGGCGCGTCCGGCTGGAGACCTCGACGAGCCTCGCCGCCGACGCGACGTCGTTCCACGCGAAATGCGATGCCGCCGCCTTCGACGACGACCGGGAGATCTTCCGCCGCACGTGGCGTTTCAGCGTTCCGCGGGACGGAACCTGACCCCGGCGGGATTGCGCCAGGTCGAGACGGCGCTCTATCCTGCGGCCTCGGACGCGCGGCGATGCGCGGACCAGGGAAACGGGGAGAATGCCATGCTCACACGACGTCGCTTCCATACGACCGTTGCCGGCGCCACGGTGGCCGCCTCCGCGATCGGCGCACCCGCCATTGCGCAGAAGAAGGGCGGCGAGGCCATCGTCGCCCAGCAGTCGCCGCCGCCGTCGCTCGACGCGCAGACCACCTCGGCGCAGCATGCGCGCAACATCACGACGCATATCTGGGAAACGCTCTACGCGCGCGACGAAGCCGGCAACGTCGTTCCCGACCTCGCCGAGGGCGTGAACATCTCGCCCGACGGGCTGACCTACAGCTTCAAGCTGCGCAAGGCGAAGTTCCACAACGGCAAGGACATGACCTCCGCCGACGTGCGCGCGTCGATGGAGCGCTACAAGAGGGTCGGCAACAGCGGCGCGGTGCTGCGCGACGTGGTCGCCTTCGAGGCGCCGTCCGCCGACACCTTCGTCATGAAGCTGTCCAAGCCCGTGCCGAGCCTGCTCGACGGCATCTCCAGCCCGCGCGCGCCCTTCGCGATCATGCCGGCCGAGGAAGGCGGCAAGGAAGCCAACAGGATCGAGTATATCGGCACGGGTCCGTTCCAGTTCGGCGAGTACCGGCCGGACTCCCACGTCCTGCTGCGCCGCTTCGACGGCTATGTCGCGAACGGCGCCTACAAGGAGCGCGACGGTTTCGCCGGTCGCAAGACCGTGCATCTCGACAGCGTCCGGTTCCGCTTCATGCCCGAAGCCGGCGCGCGCGTCGCCGCGCTCGAGGCCGGCGAGATCCACATCAACGAGCTGATCCCGACGCCGGCGGCGCAGCGACTGAAGAACAACCGCAACATCAAGATCCACGAGATGATGCCCTGGGCCTTCCAGGTCATCGTCATGAACCACTCCCAGGGGCCGATGCAGAACCTCAAGTTCCGCCAGGCCATCCAGGCCGCGCTGGACTACGAGGAGATCATCGCCATCGCCAATGACGGTCTCTACCGGATGACGCATGGCTGGCAGCATCCCGGCGGCACCTATTTCGCGGGCGACATCGGCAAGGAGCTCTACAACCAGAAGAACGTCGCCAAGGCGAAGCAGCTTCTCGCCGAGTCCGGCTACAGGGGCGAGGAGATCATCTTCCTCGGCGACTCGACGATCGCCAACCACAAGGGCGTGACCGAAGTCGGCACGGAACAGCTCCGCAAGCTGCTGGGGATCAACGTGCGCGCCCACATCGTCGACTGGCCGACGGCGTCGAGCATCCGCCTCAAGCCGGAGGGCTGGCATCTCTGGGCGCTGGGCATGGGGATCGAGCCTTACGAAGGGCCCTTCAACGTGGCGGGGCTGTTCGTCAAGCCGCAGTTGCAGACCCATGTCGAGGATCCCGTCCTCGAGGAGGCGCATACCCGCCTCGTCAGCTCGCCGCAGCTGGCGGATCGTCAGAAGGCCATGGCCGACATCCAGCGTCGCATGTACGACAACGTGACGTCGATCAAGCTGGGCGATTTCGGCATCATCCAGGGCGCCCGCGCGAATGTGGAGAACTTCAAGCCCTATCGCGCGCCGCGCATGTGGGACGTCTGGCTGGCCTGAGCCGTCGCCCCGAAACCGGAGCACCGTCCGGACGGCGCGCGCCGTCCGGACGGTCACCCGGCGCGACCGCAGCCGCATGAGCCCCATGAGATGATCCGTTTCCTCGCCAACCGGCTGATCGCAGCGCTGCCGGTGCTGCTGATCGTCTCGCTGCTTACCTTCGTGTTGATCTATTTCGTCCCGGGCGACGTGTCGTCGGAACTCGCCGGGCCGGGCGCCAGCGCCGCCGACATCGCGCGCATCCGCGCGGTCTATGGCCTCGACCGACCCTTTCATGAACGCCTGATGGGCTGGTACGCCGGGCTCATCCAGGGCGATCTTGGCCAGTCTGTCCTGCTGCGCCGCAGCGTCACCGAGGCGATCGCCGAACGCCTCCCGGTCACCCTGTCCCTCACCGCCCTGGCGCTCGCCCTCTCGGTCGTCATCGGCGTCGCCACCGGCATCCTC
>JBIKLI010000346.1:0-4545 GCA_044359885.1 Alphaproteobacteria bacterium | reverse complement strand
GAATGGGCCATGCTCTTTCCGCTCGCCACTGCCTGCACCTACGCGTTCTACCAGGTGCTGACACGCCGCATCGCCAGCGTCGACGCGGCCCTGCCCAGCCTGTTCTACACGGCGCTGGTCGGATGGATGCTGGCGTCCTTCGCCGTCCCCTTCGTCTGGACGACGCCCAGCCTCCTCCATCTCGCGATCCTCGCGGTGCACGGGCTCTTCGTCGGGCTTGGACATTTCGTCATGATCCTGGCGCTGGCCAACGCGCCGGCATCGCTGATCGCGCCCTTCGGCTATGTTTCCCTGATCTGGGCCGTCGTGCTCGGCTATTTCGTCTTCGGCGAGCGGCCGGACATGGGGACGCTGGCCGGCGGCGTGATGATCGCGCTCGCCGGCATCGCCCTGGCCCGCACCGCAGCGACGGAGAAGAAGCCATGAGTCGTCACCACGTCGTCGATTCCTCTCCCGACACCGTCCACTGGGGCGTCTTCGATCCTGCGCTGCGCCCGGTGCTGACGGTGGAGTCCGGCGACACCGTGACCTTCCACTGCGTGTCGGGCGGGCGCGACGCGATGCCGGGCGCGCCCTTCGTCGTGCCGCCGGCGCTGCGCGACATTCATGCGCGCTGCGCGCCGCGCGCGCCGGGCCATATCCTGACCGGGCCGGTCGCGGTGGCCGGCGCGGAACCGGGCGACACGCTGGAGATCCGCGTCAGGGACGTGATGCCCGGTGCCGACTGGGGCTATACGGGATTCCGGCCGCTGCGCGGCGCGCTGCCCGAGGATTTCCCCTATACGCGGCTGCTGCATATCCCGGTCGACCGCGCGCGCGGCGTGGCGAAGGCGCCTTGGGGCATGGAGTTGAAGCTGTCGCCCTTCTTCGGGGTGATGGGCGTGGCGCCGCCGCCGCATTACGGCGTCGTCAGCACCATCGAACCGCGCGAATACGGCGGCAATCTCGACCTCAAGGAACTGACCGCGGGCTCGACGCTGTTCCTGCCGGTGTTCAATCCCGGCGCCCTGTTTTCGGTCGGCGACGGACATGGCATGCAGGGCGACGGCGAGGTCAGCCTGATGGCGCTCGAGATGTGCATGTCCGGCACCTTCGAGCTGATCCTGCGCAAGGACCTGGCGCTGAAATTCCCGCGCGCGGAGACGCCCACCCATCTGATCACGCTGGGCCTCCACGAGGATCTCGACCAGGCGGCGAAGCAGGCGCTGCGCGGGATGATCGCCCTGCTTGGCGAGATCCGGAACATGCATCCCGCGGACGCGTATTCGCTGTGCAGCCTCGCCGCCGATCTGCGCGTGACCCAGATCGTCGACGGCAACAAGGGCATCCATGCGATGCTGGCCAAGAGCCTGCTGGCATGAGCGCCGGCGCCTATGTCCCGCCGCCCGGTGCCTGGCGGACCGTGGACGCGGTCGATGCGGGATTCGACCCGCAGCGCCTCGCCGCAGCGGTCGCCTTCGCCCAGGCGAGCGAGACCGACTGGCCGCGCGAACTTCTGACCGCCGACGGCCAGCTCTGGTACGCGGTCTCGATGGGCGAGCGGCCGCCGGTGAGCTTGCCGCTGGGGCCGGTCGAGGACCGCGACGGGCCGAGCGGCCTCGTGCTGCGCGGCGGGATGATCGCGGCCAGCTGGGGCGACATCGCGCGGCCGCAGATCACCTTCTCGGTCGCGAAGAGCTATCTCGCCGTGCTGGCCGGGGTCGCCGCCGGACGCGGCCTGATCGGCGACGTCGACGAGCCCGTGCGGCGGCGCGTCGACGACGGCGGATTCGACGGCCCGCAGAACGGCCCGGTCACGTGGCGCCACCTGCTGCAGCAGACCAGCGAATGGTCAGGCACGCTGTTCGACCGGCCGGACAGCGTCGACCACAACCGCAGCGTCGGTCTGGCGGCGGGCGAGGCGCCGAAGGGCGACCGGCGCGCGATGCGGCCGCCGGGCACGCATTGGGAATACAACGACGTGCGCGTCAACCGGCTGAGCCTGTCGCTGCTGCGGATCTTCGGCGAGGCGCTGCCGGCGGTCCTGCGCGAGGCGGTGATGGATCCGATCGGCGCTTCGCGCGACTGGCGCTGGGAGCCTTATCGCAACGCCGTCGTCGATGTCGGCGGCCGGCAGATCGGCTCGGTGCCTGGCGGCAGCCACTGGGGCGGCGGCATCTTCGTCCCGACCCTCGACCATGCGCGCTTCGGGCTTCTGGTCGCGCGCGACGGCGTCTGGGGCGGGCGGCGCATCCTGCCCGAGGGCTGGGTGCGCGCGATGACCACGCCCTGCGCGCTCAATCCCGGCTATGGCTTCATGTGGTGGCTGAACACCGGGGGCGTGCAGTTCGCCGCCGCGCCGCACGACGCGTTCTTCGCCCTGGGGGCGGGCACCCATGTCGTCGCGGTGCTGCCGTCGCAGGACATCGTCCTGGTCGCGCGATGGATCCTCAAGACGCGCGTCGAGGACCTGATCGGCCGCGTCCTCGCGGCGCTGCGCTGAGCGGCGCGCGGGAGGCGCCACGCATGGAGCCGCGGCCGCGCACGGGCGATCTGCGGCGCGGCACCGCCCTGGCGCTGCTGGCCGTGCTGCTCTTCACCGTCATGGTGGCGCTGGTGAAATGGCTCAGCGCCACCTTCTCCCCGATGCAGGTCGGCGTCTTCCGCGCCGGCTGCGCGCTCGCGCTGGTGCTGCCCGTGCTGCTGGCGGTCGACGGACCGCGGGCGCTGCGCACGACGGCGCCGTCGGCCTATGTCCTGCGCGGCCTGCTCGGCGCCGGGGCGATCGTCACGTCCTTCTACGCGATCGCGGCGATGCCCATCGCCGACTGGGTCGCGATCTCGTTCCTGGTGCCGCTCTTCGTGGCTGCGCTGTCGGGGCCCATGCTGGGCGAACAGGTCGGGTGGCGGCGCTGGGTGGCGATCCTGGCGGGGTTCGCGGGGGTGCTCGTCATCGTCCCGCCCACCGGTGCCGCCTCCGCCTTCGCTCTCGCCGTCGGCGTGGCGTCGCAGGCGATGGTCGCGATGGCGCTGATCCTGATCCGCCGCATGGGATCGCGCGAACGCACCACCACGATCGTCTTCTACTACATGCTGTCCCTGACCCTGATCACCGGGCTGGTGGCGCCGGCCTTCTGGGTGCGGCCGCAGGGAAGCGAATGGCTGCTGCTGGCCGCGGTCGGCCTGATCGGCGGCGTCGCGCATCTGCTCGTCACCGCCGCCTACCGGCTCGCCCCGGCCAGCGTGATCGCGCCCTTCGACTATACCGGCATGCTCTGGGCGCTTCTGATCGGCTGGGTGGTCTGGCGCGAGACGCCCGACGCCAATCTGCTGGTCGGCGTGCCGCTGGTGATCGCCTCCGGCCTGTATGTCGTGATGTCGGCGGCGCGCCGCCCCCAGGTCAGCGGATCGCGGTGATCACGACCTCGACCAGGTCGCGGCCTTCCAGCGTCGCTCCGATGCAGACGCGCATCGGCGGATTGTCCCGGTCGGCCCACTCGTCCCAGGCCCGGTTGAGTTCGGGCTTGAGCGCGATGTCGGCGATGTAGACGGTCGCGGTCAGGATCTTCGACTTGTGGGAGCCCAGCTTCGCGAGATTGGCGTCCACGTTCGCGAGGGCCTCCTTCGCCTGGGCGTACATGCCCTGGGACTTGTCGTTGGCGAGGCAGACGGTGTTGACCAGTCGGTCCCAGGCCACGCCCTCGCGGCGGGTCGGATGGCCAGGCAGGCGTTCGATCATGGCGGTGTCTCCGGATCGGGCTGGAAAGGCGGCAGGATAGCGGAGCTTCACCGGATCGTCGCGGCGGAGCTGTCGAACACGGCGAGTTCGGGCGTGTCGTAATGTGTCCGGAACGGCGCCGCGGGATTGCGCCAGCGCCAGTCCAGCCGGGCAAGGACGGTCTGCGCGGCGCGCGTCGACGGCCGGCCGGCGATGGTCAGGCGCCCGAGATGGTCGGAGTCCAGGTCCGGCGTGCCGAGGCGGACCACCGCGACGTCGCGCGGCGTGTCCAGCCCGTTGGCGCGCAGCGCGTCGATCACCGCGCGGCCCTCGGCGAAGCTGGCGACGACCAGCGCGGTATGGTGCGGCCGGCGGCGGTTGCCCTTCAGGCGCGCGATCACGCCCGGAAAGTCGCGCAGGCCAAGCCGGTCCCGGTCGGCCTCGGCCTCGACGACCGGCGTGTCGTCGACGGACAGCCCCGCGCCGGCGCAGTAGGTGCGGAAGAAGGCGGCGGTGCGGTCGAAGAAATAATTGCCGCCGTCCTCCTTGATCCAGGCGATGCGCCGGTGCCCCTGGCGCAGCAGATGCGCGACGACCAGCTCGGTCGTGCGCGCGGGATCGTTGGAGACGGCGTCGACGTCCAGATGCTCGGCCGCCTGGCCCTCGATCATCACGGCATCGGCGCGCTGCTTGAGCAGCGCCAGCATCGACACCGAGACGATGGAGGAGCGGGGCTGCAGGATCGCCGCGTCGTAGCGTGCGTCGGATCGCAGCAATTCCATCACATGCCTGGCGTCGCTGTAGGTCAGGGTCAGCGATTCGTGGCCGTCGAGGGCCAGTCCCTGACG
>JBIKLI010000069.1:0-15811 GCA_044359885.1 Alphaproteobacteria bacterium | reverse complement strand
CTCTTCGAGGGCGGCGGGACGCCCGCGCCGGGAAGCGCGTCCCCCGCGCGTTGAGCGCCTGGTCCGCGGCCGTCAGCGCGCGCGGATCAGCGCGTGGCGCTTGCGCCCCGCGGTCAGCTTGATCGTCCCCTCCGGCCCGAGATCGCCGATGCCGATCAGGCGACCGGCGTCCGTGACCGGCTCGTCGTTGATCCGGATGCCGCCTTGTTCGATCAGGCGTCTCGCCTCGCCGTTCGACCTGGCAAGCCCGGTCTCGACGGCCGCGCGGTAGAGGGCGATCCCGGCTTCGAGCTCGGCGCGCGTCCTGTCGAGGGCCGGCAGATCGTCGCCGGCGGCCCCCTGTTCGAAGACCTGGCGGGCGGTCTCAGCGGCTCGTGCCGCCGCCGCCGGCCCATGCAGCATGCGCGTGGCGGCGGTAGCCAGGATCTTCTTGGCCTCGTTGATCTCCGCCCCGCGCAGCGCCGCCAGCCGCGCGATCTCGCCAAGCGGCAGGTCGGTGAACAGCTTGAGGAACCGGCCGACATCGGCGTCCTCGGTGTTGCGCCAGAACTGGAAGTACTCGTAGGGCGCCAGACGTTCGGCGGACAGCCAGACGGCGCCCGCGGCGGTCTTGCCCATCTTCTGGCCCCCGGCCGTGGTGATCAGCGGCGTCGTCATCCCATGCAGCGTCGCATCGGCGATCCGGCGGCCGAGTTCGACGCCCATCACGATGTTCCCCCACTGGTCGGACCCACCCAGCTGCAGGTTGCAGCCGTGGCGGCGCGCCAGTTCGACGAAATCGTAGGATTGCAGCAGCATGTAGTTGAATTCGAGGAAGGTCAGCGGCTGGTCGCGTTCCAGCCGCAGCCGCACCGAATCCATGGTCAGCATGCGGTTGACCGAGAAATGCCGGCCGACATCCCGCAGGAAGGGGATGTAGCGAAGTTCGTCGAGCCACTCGGCGTTGTCGATCATCAGCGCCGGCTTCTCGCCGCCGGCGAAATCCAGGAACGGCGCGAAATTGGCGCGGATCCCGGCCAGGTTCCGCGCGATCGCCTCGTCGGTCAGCAGCTTGCGCGATTCGTCGCGGCCCGAGGGGTCGCCGACCCGGGTCGTGCCGCCGCCCATGAGCGCGATCGCCTGCTGCCCGGTCTGCTGCAGCCAGCGCAGCATCATGATCTGGACCAGGCTGCCGATATGCAGGGAATCGGCGGTGCAGTCGAAGCCGATATAGCCGACGACGCGGCGCTCCATCGCGAGCGCGTCCAGCCCCTCGGGGTCGGTGATCTGGTGGATGAAGCCGCGCTCCTCGAAGAGGCGCAGCAGGTCGGAACGATAGGCGGCCATCGGATGCGTCCAGCTCGAAGGGCGGGTCGATGAGGCGCGCGGCTCAGCGCTTCGGCCGCGCGGCGGTCCTCGTCTGGGCCCCCGGCCGGGTCGCCGTCGCGATGTAGTCCGAGACGGCGGCGGACAGCAGATCCAGTTTGTCGGTGAAGAAGTGATTGGCTTCCTTCACGACCCGGTAGTCGATCACGATGTCCTTCTGACGGCCCAGCTTTTCCGAAAGCTTGCGGACCGATTCCTCGGTCACGGTCTCGTCGCGATCGCCCTGCAGGATCAGGCCCGAAGACGGGCAGGGCGCAAGGAAACCGAAATCGTAGACATTGGCCGGAGGGGCCACCGCCACGAACCGGTCGATCTCGGGTCGGCGCATCAGCAATTGCATGCCGATCCATGCGCCGAAGGAGAACCCGGCGATCCAGCAGGCCGAGGCGTTGGGATTGCACGCCTGGACCCAGTCCAGCGCCGAGGCGGCATCGGTCAATTCGCCTTCGCCGCGGGCGAAGCTGCCCTGGCTGCGGCCGACGCCCCGGAAATTGAAGCGCAGCGTGGAGAACCCGGCCTGCAGGAAGGCCTGATGCAGGGTGAAGACCACCTTGTTGTGCATCGTGCCGCCGTATTGCGGATGGGGATGCAGCAGCACCGCCACGGGCGCGCGATCGCTCTTGGCCAGGGTATAGCGGCCCTCGAGGCGTCCCTCGGCACCATTGATGATGATGTCAGGCATGTCCGGCGCAACCGCTAACGGAACGGGACCGCATGGTTACCCGAGAAACGGGCTCAATCAAAGGCCGCATATTTTCCGTGCCGGCGTATGAGGATACTTGACCAAGATTGTAGGACAACTATATCCGTGACGGTTACGGCTTCGTGCTCGGCGATGCGCCGCAGTCCGATCTCCGGCTACCACGCGATATGCTCCTGCAAGCCCCTATGTTGCAAGGAGTAATTCCGGTCGGCGGCCCCCGTCGCCACCGGGGCGTGGCCGGGTCGGGCGGCGCGCCCCCCCTGGTCCGGCGTCGCGACCGAGATCCATGAGAACGAAGGGAGATCGGCCATGAAACTCAGCACCAAGGGGCGTTATGCGGTTATGGCGATGGTCGATCTGGCCAGCCATAGCCGCGGGCAGCCGGTGGCGCTTGCGGACATCGCGGAGCGGCAGGAGATTTCGCTGTCCTACCTTGAACAGCTCTTCGCCAAGCTGCGTCGCGGCGGTCTCGTACGCTCGGTCCGTGGCCCTGGCGGCGGCTATCTCCCCGCCCATCCGATCGCCGAGACGCGCGTCGCGGACATCATCCTTGCCGTCGACGAACCGATCCACGCCACGCGATGCGCCCCTGGCTCGCCCTCGGGCTGCCGCCAGAACCGCAGCCGCTGCCTGACCCATGATCTCTGGGAGGAGCTTGGCAACCAGATCCATCTCTATCTCAGTTCGGTGACCGTCGCCGACGTCATCGACCGCCGCATCCTCGGCACCAGCCAGCTGATCTCGCATCCGCTCCTGGAGCAGCCGCCGCCGGCCGCGACCGCGTCGGGCGCGGACTGACGGCGGCGGGCGCCAAGGGGCGGAGCGCACGGATGCCTGTCTATCTCGACTGGAACGCGACCGCACCGCTTCGCGCCGAGGCCCGCGACGCGTGGCTCGCGGCCGCCGGGACGCTGGGCAATCCGTCTTCGGTCCACGGTTTCGGTCGCGCGGCGCGACGGATCGTCGAGACCGCGCGCGGTGCCGTCGCCGCGCTCTCCGGGGTCGCCGCCGACGGCGTGATCTTCGTCTCGGGCGGGACCGAGGCGAACGCCCTTGCCCTCGGTGGTGCCGGTCTGCCGGTGGCGGTCTCCGCGGTCGAGCATGTCTCGGTCCTGGCGGCGCGTCCCGACGCGGCCGTGCTGCCCGTCGATGGTGGCGGGATCGTCGTCCCCGAGGCCCTCGACGCGCTGCTCGCGGCGCGCGGCCCCATGCTGGTGTCGGTGATGATCGCCAACAACGAGACCGGGGCGATCCAGCCGGTCGCCGACATCGCCGCGCGTGTCCATGCCCATGGCGGACGGCTTCATTGCGACGCGGTCCAGGCGGCCGGCCGTCTGCCGATCGACATGGCCACGATGGGCATCGACATGCTGACGCTGTCGGCGCATAAGCTTGGCGGCGCACCGGGGGCGGGTGCGTTGGTTCTGGCACCCGGCATGCCGCGCCCGTCCGCGCTGCTGCGCGGCGGAGGACAGGAGCAAGGTTCACGCGCGGGCACGGAGAATGTGCCGGGGATCGCGGCCTTCGGCGCCGCCGCGGGCGCGGCCCTCGCCGGCCTCGCCGGCCGCGCGGCGATCGCTTCGCTGCGCGAGGCCCTGGAAGCGCGGCTGCGCGAGGCCGTGCCCCAGACGCAGGTCCTGGCCGCCGAGGTGGCGCGGCTCGACAACACGAGTTGCCTCGCCCTCCCCGGGGCGTCCTCGGCGACGATGGTCATGGCGATGGACCTGGCCGGGATCGCGATCAGCGCCGGCTCGGCCTGCTCGTCGGGGAAGGTCCGGCCGTCGCATGTGCTGGCCGCGATGGGCGTTCCGGCGGAGATCGCCGAGGGCGCGGTGCGCGTCAGCCTCGGCCCGTCGACGACGGCCGAGGACATCGAGGGCTTCGTACGTGAATGGACGTCGCTGGCGGCGCGGCTGGACACGCGCCGCGCCGCGGCCTGAACTGGATGACATCGAGTCTGCGAGGAGCACGGCACATGAACGACATCGCGACCAAGGACGACCGGCGCGCCGGCGCCAACGAGCCCCGGCCCGTCTATCTCGACTACCAGGCGACCACGCCCATGGATCCGCGCGTGCTCGAGGCGATGATGCCCTTCTTCCTCGAGAAATTCGGCAACCCGCACAGCCGAAACCATGTCCATGGCTGGGAGTCGGAGGAGGCGGTCGAGAAGGCGCGCGAACAGGTCGCGGCGCTGATCGGCGCCGACGCGCGCGAGATCGTCTTCACTTCCGGCGCCACCGAATCCAACAACCTCGCCATCGCCGGCGTGGCGCGCTTCTACAAGGATCGTCGCAACCACATCGTCACCCTGGCGACGGAGCACAAATGCGTGCTCGACACCTGCCGCCATCTGGAAGGCGAGGGCTTCGAGGTCACCTATCTTCCCGTCCGCCAGGACGGGCTCGTCGATCTGGAGGAACTGGAGCGCGCGATCGGCGACCGCACGGTCGTGGTGTCGGTCATGGGCGTGAACAACGAGATCGGCGTGATCCAGCCGATGGCCGAGATCGGCCGGATGTGCCGTGCCAAGGGCGCCTTCTTCCACACCGACTGCGCCCAGGCCTACGGCAAGATCCCGCTCGACGTCGAGGCGATGAACATCGATCTGATGTCGATATCCGGCCACAAGATCTACGGACCCAAGGGCATCGGCGCGCTCTATGTCCGCCGCAAGCCGCGCGTGCGTCTGCAGGCGCTGATCCATGGCGGTGGCCAGGAGCGGGGCATGCGCTCCGGGACGCTGCCCACCCCGCTCTGCGTCGGGCTGGGCGAGGCCGCGGCGATCTGCGGGCGCGAGATGGCCGCCGAGACCGCGCGGCTCGAGACGCTGCGCGACCGTTTCATGGCGCGCATCAACGGGCGCCTGCCGGAAGTCTTCCTGAACGGCGACGCCACGAAGCGCATCCCCGGCAATCTCAACCTCTCCTTCGCGTATGTGGAGGGCGAGGGGCTGATGATGGGGATCAAGGACCTGTCGGTGTCCTCGGGTTCGGCCTGCACCTCGGCTTCGCTGGAGCCCAGCTACGTGCTGCGCGCGCTGGGCGTCGAGGAGGAACTGGCGCATACCAGCCTGAGGATCGGGTTCGGCCGCTTCACGACCGAGGCGGAGGTCGACTATGCGGCCGACCGCATCGTCGCCGCCGTGCAGAAACTCCGCGACATGAGCCCGCTCTGGGAGATGGCGCAGGCCGGGATCGACATCAAGTCGATCCAGTGGGCGGCCCATTGACGGCCCCGGCACCCTCTTCAAACGGCGGCCGCGAGGCTTTATATCGTAGAAGCGAAGGAGATCGTCACCATGGCCTATAGCGAGAAGGTGGTCGACCATTACGAGAACCCGCGCAACGTGGGCTCGTTCGACAAGAACGACGGGGCGGTGGGAACCGGTCTGGTCGGGGCTCCGGCCTGCGGCGACGTCATGAAGCTGCAGATCAAGGTCGGCGCCGACGGCATCATCGAGGACGCGAAGTTCAAGACCTTCGGCTGCGGTTCGGCGATCGCGTCGAGTTCGCTGGTCACCGAATGGGTCAAGGGCAAGACGCTCGACGAAGCGGCCACGATCCGCAACACCCAGATTGCGCAGCATCTGGCTCTGCCGCCGGTGAAGATCCATTGCTCGGTCCTGGCCGAGGACGCGATCAAGGCGGCGATCGAGGACTACCGGCAGAAGCATGCCGGACCGGACGCCAAGGCGTCCAACGGCTGATCCGGAGACGCGCGCGATGTCCGAAGCGACCCCGGCGAATGCCACGGCCAGCCGGCCGCGGGCGCCGCGCCCGCCGCCCGTCGCCGTCACCCCGGCGGCGCTGGAGCGCGTGCGCGCGCTGCTCGCCAAGCGCGGCAAGCCTTCCTACGGCGTGCGCGTCGGCGTGCGCACGCGCGGCTGTTCGGGGCTGAGCTACACGCTGGAATACGCCGACGCCGCCGACCCCGGCGACGAGATCCTGCGTCCGGCAGACGATGTCGCGATCCTGATCGCGCCGAAGGCGGCGATGTTCCTGTTCGGCACCGAGATGGATTTCGTCGAGGAGCAGTTCAAATCCGGCTTCACGTTCCGCAACCCCAACGAGAAGGGGCGGTGCGGCTGCGGGGAGTCGTTCCACGTCTGAGGGGCGGGCCGGCGCCTCGTCGGCAACGGCCGGCCGCCGGGGCGCGCCGGCCGAATTGTTTTAGCGGCCGGCCGGTCCGGCAACGGGACGCCAGTTGAAACACGCGGGCGACATCACAGCCGAAGCGGTGGCCATCGGAACGCCGGTCGCCTGCTGGTCCTGCGGCGGGCCGGTGGCGCCCGACGCGCTGTTCTGCCCCACCTGCCGCGTGGTCCAGCCGCCGCGGGCCATCGACCATTTCGCGCGGCTCGGGCTCGCCCGGGGCTTCGCGATCGACCCGCGCGACCTGGAGCGGCGCTATTTCGCGCTGCAGCGCCAGCTTCATCCCGACCGGTTCGCCACGCGCGGGCCGCGCGAGAAGGCGATCTCGCAGGGCCAGGCGGTCAGTCTCAACGGCGCGTTCGAGGCGCTCAAGACGCCGCTGTCGCGCGCCGCCTATCTTCTGGCGCTCGCGGGTCACGGGATCGAGGACGAGCGCACGATCCGCGATCCCGAATTGCTGGTCGAGCAGATGGAACGGCGCGAGACCCTGGACGAGGCCCGCGACGCCGCCGGGGTCGAGACCTGCATCGGCGCCGCCGTCGCCGACGCGATGTCGATCGAGGCGGAACTCGGCGCGGCCTTCGCCGCCGGCGATCTGGTGCGCGCGCGCCGCGCGGCGCTGCGGCTGCGTTATCTTCAGAAACTTGTCGACGAGGCGCGCGCGCGGCATGCGCGGCTGCTTGGGGAAGGCTGAGGGCGATGCTGCTGCTGGACATCCACGAGCCCGGCGAGACGCCGCTGCCGCATGAAGGCGAGCGCGGCCTTGCGGTCGGCATCGATCTCGGCACCACCAATTCGGTCGTCGCCGTCTCGCGCGACGGCAAGGTCGAGGTGCTGCGCGACGAGCAGGGGCGCGCGCTGCTTCCCTCGGTCGTCGCCTATGGCGAGACGGTCGAGGTCGGCCAGGCGGCCCGTTCCGCGCTTCTCGACCGCCCGGAGACCGTCGTGTCCTCGATCAAGCGGCTGATGGGCCGCGGTGCCGCGGATCTCAAGACGCTGGCCGGCGTGCTGCCCTACGACCTGGGCCCGCCCGCCGAGGGCGGCATGGCGCGGCTCGCGATCGGCGGCCGGCTGCTGACCCCGGTCGAGATCTCGGCCGATATCCTGCGGGCGCTCGTGGCGCGCGCGCGCGCCGCCATCGGACGCGACGTCGACCGCGCGGTGATCACGGTGCCCGCCTATTTCGACGATGCCGCGCGGACCGCGACACGCGACGCGGCGCGGCTGGCCGGTCTCGACGTGCTGCGGCTGGTCAACGAGCCGACCGCGGCGGCGCTGGCCTATGGCCTCGACAAGGGGGTCGAGGGTCTCTACGCCGTCTACGATCTGGGTGGCGGCACCTTCGACTTTTCGCTTCTGAGGCTCGAAAAGGGCGTGTTCCAGGTCCTTGCCACCGGCGGCGACACCGCGCTCGGCGGGGACGACATCGACCATCTGCTGGCCGAACGCATGCTGGCCGAGCGCGTCGCCGCCGGCATCGGCGGCGGGGTCGACGCCCGGCTCGCCAAGGCGGCGCTGGCGCTGGGTCGCCTCGCCAAGGAATGTCTCTCGGGCCAGGACGAGTGGAGCGGGACCCTCGACCTGGGCGGCAGCCCGTCGCGCCATGCCCTCGCCCGGGCCCAGTTCGAGGCGGCGGTCGATCCGCTGGTCGAGCGCAGCCTGCGCATCTGCCGGCAGGTGCTGGCCGATGCCGGGATCGCGCCGGCGGACCTCGCGGGCTGCGTGCTGGTCGGCGGGTCGACCCGCGTGCCCCTGGTGCGCCGCCGGCTGGCCGAGTTCCTCGGTCGCGCGCCGCTGGGCGACATCGACCCCGACGAGGTGGTCGCGGTCGGGGCGGCCCTGCAGGCGGAGGCGCTGACCGCCGGCTCGGACACGCTGCTGCTGGACGTGACGCCGCTGTCGCTGGGCATCGAGACGATGGGCGGCATCGTCGAGAAGATCATCGACCGCAACACGCCGATCCCGGTCGCGCGGGCCCAGGAATTCACGACCTACGAGGACGGACAGACGGCGATGGCGATCCACGTGCTGCAGGGCGAGCGCGAGATGGTCGAACAGTGCCGCAGCCTGGCGCGATTCGTGCTGGACGGCATTCCGCCGATGGTCGCCGGGGCCGCTCGGATCCGCGTTTCCTTCGCGGTCGACGCCGACGGCCTGCTGACCGTCGCCGCGGCGGAACAGACCACCGGACGCCAGGCCCGTGTCGAAGTGCGGCCCAGCTACGGGCTGAGCGAGGACGAGATGGCGCGCATGCTGCGTGACTCGCTCGACAACGCCGAGGACGACATGGCGGCGCGCCTGCTGGCCGAGGCGAAGGTCGAGGCGCGGCGCACCCTCAATGCGGTGCGCGCGGCCCTGGCCGCCGACGGCGAACTTCTCGACCGGCCCGAGCGCGTGGCGATCGAGGGGCTGGCCGTCGCGGTCGAGGCGGCCCTGTCGCGGCGGGACCGCGAGGCGGTTCTCGCCGCCGCCGAGGCGCTGGAGGCCGGCACCAAGATATTCGCCGAGCGACGCATGGATCGTGGTATCCGCGCGGCGCTCGCGGGCCGGTCGATAGACCGGCTGGGTCTATGACACGGCCGGAGACCGGGTCCGGCCATCGTACGCAACAGGGAGACTTCGCATGCCCAAGATGACATTCGTCGAGCGCGACGGGACGCGCCGCCAGGTCGAGGCCCCGGTCGGGCTTTCCGTCCTGGAGATCGCGCACCGCAACGGCATCGATCTGGAGGGTGCCTGCGAAGGCTCTCTGGCCTGCTCGACCTGCCATGTGGTCGTCGATCCGGAGGACTACGAGCGACTGTCCGAGGCGAAGGAGGACGAAGAGGACATGCTCGACCTCGCCTTCGGCCTCACCCACACCTCGCGGCTGGGCTGCCAGATCATCATGACCGAGGAACTCGACGGCCTCACCGTCAGCCTGCCGGCCGCGACCCGCAACATGATGGTCGACAAGCGCTGAGGCGCCGCGCCCGCGACCCCGAGGACGAGGATCGCCATGAAGAAGCTGCTCTGGACCGACGTGCGCGACATCGCCATCGCGCTCGACGAGGCGCATCCCGACGCCGACATCGTCAATCTGCGCTTCACCGATCTCTGGAAGTGGGTGCAGGCGCTGCCCGGCTTCGCCGGCGACCCGAACAAGTCGAACGAGAAGATCCTCGAGGCCATCCAGATGGCCTGGCTCGACGAGCGCGGCTGATGCGCCTCGACGCCGTGCCGGCGGGGGCGCGCGTCGTCGTCGCCATGTCGGGCGGCGTCGACAGTTCGGCCGTTGCGGCGCTGCTGCACGAGGCCGGCTACGACGTCGTCGGCGTCACGCTGCAGCTCTACGATCATGGTGCCGCCACGGGGCGCAAGGGGGCGTGCTGCGCTGGCCAGGACATCCGCGATGCGCGCGACGTGGCCGCGCGTCTCGGGATCCCGCATTATGTCCTCGACTACGAGACCCGGTTCCGCGACGCCGTGATCGCCGACTTCGCCGACAGCTACGCGCGCGGCGAGACGCCGGTGCCGTGCATCCAGTGCAACCGGTCGGTCAAGTTCCGCGACCTGCTGGGGGTGGCGCGCGACCTGGGCGCGGCGGCGCTGGCGACCGGTCACTACGCGCGGCGCGTCGGCGGCGCGCAAGGGGCCGCGCTGCATCGCGGTGCCGATCCGGCGCGCGATCAGAGCTATTTCCTGTTCGCGACCACCCAGGCCCAGCTCGACTTCCTGCGCTTTCCGCTGGGCGACCTGCCCAAGGACGAGACCCGGCGCCACGCCGCGCGGCTGGGTCTGACGGTCGCCGACAAGCCCGACAGCCAGGACATCTGCTTCGTGCCCGACGGCAATTATGCGCGGCTGGTCGAGAAGCTGCGGCCCGAGGCGATCCGGCCGGGGGAGATCGTCGACATGTCGGGCCGCGTGCTCGGGCGTCATGACGGCACGATCAACTACACGGTCGGCCAGCGCCGGGGTCTGGGCATCGGCGGCGTCGCCGAGCCGCTCTATGTCGTCGCCGTCGATGCCGTCGCCGCGCGGGTCGTCGTCGGTCCGCGCGCCGCGCTCGCGCGCTCGGAGCTGGAGGCGACCGGGTTCAACTGGCTGGGCGGCGGCGCGGCGCCCGCGCATGTCCCGGACGTCGCGGTCCGGATCCGCTCCTCGGCCGCGCCGACGCCCGCCACCCTGTCGCTGTCCCCGGACGCCACGCGCGCACGCATCGCCTTCGCGACGCCGGAACATGGCGTCGCGGCGGGTCAGGCAGCGGTCGTTTATCGCGGCGACCGGGTGCTGGGCGGCGGCTGGATCGCGCGATCCATGGCGCCTGCGTCCGCGTCTTGACACCGTCGCGAGCGAGCGCGTATAGCCTCGCGACCTCGCGCGGCTCCGGCCGCGCGCTCCGCATGGAGCGGCGTAGCTCAGTGGTAGAGCAGGGGACTCATAAGCCCTTGGTCGGCAGTTCAAATCTGCCCGCCGCTACCAGCGCACCCCGTGCGCTGCGATCGGATCGGCCCGGCCGATGACCATCCCGCCGCGCACGTCCTTCACCCATCCGCTGGCCGTCGACAGCGTGGTCCCCCGTCCCGGAGGCGGCCGCATCGGTCTCGTCGCCTGCCCCGGCCGGCATGATCCCGGCGCGACCGGCGGCGGCTGGGCGCGAGATCTCGCGACGGATCTCGACGCGCTGCACGCCTGGGGCGCCGCGGCCGTGACGAGCCTGGTCGGTGCCGACGAACTCGCCCAGCTCCGGGTCGCGCCGATGGGGCAGGCGGTCGTGGCGCGCGGCATGGCCTGGATCCACCTGCCCATCGCCGACATGTCCGTACCCGGGATCGCTTTCGAGCGTGCTTGGCGGGACGAGGCCGGGCCGCGTCTCCACGCCCTGCTCGCGGCCGGGCGCGACATCGTTCTGCATTGCCGCGCCGGCCTCGGCCGCACCGGCATGATCGCCGCCCGCCTGCTGGTCGAATCCGGTACGCCTCCCGACGCCGCCATCCGCATCGTGCGCGCCGCGCGTCCTGGTGCGATCGAGACCGCCGGTCAGGAGGCCTATGTCCGGAACCTGCAAAGCCCTGGCGAGGCTGGAAACCCGGCGCCTCGCTGAGCTGGTACGTTTTCTCGATGCTGCGCGAGGCCGTGACCCTCCGGCAGTCCGGCGTCGCATCCGGCGCCCTGGCGCGGTGCGGGGAACAAGCTGCGCGAGCCTGTTCGGCGATTGGGGGCCGTTCGTCGCCGATGAGGCGGTGGAACTGTCCGAAAGGGTCGCCACCGGCGCCGCGAGGGCGCGTCGCTGCGCGCCGGCGATCGATCCCGGGCCGGCGCCGGTGCATATGAACCTCGCCCGCGCTCTGCGCACGCGAGGCGCCCATCCGGACGGCTGGCGGACCTTCCGCGGCCGAACGTCGGCCTGGTCCGGGCGGGAAATCCGTGCCCCGGCGATGGCGTGAGCCATCGGATCGGCCGTCGATGCGGTCTGGCGCCGGCGCGTCGCGCCCCGATCCTCGCCGTCCCGGGCGTCACGTTCGTCAGCCTGCAGAGGGAAGGATCGGCCGGGAGGTCCCGCCGGGGCCGTCGCTGGATTTCACCGCGGGGCTCGGCGACTTCGCCGATACCGCGGCGCTGGTCGCCAATCTCCATCTGGTCGTCGCGGCCGACATGTCGGTCGCGTATCGCGCCGCCGCGACCGGGCGGCCCGCGCGGCTGCTGTCCCGCATCGACGCCGGCTGGCGCCGGCTTGATGGCCGCAGCGACAGCCCGTCTTATCCAGGCCTGCGCATCTTCCGCCAGCCCCGCCATGGCGAATGGGACGATGCCCTTGCCCAGGTCGCGCATGCGCTGGGGACTTGGGCCGGCCGCGTCGCCGCTTCCCGGCGATGATCGTCATCCGGCTCCTTGCGCGGGGACGCGGACCGCTTGCCGCTTGGCGGTGCGGGCGCGATCATGAGGCATGACGACGACCGACCTGACCGCCATGGATCCCGCGCCGCGCGTGGTGGCCGTCGCCGCGGATGGCGCGCATCGTTTCTCGAAGCGGCCGGCGGCGGCGATCCGGCTGGTCGCAGGGCTGGGGGTCGAGGGAGATGCGCATGCGGGGGCGCAGGTGACGCATCGCTCGCGCGTCGCGCGCGATCCCACGCAGCCCAATCTGCGCCGGGTCCATATGGTCCAGGGTGAACTGCATGACGAACTGCGCGCAGCCGGCTTCGCGATCGGGCCGGCGGAGATGGGCGAAGATTTGACGACCCGCGGCATCGACGTGCCGCCGCCGCATGGCTCGCTTGGGCCGGTGTGACGGCGCGCCCTGGGGAACCATGCTCTTCGCGCGCACCGCCACGCTGGACATCGCCTTCGAGGCCCATGGGCCCGAGGACGGCTCGCCCGTCATCCTGCTGCACGGCTTCCCCTACGATCCGCGTGCATACGACGCGGTCGCGCCGGCGCTCGCGGCCGAGGGCTGCCGCGTTCTGGTTCCTTATCTGCGCGGCTACGGGCCGACGCGGTTCCTGTCGGCCGGCACGCCGCGCTCGGGCGAGCAGGCGGCGCTGGGCCGCGACCTTCTCGATTTCATGGACGCGCTCGGCATCGCGCGTGCCACGCTGGCCGGCTATGACTGGGGCGGGCGCGCGGCCTGCATCGTCGCGGCGCTGCATCCCGGGCGCGTGCGCGGCCTCGTCACCTGCACCGGCTACAACATCCAGGACATCGCGGCCGCCGGCGAGCCGGCGGCGCCGGAACAGGAGCACCGCTTCTGGTACCAGTATTATTTCCACACGGCGCGCGGCCGGGCCGGCCTCGCGCGCGATCGCCGCGCGCGGTGCCGGCTGCTGTGGACGCTATGGTCGCCGTGCTGGACCTTCGACGCGGGGACATTCGCGCGCAGTGCCGCCTCCTTCGACAATCCCGACTTCGTCGACGTGGTGATCCATTCCTATCGCCACCGCTACGGTGTGGCCCCCGGCGATCCGGCCGTGGCCGGGATCGAGGCCGCGCTCGCGCGCCGGCCGCCGATCGCGGTGCCGGCGCTCAACCTCCACGGCGCCGATGACGGCGTCACGCCGGCGCCGGCGCAGGATCTCCAGGCAGGCCTGTTCACCGGCCCCTATGCGCGCCGTCTGCTCCCGCGCATCGGCCACAACGTCCCGCAGGAAGCCCCTGGCGAGATTCTTGCCGCCTTGCGCGACCTGATGTCCTGAAAAAACTCTCCAGCGCAGAAACCCACGGGGTTTCTGCGCTGGAGGGAGTTTTTCATCCCCGGCCGGTGTCGTAGCGCGCGGCGTTCCAGATGCCGGCCGGTTCGCGGATCAGCTTGCGCAGGCCGGCGCGGTCGAGCATCGCCTCGGTCTCGCGCTGGGCGGCGTCCAGGACCTTCTCGGTGCGGACCGATTTCGGCTTGCCGCCGGACAGCAGGATGCGGCCGTCGACGATCACCGTGTCCACGTCGGCGCCGTTGGCGAAGCAGACGAGGCGGAAGACCGGCATGTTGAACGGGTAGAGATGCGGCCGCGCGAGATCGACCAGCACGACGTCGGCCTTCTTGCCGGGTTCCAGCGACCCGAGATCGTCGTCCATGCCCAGCGCGCGCGCGGCATCGATCGTCGCCATCTCCAGGATCTTTCCCGGCGGCATCAGGCTGGCGTCGCGGAAATGGCGGCGGTGATAGTGCATGCATTGCTGCATGTGCCGGAACATGTCGCCCGAGCGGTCCGGCGCGGTGCCGTCGGAGCCGAGCGCGACCACGACCCCGGCCTCGATCAGCTCCGGCGCCGGACAGCGGCCATAGACCGAGGCGATCGCGGAGGGGTTGTGCGCGATGCGGGTCTCGGTCCTGGCGCAGAGCGCGATCTCCGCCCGGGTCAGATCGGTCGAATGCGACAGCAGCGCGTCGGGTCCCAGCAGCCCGTTGCGATGCGCGAAGGCGACGCTGCCGCGCTGATGCCCGTCCTGGGTGAAGATCGTGCCGCGTTCGCGCGAGAGGGCGCGGGCGGCCTTGGCCTGGCGCACCGCTTCGTCGAAATCCGCCGCGGCCATCGACTTGCGATGCTCGTCGCGCAGCGTGGGCGTCAGCATGGCGATGTTGAGGCGCCGCCCGTGCTTGCCGTGCCAGGACTCGATCAGGGTCCGGCAGGTCGCCATCTGGTCGTCGAAGGACACCATCCGGTTCTTGCGCCGCTTGCCGTCGACCCTCGCATAGAGCCGGGGATGGGGCGGGCGCGTCGGCCCGATGGCGACGACGCTGCGCGTGCCCACCTCGCGCACGCCGTCGCAATGCGCGTCGCAATAGGCCGGCTCGTCCGTTCGCATCACCGAATCGCCGCCGCCCAGGAGCGACACGCCGGTGGTGACGCCGAATCGCAGCCGCTCCAGCGCCGCGAGCTGCGCCTCGGCGCGCCAGAAACTCTCTGGCGAGGCGATCGTGTAGACCTTGTGGCAGGCCTCGTACCAGAGATCGCCGCGGCCGCCGCCCATGGTCTTGATCAGCCCGTGTCCGGCATGCGCATGGGCGTCGATCAGGCCGGGGATCACCGCCTTGCGGCTGGCGTCGATCGTCCGGCGCGCAGGCCAGGCGGCCGCCAGCTTCTTCGTCGGCCCGACCGCGACGATGCGGTCCTTGTCGATGGCGACGGAGCCGTCGGCGATGACGCGCCGCGCGCCGTCCACCGTGATCACGATGCCGTTGTCGATCCTGAGGTCGATCATCTCCAACTCCATTCAGCCCGCGGCGGCGGGAAATCGTCTGTGGATGGTCTCGAGCCGCGGCACCAGCCGCATCAGCTCGCGCGTGTAGGGATGGGCCGGCGCCCCGAACAGGGTCTCGGTCGCGGCCGTCTCGCAGATCCGCCCGTCCTTCATCACCGCGACGCGGTCGCACATCTGGCGCACGACCGCCAGATCGTGGCTGATGAACAGGATGGCGAGCCCGGCGGCGTCGCGCAGATCCTTGAGCAGGTTCAGCACCTGGGCCTGGACCGAGACGTCGAGCGACGAGGTCGGCTCGTCGCAGATCAGCAGCTGCGGTCGCGCCGCGAGGGCGCGGGCGATCGACACGCGCTGGCGCTGTCCGCCGGAGAACTCGTGGGGGAAGCGCGCGCCGGAGTCCGGCGCGAGGCCCACCGCCGCGAGCAGAAGCGCGGCATCCTCGTCGGCCTCGCCGCGGCGGCGCGCAGGTTCGTAGAACAGGATCGGTTCGCGCAGCGTCGTCGTCACGCGCAGTCGCGGATTGAGCGAGGCGTAGGGGTCCTGGAAGACCATCTGCACCGTCCGCCGCTCCGGCCGCGACGGCCGACGGGCCAGCGGCCGCCCGCGCAGCCGCAGCGTGCCGCCGCTGGGGCGCACCAGCCCGGCGATCGCGTTGGCCACGGTCGACTTGCCCGATCCGCTCTCGCCCACGAGACCCAGGATCTCGCCCGCGCGCAGGGCGAGGCCGACGCCGTCGACGGCGCGGAAATGCCGCGCGCCGAAGCCGAGAAATCCCCCCCGCGTGCGGAAATCGACGGTCAGGCCGTCGACCTCGAGCAGCGGCGCCGCGCCCGCGTCCACGGGCCCGTCCGCAGGCGCGGCGCGGGCCGCCAGACGCGTGCGCGCCGCCACGGCCGATGCCGCCCCGGGA
>JBIKLI010000345.1:0-4558 GCA_044359885.1 Alphaproteobacteria bacterium | reverse complement strand
GTCGCGCGCGGGACGTGGGTGTCGGTCTGGAACCCGCGTATCCAGGAGACTTCCGGGTTCAGGATCAGCACCTGCCGGAAATTCTCCGCGATGCCGAGCAGCAGCACGAACACGATGATGCTGTTGAGGATCGGGGCGTTCATGAACGCCTGGATCAGCTGCGCGTGCAGGAACACCACCACGCCGGCCACCGCCGCGAGGAACAGCAGCATCCGGACGAGATAGCGATGGGGTCGTGCCATGCGCCCGACTGCCGGTCAGCGACGGAAGACGGTGAGATCGACGCGGTCGCCCGGGCCACCCTCGGCCTGGGCACCGCGGGCGTAGACGTCCATCCGGGTCGAGGCGAGGCCTTCGTCCATGAGGTAGGCGCGCACGGCGAGCGCCCGGCTCAGGCTGAGACGGCGCGCACGATTGGCATCCTCGCCGCCGGCGAATCCCTCGATGCGCAGCCGGGTGTCGCTGCCGCGCCGCAACTGCTCGACGATGCCGCGCAGTTGCTGGCGTGCGTCCGCCGGCAGTTCCGCCGCGTCGCCCGGGAAGGCGAGGCGCAGATTGGCGCTCGCCGTCAGGGGCGCGGCGACCGCCTGTGCCGCCTCGGCCGGACGCGGTGCCGCGCCGGCGGGCGCCGGCTGGACGGCCGGCGCCATCGCGACCGGCGCCGGTGCCAGGATCTGCACCGGCTGGATGGGCGGCGGTGGTGCGCTGACCGGAGCCGGCGCGGGCGGGGGAACCGCCGGCTGCGGCGGCGCCATGGCCGCGGGCGCAGGGATGCCAGGCGACACCGGAGGCGGCATCGCGGCGGGCGGCATCGCGGCGGGCGCGGGCGGCGGCGCGGCGGGCCGCGCTGTCCGGTTCGCGTCGGCCGGGGATGGCGGCTGCCGCAACACGATCCGGTCCGCTGGTTGCGTCGCGGGGCGCGGGGTTTGCGTGCGTGCCGCCGGCGCGGCCCTGGTGGCGGGCTCCGGGCGGTTGCGCACCGCCGCCGGCGGGCGGGACCGGTCCGGTGCGGCCGGCACGGGCTGGGACGCGGCGGATGGGCGGGCGGTTTCGGCCTGGCCGAGCTGGTCGATCACCGACCAGTCCACGGTCACGCTGGCCGAACGCTGGCGCAATTGCTGCTGGGCGCCCGCGTCGCTTGCGATGCCGACGAACAGCAGCGCGGCGATCGTCAGGGACGCCGATGGCGGAAATCGCCTCGATCTCGATTCGGATGTCACGACAGCAAGCTTACCCATGGTGTCGGCGCCTCTCAACGCCCGCCGGGCCCGGGCGGCGGGGTGTCCCGATTATCCACCGGATCCTGGCGGTTCCGTGGCGGAATTGCGGACCAGCCGCCCCAGCGGTCCGAGGAGATGGCCGTTGGCGGCGATGACGTTGCCGGTGGCGAGCACGCGGTCGCGGCCCTCGAGATCCTCGACGAACCCGCCGGCCTCGCGGATCATCAGCATCCCCGCCGCGATGTCCCAGGCGCTCAGCCCGTATTCCCAGAAACCGTCGAAACGCCCGGCGGCGACATAGGCCAGGTCGAGCGACGCCGATCCCATGCGCCGCACCCCGGCGCTGCGCGCCATCACCGCGGCGAGCGTACGAAGATAGGCCGGGTGGTCGCCGCGCGACTGGAACGGGATGCCGGTGCCGATCACGGCGGTCGCGAGGTCGCGGCGCGCGGAGCACCGAAGCCGCCGCTCGTTGAGGAAGGCGCCGTGGCCGCGTTCGGACCAGTAGAGCTCGTCCTGGACCGGGTTGTAGATCATGCCGGCGACGATCTCCTTGCCGCGCTCCAGCGCCACCGAAATGGCGAAATGCGGGATCGAGTGAAGGAAGTTCGTGGTGCCGTCGAGCGGGTCGATGATCCAGCGATGGACGCCGTCCCCGGCGATCTCGCCGGACTCCTCCATGAGGAAACCGTAGCCGGGACGCGCCCGCTGCAGCTCCTCGCGCAGCGTCGCCTCGGCGCGGCGGTCCGCATTCGAGACGAAATCCCCGGGGCCCTTGATCGAGACCTGAAGGTGTTCGACTTCGCCGAAATCACGCACGAGGGCGCGGCCGGCCTTGCGGACGGCACGTTCGACGACGGTGTAGAGGGCGGATCGAGCGGCCATTCGCCGTCACGCCGCGCGCATTGACCGATGAGCTGCCATCAGTCCTTGGCGCGCTCGAGATAGGTGCGTTCCTCGATGTTCACGACGATCCGCGTGCCGGCCGCGATGAACGGCGGGACCATGATCTTGACGCCGTTGTCCAGCACCGCCGGCTTGTAGGACGAGGACGCGGTCTGGCCCTTCACCACCGCGTCGGCTTCCACGACCGTGCACACCGTGCTCTGCGGCAGATCGACGCCCACGACCTCGCCTTCGATCAGGTTGACCGTGCAGATCATGTTGTCGGTCAGGAAATCCGATGCCTCGCCGATCAGGTCCTTGCCGACCGTGATCTGCTCGAAGCTCTCCTGGTCCATGAACGTATAGATGTCGCCGTCGTGGAACAGGTACTGCATCTCCTTCTCGTCGGCGCGCAGCTGCTCGACCGTCTCGTCGGCGCGCAGCTTGATGTTCGTCTTGGTGCCGGTGCGCGCGTCGCGCATCTCGACCTGGTTGAACGCCGAGCCCTTGCCCGGGCTGACGACGTTGTGCTTCACCACGCGCCAGATCTTGCCGTCGTATTCGATGATGTTGCCCGCGCGCACGGCGCTGCCGATGATTTTCATGGAAAGACTTCTTCGGGTCAGGGGAAAGGCGGGCGGAACCTAACAGGCGGGTCCCGAGGCTTCAACCGCCGCGCAAGCCGCGCGCCAGATCGCGCAGCGCGGCCTCCGGTCCCGCTGGGGCCTGCCATACGGCGCGGCCGACGGCCAGGAAGTCCGCGCCGGCGGCCGCCCATCCGGGGGCCGAGGATGCGTCGATGCCACCGGCGACGACGCAGGGCACGACCATCGCGAGGGACCAGTCGGCGATGGCCTGTCGTCCGGCCTCGCCGGCCTCCGTCGCCGGTCCGAAGGCGACATAGTCCGCGCCCGCCTCCGCGGCGCTCATCGCGGCGTCGCGCGACCATCCGCAGGCGGCGCCGACGCTGACGCCGGTGCCGACGATGCGCCTTGCGGCGGCGACATCGCCGGCCCGGACATGCACGCCGTCGCAGCCGAACTGCATGGCCAGAGCCGGATCGTCGTCGAGCAGCAGCGCGACGTCGGCGCGGTTCGTGACCGCGCGCAGCGCGGCCGCGGCTGCGGCACGTTCGGCCACGGACGCGCCCGGCATGCGCAGGCGCACCGCGGCGACGTCCGCAGCGCCGATGGCGCGCCCCAGCAGGGGCGCGAAAGCCGCCGGCACGAAGACCGGCGGGGTCACCAGGCAGATGCGGCAGGCGGACGCCGCGGCAGTCATGCCTTGCCGAGATAGATCTCGGTCAGACGGGCCAGCAGTTCGAGCGCCTTTTCCCGGGGCCGCTGGAAGGTGTTGCGGCCGATGATCGACCCGTTGCCGCCGCCCTGATGGATCGCCTTCGCCTCGGCGAAGATGCCGTCGTCGCCCTTGGCCTCGCCGCCCGAGAACACGACGATCCGCCGGCCGGCGAAGCAGCTTTGCACGACATGGGCGATGCGCCGTTCGAGCGAGGAGATGTCGATCTTCTGGGCCTCGTAGACCTTCTTCGCGGCGTCCTGGTACAGCGCCTGCGCCGGCGGCTTGACCTTGATCACGTGGGCGCCCAGCAGCGCGGCCATGTGGGCGGCGTAGGCGCAGACATCCATCGCCGTCTCGCCCTCCTTGGTCAGGTCGCCGCCGCGCGGATAGCTCCACATGACGACGGCGAGGCCGTGGCTCTTGGCCTCCAGCGCCATCTCGCGGATTTCCTCCATCATCTCGAACTGGTCGTCCGATCCCGGATAGATCGTGAAGCCGATCGCCGCGCAGCCCAGGCGCAGCGCATCCCTGACCGATGCGGTGACAGCCTGATCCTTCGGCCGGGCGAGCGAATTCGACGAGTTCACCTTGAGGATCGTGGGAATGGCCCCGGCGAAGCTGTCCGCCCCCGCTTCGATCATGCCGAGCGGCGCGGCGTAGGCGTTGAGGCCGGCGTCGACCGCGAGCTGGAAATGGTAGTGCGGATCGTAGGCGTCGGGATTGGGAGCGAAGCTGCGGACCGGTCCATGCTCGAAGCCCTGGTCGACCGGCAGGATGATCATGCGGCCCGAGCCGCCCAGCTTGCCGTGCATCAGCATGCGGGCAAGGTTGCCCTTGGTGCCTGGATTGTCGCTCTCGTAGTTGTCGAGGATACGTTTCACTTTCTGGCTGATGCGCATGGCGCCTTCTCTCCCCAGGGAATCGACGCGCGTTATCTAGGAGAGTCGAGCGACGGGCGCAATGTTCGCGCCGCCGCGGCGGCTCAGGCGCGGCGGCGCGCGTAGAGGCCTGCGATCGCGATCCCGGCGATCCCGCCGCAGCCGACGACCTGCGGCATCGTCCAACCCGTCCCGAGCAGCGCCGCCGCGCCCAGCGACATCAGCGCCATCGCCACGGCATTGGCGATGTTGTTCGCCGCGATCACTCGAGCCCGG
>JBIKLI010000068.1:0-15853 GCA_044359885.1 Alphaproteobacteria bacterium | reverse complement strand
CATGCGCCGACCGCCGAGGTGATCGAACTCGCCGAGGTCGCCGCCGCCCATGGAACGCTGTACGCCACCCATATGCGCGACGAGGGCGACCATGTGCTCGACGCGATCCGCGAATCGATGCGGATCGGCGCCGAGGCCGGACTGCCGGTCATCCTTTCGCACCACAAGGTCGCGGGCGTCGCCAATCACGGCCGTTCGATCGAGACGCTGGCGCTGATCGACGATGCGATGCGCCGTCAGCGACTGGGATTCGACGTCTATCCCTATGTCGCCGCCTCGACGGTGCTGAGCGCGGAGCGGGTCCAGGCAGCCTCCCGGACCCTCGTCACGTGGTCGAAGCCGCAGCCGGGCATGTCCGGGCGCGACCTTGCCGATATCGCCCGCGAATGGGGCGTGACGGCTGAGGAGGCCGTCTGCCGGTTGCTGCCGGCCGGCGCCGTCTATTTCATGATGGACGAGGCCGACGTGCAGCGGATCCTGCGCCACCCGGAGGCGATGATCGGCTCGGACGGCCTTCCGCACGACACTCATCCGCATCCGCGCCTCTGGGGAAGCTTCCCGCGCGTGCTCGGGCATTACAGCCGCGACCTTGCGCTTTTCCCGCTCGAGGAGGCGGTGCGGCGGATGACGGGGCTGACCGCCGCGCGCTTCGGTCTGCGCGATCGCGGTGTGCTGCGCGTCGGCGCCTTCGCGGACGCGACGGTCTTCGATCCGGCGGCGGTCGTCGATCGGGCGAGCTTCGAGACGCCGAAGCGGCCGGCGGCAGGGATCGAGACGGTCGTCGTCAACGGCACCTGCGTCTGGCGCGGCGGCGCGCCGACCGGTGCGCGGCCGGGGCGCGCGCTGCGCCGCGGCGATCTCGATCCACCGATGAAGGACTGGCGCGCGGCGGCCTGACGGCGGAGATTGTCCCGCCCGGCACCGGCCGGCGACCCGACCAGCGGCGAGGCATGGCATGGAAGAGACGGATCGATCCCTGCGCGCTGGCCGCTTTCCGCCGGCCGCGGCCGCTGGCTGACCGGACGCAAGGGAAGTCGCCTTGCTGCGCCGATTCCTTTCCTCGCCGCTCGGCCTGCGCATCGCCTCCGCGCTGATCGCCACCTATGTCCGGCTCGCCGCCCGGACCACGAGGTGGCGCCTGGTCGGCGACGACCGGGCGTTGGAGCTGTTCGGCGGTGACGCGCCTTTCATCCTCGCGTTCTGGCATGGGCGATTGCTGGCGATGCCGGAGTTCCGAAGGCGTTGTCTCCGCAACCGGCGGGTGGCGGTGCTGAGCTCGACCCATCGCGACGGGCTCGTCAGCGCTGCGACGATGCGCCGTTACGGGCTCGACGTCATTCCCGGGTCCTCGCGCCGCGGCGGTTCCCAGGGGCTGCGCCGCCTCGTCGCCTGGGTGCGCGACGGCCGCAGCGCGGCGATCACGCCCGACGGTCCGCGCGGTCCGCGCATGCGCGCGCGCGCCGGCGTCCTGATGCTGGCACGGCTCGCGGATGCGCCGATCGTCCCGGTCGCGTTCTCCACCACGCGGGGCCGGTCGCTCGGCAGCTGGGACAGGATGCTGCTGCCGTTGCCGTTCGGTCGGGGTGTCTTCGTCATCGGATCGCCGATCCGCGTGCCGCGCGATGCCGACGATGATGCCGTCGCGCGCCTGCACGCCGAGCTCGAGGCCGCGCTGACCGCCGCGATGATCGCGGCGGACGCGGCCTGCGGGCGCGACAGCCCGTCGCCGCCGTGATCGCCGGGGATCAGAGCTCGTCTTCGCTGACGCCGGCCGACCAGGGGCTCATCACGTCGCCGATCCCCATGCGCGTGTCGCCGTCCTGCATCACCACCTGCGGACAGGCATAGGCGGTCGGGTAGGCGACATATTCCTGGATCCGGGTGGGGAAACGCGCCGCGAGGGCCGCCTGGATCTCCGGTGCCAGGCGCGGGTCCATGGTCACGAGGTCGGGATCCGACACGTCGATTCGCGGATGATGGGCGGCCGTCTCCAGGTCGAGCCCGTGATCGATCAGGAACGACGACAGCTGGAAGACGGCGGGCAGGATCCTGCGGCCGCCCGACGCGCCGGCCGCGAACCAGCTCGCGCCGCCGCGGGTCGCGACCACCGGGCACATGTTGGTGAGCGGTCGCTTCGCCGGCGCCATGGAATTGGGACGTCCCGGGCGCGGATCGAACCACATCACCCCGTTGTTCACGAGCACCCCGGTCTCGGGCAGGACGACCCGGCTGCCGAACAGCGACAGCAGGGTCTGGGTGATGGCGATCATGTTGCCGTCGCGGTCGACGGCGCAGAGATGGGTCGTGTGCGTCGCGCCCGCGGTCTCGTCGCCCATCTTCTCGAGGCGCTCGGCATAAGCCCGGCGCAGCGCGTCGGCATAGGCGACGAATGCTGCCGCGCCTGGACCGCGCGGCACGCCGCCGGGCGGCAGATTCTCCAGCACGCGCTTGAAGGTGGGGCCGGCGGTCAGACCGGAGGCCAGTGCCAGCCGCGCTCCGCCGCGATCGACCTCGATCGGATCGCGCAGAACAGCCTTGCATGCGCGCAGATCTTCCGCGTCGACGGGGGCCCCGACGGCGCGGAAGTCCTCGAGCAGGCGGCGCGCGAGCTCGCCCTCGTAGAAGTCGCGCGCGCCGGCCGCGGCCAGACGTTCCAAGGTCGCGGCCAGACCGGAGATGACCACGCGCCTCACCGGGCCTGCCGTCGGCGTGACCGCGGGCAATCCATCGGGCAGGTAGATCGCGGCCGAACTGGGATAGCGGCGCAGGTTGGCGGCCTCGCCGGCGATCTTCAGCGTCGTCCACCAATCCGCCGGCAGCCCGTCACGGGCATGGCCGATGGCGGTCTCGAACAATTCCGCCCAGGGACGCGCGCCCCAGGTCTCGTGCGCCAGTCGCCAGCCTTCGACGATCGAGGGCACGACCATCGACAGCGGTCCGTGGACGTTGCGGTCCTCCACGACCCCTGGCCAGCCGAAGAGGTCGGCGGCCTGGCTGCCGGACAGCGGATAGCGTGCGGGGTCGAGGTTGCGCGAGGCGACGGGACCGCAATCGAGGACATGTGTCCGGCCGCTGCGGGCGTCGCGGACCATCATGAAGCCGATCCCGCCCAGCCCGGAGTTCCAGGGCTCCAGCGCCGCGAGGCAGGCTGCGGTCGCGATCGCGGCGTCGATCGCCGAGCCGCCGCGTTTCAGGATCGCTGCGCCGGCCCGCGCGGCATGCATGTTCTGGCTGGCGACCACCCCGCCGCGACCCCGGGCCAGCGGCTTGCGGACGATCCAGTTCTGGACTGCGGGATTGGTCATGGCCTGTCCTCAGGAAAAACGAGTGGGCGCAAACGGTGTCGGGTCGAGATCGGGTCGGCGGCCGGTCATCAGGTCGGCGATCAGCCTGCCGCTGCCGCAGGCGAGGGTCCAGCCGAGCGGGCCGTGCCCGGCGTTCACGTAGACGCCTTTGATCCTCGTCTCGCCGACGAAGGGCGAACCGTCGGGGGTCACGGGCCGCAGGCCGGCCCAGAACCGTACGCCCCGACGTTCGGCCTGTCCGGACAATCCCGGCAGGAGACGGGTCCCCGCGGCGAGGACCGCGCGCGCACGGCGCTCGTTCATCTCCGGCCGCCAACCCGCGAATTCGGCGGTGCCGGCGAGCCGCAGCACGCCGCCGAACGGGGTCGCGGCGATCTTGAGACCGTCGTCGATCACGCCGATTCGCGGCGCGCCGTTCCAGCCGTCGGTCGGGACGCTCGCCGAATAGCCTTTCACGGGGTTGATCCAGAGCCGAACGCCTGACCGGCGCAGCAGTTGCGGCGTCCATGCGGCGCCGGCCACGAGCAGCGCGTCGGCGGCGATCCGTCCACGATCCGTGCGCAGCGCGGCGAAGGTCCGGGCATCGGCCTCGATCGCCTCGACGGTCTCGCCGTAGCGGAAAGCGATGCCGTGCGCCGCGCCGAGCGCCGCGAGCGCGGCGGTGAAGGCGTGGGCGTCGCCATATTCGTCGTCGGGATAATGGACGGCGCCGGCGAGTTGATCGGCGATCGGGGCCAGCGCCGGCTCCAGCGCCACCGTCGCGGCGCGGTCGAGAACGCGGCAGGGAACGCCGAAAGGCGCGAGCATGCGCGCGAAGGCCTCCTGCGCTGCGATCTGGCGCGGGTCGCGGAAGATCTTGATCGTCCCGCCCGCGCCGAACGGATAGGCGAGCCCGGTGGCGGCGCGCAGGTCGCGAAGCCGCGCAAGGCTGTCCTGTGCCAGGGCCACGATCGCGAGCGTGTTGCGTCGCCAGGCTTCGCGCCGCGCGTTCATGAGGAAGCGCACGCCCCAGCCCATCATTCCCGGGATCGCCGCGGGCCGCAGCAGGAACGGCGAGTCCTCGTCGCCCAGATAGCGGATCAGCTTGCCGACGATGCCGGGCGCGTTCCATGGATCGGGCTGGCTCGGCACGACGAGCCCGCCATTGGCGAAGCTGGTCTCGAGCCCGGGCCCGTCGCGACGTTCGACGACCGTCACCTCGTGGCCGGCGGCGCGCAGATACCATGCCGCCGAGATGCCGGAGAGCCCTGCGCCGATGACCAGGACATGCATCGCCGTCAGTCCGGCGCAGGCGCGGGAAAGACGGGCGGCATGGCGCGCTCGAAGGCTCGGGCCACGCGCAGCACGACGGCTTCGCCGTGCAGCGGACCCACGATCTGAAGCCCGACCGGCAGGCCATCGGTCGCGAAGCCGCAGGGGATCGATGCGGCGGGCTGACCGGTCATGTTGAACGGGTAGCTGAACGGGCTCCAGTCCATCCAGGTGCGCTGGCCAGGCTCGCTGAGATCGCATCCCGCGGCGAAGGCGGGTATCGGCATGGTCGGCGTGATCAGCGCGTCGTAACGCAGATGGAACGCGCCGGTCGCACGCCCCAGCTCCATGCGCGCGGCGTCCGCCGCGTACCAGTCGTCGAGCGTGTACCCGGCGCCGATCTCCATCATCGCGGCGAGGCCGGGATCCAGCCTCGCGAGCCGGTCGGGCGGCAGGAGACGGCGCAGGCGCGCCGCCGCGGTCGACCACATCACCAGCATCGGCTCGGCATGGTCGGGCAGGTCGGGCTCGACTTCCTCGATCTCGGCGCCGATGGCCGACAGCGTGCGCGCGGCGGCCTCGACGCGTGCCGCCACGTCCGGATGCACGCGCGCGCGTCCGCCCAGCGTCCGGCTGTAGGCGATCCGCAGGCCGCGCACCCCGTCCTCGATCCCGTGGCGCCAGTCGCGCGCGCCTTCGGCTGGCAGCGCCGAAGGATCGCGGGGATCCGGCCGCTGCAGGATGTTCAGCATGAGGGCGGCGTCGCGAACGCGCCGGGTCAGCGGTCCGATATGCGACACCGCGCGAAACGGACTGGCGGGCCATGCCGGAACGCGTCCGAAACTGGCCTTGATCCCGAACACGCCCGTGAAGGCGGCGGGTATCCGGACCGACCCGGCGCCATCCGACCCCTGGTGCAGGAGACCGAAGCCGCAGGCTGCGGCGACCGATGCGCCGCCCGAACTGCCGCCGGGCGTCCGCGTCATGTCCCAGGGGTTGCGCGTCACGCCGGTCAGCGGCGAATCGGTCAGGCCCTTCCATCCGAATTCCGGTGTCGTGGTCAGCCCCAGGAAGACGGCCCCGGCGGCGCGGAGGCTTGCGACCGCCGAACTGTCCTCCGCGCAGGGCGTGTCGTCGGTCGCGTGCGAGCCGCGCCGGTTGGGCCAGCCCCGGACCGGCGAGAGGCCCTTGATCGTCGTGGGGACGCCGTCGATCCCGGATGCGGGAGCCCCGGCGGCGTAGCGCCGTTCGGAGTCGCGGGCCATTGCCAGCGCGCCTTCCTCGTCGATCCGGCAGAAGGCATTCAGCCCGCCGTCGGCGGAACGGATCCGCGCGAGCGCGGCGCGTGCCGCCTCGACCGGGGACAGCCGCCGCCGCGCGAACGCCTCGACCAGCGCCTCCGCCGTCATCTCGCAAGGATCGTCCACCTGCCGATACCCCCCTGGGTGCGAACCGGTTGGGCACGATACCAGCCGTCCGGTCGGCTCGGGAACAGGGTTGCTGGCGGGTTGATCCGGCACGCGGCGCTTCCCATATCGGACCGAGGGATCGCCGCCTCGCGGGGTCCCGCCGTCGTCCAGCTTGCCTCGCGGAGGGAGCATCATGTCGCGCCTGCAGATCTTCAACCATCCGCTCCTCCTCGGCTTCGAGGAGTTCGAGCGCACCCTCGACCGCATCGCGAAGAGCGGGGACGGCTATCCGCCCTACAACATCGAGCAGCGCGGCGAGAACCGCATCCGCATCACGCTTGCGGTCGCCGGTTTCACCCTCGCGGACCTCAGCGTGCATGTCGAGGACAACCAGCTCATCATCCGCGGCAAGCAGGCCGAGGAGACGGGCAAGGTGTTCCTGCATCGCGGGATCGCCGCGCGCCAGTTCCAGCGAAGCTATGTCCTTGCAGAGGGCCTGGACGTGGTGGGCGCGGCGCTCGACAACGGACTTCTCCACATCGATCTGGAGCGCCCGCAGCCGGAGAGCCGCATCCGCAGAGTCGAGATCCGCGACGCCGACGTTGTCGGCCGTTGAGAATTCCCGTGTCGGACAGACGGAGCGGACCCATGGGCAGGACCCACACGAAGGACCGATTCATCGCCCTCTCGCCGCAGGATTTCGCGGCGCTCGGCATAGATCGGCTCGCCTATGTCAAGCGCATCGCCCGCGACGGCGAGCTGCGGTTCGAAATCCATACAGCCGACGGCGACGCCGTGGCGCTGCTCGACTCCCAGGACGTCGCCGTCGCGACGATCCTTCAGAACGGGATGGTTCCGGTCAGCGTCCACTGACCGGGCGGAGGCGTCACGCTGCCGACGCCTGCTGGTCGACGAGCAAGGCGTAGAGCGCTTCGGGCGTCTCGGAGCCGCGCAGCTTTTCGCGCATGGACCGGTCGCGCAGCAGCCGGGAGACGCGCGCAAGCGCCTTGAGGTGGTCGGCGCCGGCTCCTCCCGGAGCGAGAAGCAGGAAGATCAGGTCGACGGGCTGCTCGTCGATCGCCTCGAAGTCGATCGGGCGCTCGAGGCGCGCGAACAAGCCGAACAGCCGGGGCAGGTTCGCCAGTTTCCCGTGCGGTATCGCCACGCCGTCTCCGACGCCCGTCGTGCCCAGGCGCTCGCGTTCCAGCAGGGTGTCGAAGATCATCCGTTCCGGCGCTCCGGTCAGTTCCGAAGCGCGCCGGGCGAGTTCCTGCAAGGCCTGCTTCTTGCTGGTCGCCTTGAGCGCGGCGATCACGGCAGGGGGCGTCACGAGATCGGAGATCAGCATGGGGTCGGGGACGTTCTTCCTTGCGGCGACGGGTCTGAGCCCGTGGCGATCGGTCCGTCGTGGCGCGCATATATGCCGAGGAGGTCCCGGAGTCAATTTCACGTGTTCGTGTTCCGTTCGCCGGCGCTAGAGGCCGAGCGCCTTTTCGCGACGCCGCTGGACCGACGAGGGGATGCCGAGCGCCTCGCGGTATTTGGCGACGGTCCGGCGCGCGATGTCGATGCCGTCCCCCTTCAGGATGTCGACCAGTGCGTCGTCGGACAGCACCTTGTCGGCCGTTTCCGCCTCGATCATCGAACGGATGCGATGGCGCACCGATTCGGCGGAATGGCCTTCGCCGCCCGCCGTGTCCGAGATCGACGACGTGAAGAAGTACTTCAGTTCGAAGATGCCCTGCGGCGAGGCGATGAACTTGTTCGTCGTGACGCGGCTGACGGTCGATTCGTGCATTTCGATCGCGGCGGAAATGTCGCGCAGCACCAGCGGTCGCAGCAGGCTCACGCCGTAGGCGAAGAAACCATGCTGCTGGCGGACGATCTCCGTCGCCACCTTGAGGATGGTCTGCGCGCGCTGGTGCAGCGACTTCACCAGCCAGTTGGCGGCCTGAAGCTGGTCGGAGACGAACTCGCGGTCCGCGCGCTTGCTCGTCCCGCGCGTGATGCGGGCGTGATAGCTCTGGTTGACCAGCACCCGTGGCAGCGAGTCCGTATTGAGTTCGACGATCCAACCGCCGTCCGAGGCCCGTCGCATCAGGACGTCCGGGACGATGGGCTGAGCCGCATTGTCGTCGAAGATGTGCCCGGGCTTCGGATCGAGCGCCTTGATCTCGGCGACCATGTCCGCCAGATCCGCCGCATCCACGCCGCATGCCCGCAGGAGCGCCGGGATGTCGCGCTTTCCCAGCAGCGGCAGATTGTCGAGCAGCGCCTCCATCGCCGGATCGAGACGGTTGCGTTCACGCAGTTGCAAGGCAAGGCATTCGCGCAGGGACCGCGCCATCACGCCGGCCGGCTCGAACATCTGCGTGCGCGCCAGCACCGCCTCGACGCGTGCCACGTCGCATCCAAGTCCCTCGGCCATCTGCGCAAGGTCCGCGTGCAGGTATCCGGCCTCGTCGACCTGGTTGATCAGGCCATGAGCGACGATGCGGTCGCCGGCGTCCTTGATCTCGACCGCGGCCTGGGCCAGCAGGTGCTCGCGCAGCGAGGTGGGCCGGGAGAGGATGTTCTCGAAGCCGAAATCGGGATCGTCGAAGTCCTTCCCGCCGCCGCCGCCACCGCCGCCGGCGTCGCCCCAGGACCCCAGATCGGGCGAATCGCCGGGTCCCTGGTCGAAATTGTTCGAGAAATCGGTGTCGAGAGGCGCCTCGGTCTGGGGTTCGCGGTCCTGGCCGCGGTCGATCGGATCGAGGATCGCTTCGCCGACGCGCTCGTCGCCGCTGCGTTCGGGCGGTTCCTCCCGCGTGTCCTGGTCGGGCTCTTCGCGCTCGAGGAGCGGGTTGCGCTCCAATTCGGCCTCGACGAAGGACGACAATTCGATGCTGGACATCTGCAGCAGCTTGATCGCCTGCTGCAACTGGGGAGTCATCACCAGGCCCTGGGCCTGGCGCATGTCGAGGCGCGGGCCGATGCTGCGTGCGGCGGCTGTGGACATGTCCCGTCAGCGCCCCCGGCCGCTCAAAGCGAGAAACGCTCGCCGAGATAGACGCGACGGACATTCGCGTCGCCGACGATCTCGCCCGGCGTCCCCTCCATCAGCACACGGCCGTCGTGCAGGATGTAGGCGCGGTCGACGATGTCGAGGGTCTCGCGCACGTTGTGGTCGGTGATCAGCACGCCGATCCCGCGGTCCTTGAGATGCTTCACGAGTTCGCGGATCTCGCCGACGGCGATCGGATCGATCCCCGCCAGCGGCTCGTCGAGCAGCATGAAGCTGGGTCGTGAGGCGAGCGCCCGCGCGATCTCGGTGCGCCGGCGTTCGCCGCCGGACAGCGCCAGTGCGGGCGTGCGCCGCAGATGGGTGATCGAGAACTCGGCGAGCAGATCCTCGAGCATCGCCGCGCGGCGGTCAGGATCCTTTTCGATCAGTTCGATGACCGCGCGGATGTTCTGTTCGACGGTCATGCCGCGGAAGATCGACGCCTCCTGGGGCAGATAGCCGATGCCGAGCTTGGCGCGCCGGTACATGGGCAGGCCGGTCAGGTCGACGCCGTCCAGCGATATCGTTCCGTAATCCGGCGCCAACAGGCCGGTGATGATGTAGAAGCAGGTCGTCTTGCCGGCGCCGTTGGGGCCGAGAAGGCCGACCGCCTCGCCACGCTGTACGCGCAGGCTTGCGTCGCGCAGCACGGGACGCTTCCGGAACGACTTGCCGAGCTTGGTCGCCACCAGCCCCCGGTTGTCGGCGACCAGCGCCGGCCCGGGGCTCGCCCGCGACGATGTGTCGGTCGCGCTCATGGTGCCGGGCGCGCGTCCCCGCGCCGTTCCGGGACGAACAGGCCGCGAACGCAGGTCGAGCCGGCGCCCGGCTTGCAACTCAGCTTGTAGAGGCCGGTGTTGAGGTTGAGTTCCAGCACGTCGCCTGCGGCCTGGCTGCGCCCGCGCGTCAGCTTGACGTTGCCGGTCATGGTCGCGATGCCCGTCGTCGCGTTGTACTGACCCTTGTCGCCTTGCGCGATCTCGGTCGCGGTGGTCACGATCGCCTTGCCGACGGCTTCGACGCGGTCGAGCCGGCGGTCGCCGGCGGGCGTCGGGACGCCCGCCGCCGACGGCGCTGGCTGGCGACGCGCGGCGGATGCGGATCTGGCCGCTCCAGGCGGCGGCGCCTGGGTGAAATAGGCGGCGAGCATGTCGGCCGAGATGCGGCGCCCATCCCCCGTCACGACCAGCGCGTCGCCCCGCGCGACCGCCATCTCCTTCCGTTCCCAGTATTCGAGGCTGTCCCGCGCGGTGATCTCGTGCGACGCCGTGGTGATCTTCATGGCGCTTCCGGTCAGGGTGACGACCCCGCCGTCGACGTCGTAGACGCCGTTGTCCGCGACCGCGCGCTGGGAGGCGCTCGCGATCCGGACGTTGCCGGCGGCGGTGTAGCGGTAGATCTCGGTGCCGCCGCCCGGACCCTCCCGGTAATGCGCGGTCAGCGTGTCCGCCTCGATGGTCTTGTCGTCCTGGGTCACGCGCGCGGCGCCGCGAGCGACGTAGCGCATGTTCTCCCGGTCCCATTCGATGCCGTCGCGGGCCACGATCTCGATGGGCTGGCCCGTATCGGCGGGCCGGGTCGAGCCGGTCGCGCCGCGCGCCTGGGCATTGCCGACCTGCGCTGCCGTCGAAGCGAGCGTGGCGGCGAGCATTCCCGCCGCCAGGATCGATCGCAGACTCATGGACGCCCCCTGGCCGGTGCCGTGGCCTCGTTGGTTCGACGCGGGTGGAAGAGGATCCGGGATTCGCCCGTCAGATGAAGCCGGGCGCCCTTGTTCTCGATGCGGAAGCCTTCGCCGCTCAGCTCGAAGTCATGACCTTGACCCTTCACGGGCTCGTCGCCCTGCGCGTCGCCGGGCCTGAACATGAAGCGCGCGCTGCGGGTCTGGAGCTGGTAGCCGCGATCCTGGAACACGGTCACGCCCTCGGTGAGGAGGAGGCTTTCGGCACGATGGTCGTAGAGCCCGCGCTCGGCCTCCATCGAGATCCATGTCCCGTTGGCGAGGGTGATGTCTCCCTTCGGCTCGTCGAGCTCCGTGACCGGACCGCCGGGCGAGACCTGGGTGGCGAGGCGGGCGGTGACCAGGAACGGCTGGTTGCGCGTGTCGAGCCCGACGAACCGGGGCGACTCCATGCGCAGATTCTCCAGGTCGTCCGGTTTCAGCACGACCTTCGGCAGGGCGAAGCGATGTTCGCCGCCCTGGAACTGCGACCAGAGCGCGACGAGCAGCAGCAGGCCGACGGCGGCCGCCGGCAGCGCGATCTTCATCGACAGCACGAACCGGCTGTAGGCGAGACTCAGCCGCCGCGCGGGCAGCGGCACGAAATTGGCGAGACGGTCGCCGATGTTGCGCGCCGGACGGACGTCGTCCGTGGCGACGGCGGCGGTGTCGGGTGCGGGGGTCATGCGACGCCCGCGCGCAGGATGTCGTGCATCCGCACCACGCCCACGGGACGATCCTCGTCGACCACGACAAGCTGGGTGACGCCGCGCTCGTTCATGTAGCCGAGCGCCTCCGCAGCCAGCGCGCCCGGGCGGATCGTCTTGGGCGCGAGGCTCATGATGCGGCAGACCGGCTGGCTCGGCAGATCGGGGCTCATGTGCCGGCGCAGATCGCCGTCGGTGACGATGCCCGCCAGCCGTCCGTCGGCGTCGACGACGATGGCGCAGCCGAAGCTTCGCGCGGTCATGACGATCAGCGCCTCGCTCATCCGGGTCATGGGTTCCACCAGCGGCATCTGGTCGCCGCCATGCATCAGCTCGCTGACCTTCAAGAGGCGCTTTCCGAGCCGCCCCCCCGGATGGAAGACCCGGAACTGTTCGGCGGTGAAGCCCTTGCGTTCGAGGAGCGCGACCGCCATCGCGTCGCCGAGAGCGAGCATCATCGTCGTCGACGTCGTGGGGGCGAGCCCCATCGGGCAGGCTTCGGGCATCGGCGGCAGGGTCAGCGCGACGTCTGCGGTCTGGGCCAGCGTCGAACCGGCGCGCGCGGTGACGGCGACCAGAGGGATACGGAAGCGCCGCGCATGCGCGAGCAGATCGGCAAGCTCGGGCGTTTCGCCCGAATTCGACAAGGCGAGGATCGCATCGCTCGCCGCGATCATGCCGAGGTCGCCATGACTGGCCTCCGCGGGATGCACGTATTGGGCGGGCGTGCCCGTGGAGGCGAAGGTCGCGGCGATCTTCCGGCCCACCAGGCCGGACTTGCCCATGCCCGTGACGATGACCCGGCCGCTGGCCGCGGCCAGCAGGTCGAGGGCGGCGGCGAAGGTCTGGTCGAGCGCGTCGGCCAGTGCCGCGACGGCGCGGCTTTCGAGCGCCAGGACGCGGTACGCGGCGGCGAGGTCGGTGCAGGCCTCCAGGGCGTCCTCGCGACGGGAAGTTTCCGCGGTCATGGATGCCTGACCTCGAGGGCGGCACTCCCGGAGCGGAGGGCGCGGTGGTCGCTCATGCCGTCAACTTGGCCTTGCCATTGCAAAACAGCAAGATCTATGCCGGAAAATGATTAATGGCGAATGAAACCACGTCCGGCCCACCGGACCAATGCGGCATCTCAATGGGCGAAGAAATCCGTCTCCGCCCAGCCCAGCAGATCGAGTTCGGCGCGAACCGGCAGGCACTCGAACACGGCCTGCGCCAGTTCGCTGCGGCCTTCGCGCGCCAGCATCTCGTCGAGACGCCGCTTGATGGCATGAAGATGCAGGACGTCGGCGGCGGCGTAGCGTTGCTGGGCTGCGGTCAGGTCGCTGGCCCCCCAATCCGAGGATTGCTGCTCCTTGCTCAGTTCCACCCCGAGGAGGTCGCGAGCGATGTCCTTGAGCCCGTGGCGATCGGTGAACGTGCGGACAAGCCGCGACGCCATCTTCGTGCAGTAGACCGGCCCCGGCATCACGCCAAGGTGATGGCGCAACGTCGCCAGATCGAATCGCGCGAAATGGAAGATCTTGAGGACCGACCGGTCCGCGAGCAGGGCGCGCAGACGCGGGGCGTCGTAGGGCCCGCGCGCGAACCGGACCAGATGAACCTCGCCGGCGGCGCCGCACATCTGGACAACGCATAGCCGGTCGCGCACCGGATTGAGGCCCATCGTCTCGGTGTCGATCGCGAGCGACGGCCCGAAATCGAGCCCGGCGGGCAGGTCGCCTTCGTGCAGTGTGATGGTCATGGCGCCTCGGGCGTCGTCGGGGTGCCGGAGCGCACACGAAGCATCGTCCGGCGGGAAACAGGGAACCGCCGGCGCTCTTGCGAGTCGCCGGCGATCCGCCGCTGCGCGTCTGGTGCCCGAGAGAAGACTCGAACTTCCACGGCCTTTCGGCCACTAGAACCTGAATCTAGCGCGTCTACCAATTCCGCCACCCGGGCCCGCGCTCGCCCGCCGGATCCCTTCCGGGAACCGCCGTGCGACGCGTTCAGTAGCCAAGACCCGGCGTCGCGTCAAATGCATTGTCGAGCCATCTCGACCTGCGCGTGGCCCGGCCGGCGCGCCTTGACCCCGCGGCGGGCGTGTTTATAAGCGGCGCGAAGCGTCTCGAGAGGAGTGGCCGATGACGACGACGGCACGCCGACTGACGGTCTTCGGCGGCTCTGGCTTCATTGGACGGCATCTGGTGCGACGTCTGGCCGCGCGCGGCGACGTCGTTCGCGTCGCCGTGCGCGATCCGGTCGCCGCTGCGTTCCTCAAGCCGATGGGCGATGTCGGCCAGATCGTGCCGATGCGGGTCGATATCCGGGACGCGGGCGCGGTCGCTGAGGCGGTCACCGGCGCCGATGCGGTCGTCAATCTCGTCGGTATCCTCGCCGAGGGCGGGCACCAGCGCTTCGAGGCGATCCAGGCACAGGGCGCCGAGCGCATCGCCGCCGCCGCCCGGGCGGCCGGCGCAGGGCGCTTCGTCCACGTCTCCGCGATCGGCGCCGATCCCGGTTCGCCTTCCGCCTATGCGCGCAGCAAGGCGGCCGGGGAGGCTGGCGTGCGGCGGCATTATCCGGATGCGCCGATCCTGCGGCCCTCGGTCGTTTTCGGCCCCGAGGACGATTTCTTCAATCGCTTCGCCCGGCTCGCGCTGTTCGCGCCAGCCCTGCCTCTGATCGGTGGCGGGGCGACGAAGCTGCAGCCGGTCTATGTCGGCGACGTCGCGGCGGCGATCGTCGCGGCACTCGGCGATCCCGCTGCCTCCGGCAAGACCTTCGAACTCGGTGGACCGCGCGTCCTGACGATGCGCGAGGCGATGGAGTTCGTCCTGATCGAGACGCGGCGGCGGCGTGCGCTGGTCAACCTGCCCTTCGGCGTTGCACGAATCCTGGCGACGGTGCTGGAACGGCTACCCGCGCCGCAACTCACGCGCGACCAGGTCGAATTGCTCCGCCGCGACAACGTCGTGTCCGAGGGCGCGCCCGGCCTTCGCAGCCTCGGCATCGAGCCGACCCCCATCGAGGCGGTGGTTCCGCTCTATCTGGAAGCGTATCGCCGCGGCGGCCGGTTCGCGCCGCGGGGCTGACGGGGACGGGCTGCGCATGCCGTCTTCGCTCGCCGGCCAGGCCGGACGGCCGCGCCGCAGCCTTCTGTTCGTGCCGGGATTGCGGCCCGAACTGGTCGCCAAGGCCGATGCTGCCGGCCCGGACATGATCTGCATCGACCTCGAGGATGCGGTGGCGCCCGATCGCAAGGCCGAGGCCCGCCTGGCCGTATTCGCGGCGTTGGCCGCGGTGGCGGCTCGGGCCGAGTTCCTGGTCCGCATCAACGGGCTCGCCACCGGGGCCGGCCTCGAGGACCTGACCGCGCTGCTGAGATGCGAGCGTCCGCCGGCCGGGATCATGATCCCGAAGACACGTGCCGCGGCCGAGATCGGCGTGCTGGACGAACTGGTCACGGCGGTCCCGCGGCTCGAGGCTTTGCGCTTCCACGTCATCGTCGAGACAAATGCTGGGCTGGCGGATGCGATGGCCATCGCCTGCGCCAGCCGGCGGGTCGCATCGCTGTTGTTCGGCGCGGTCGACATGTCCGCCGATCTCGGCTGCGCCAATGCCTGGGAGCCGCTGCTCTACGCCCGGTCGCGGGTCGTGCACGCCGCCGCCGCCGCGGGGATCGACGCCCTCGACGTGCCGCATCTCGATCTTGCGGATGCCGGCGGGCTGGCGCGCGAGGCGGTCGCGGCGGCGGCGCTCGGGTTCGGCGGCAAGGCGGCCATCCACCCGAAGCAATTGACGGCGATCCACGCGGCGTTCACGCCTTCGTCGGCGCAACTCGCGCACGCGCAGCGTATCGTCGCCGCCTACGAGGAAAGCGCATCGGGTCTGGTCGTGCTCGATGGGAAGCTGATCGAACTGCCGGTGGTGCGGGCGATGTATCGTCTGATCGCGCGGGCTGGGCGCGAGCCCGCCTGAAATCCCAGGGCACCGGGTCCGGGCTAACGAACAGGATGATTGAGGATGTCGGCGAGGAATTGCGGGTTCCAGCCGGCGATTTTGCGCCTTCGCTTGATGCGTTTCTTTAGCTGTGGGGCTCGGACGAGGTTGATGGCGAAGTGTCGTACGGCGGCCATGTTCTGAGCGCCATGGCCCTTGCGCACGCGCGCCTGACCGTCGGCGAAGACGACGTCGAGAACCCAGTGCAGGCTGTTTTCGATGGCCCAGTGGCCGCGTACGGCGTCGGCGGCGTGCTTGGCGGAGAGTGCTGCCGACGAGACGTCGTATCTGGTCTCGACGCGGCAGCGGTCGGCGAACCCGGTGCGGGCGCAGACGCGCACGAGGGTGGTGACGGCGGGCAGGCGCCACTCGCCCGGGAAGCGGCGCTCGCCCTGGAGCCAGTCGACCTCGCGGCTGACGCTGACCGAACGCTGCTCGAC
>JBIKLI010000344.1:0-4568 GCA_044359885.1 Alphaproteobacteria bacterium | reverse complement strand
GCACCGGTGTCCCGCGCGGCGCGGCGATGTTGATCCCGTCGTTCTGCAACCCGCCAGGCTTCGCGCCGAAGCCCGAGATCACCTGCCCCTGGACCGGCCAGGCGAAACGCGCGGCGCGCGCAACGGCGGGGACGGCAGCCGGTGACGGTGTCGCGGCGGCCGGCCTCGCTTCGGCGTGCCGGCTGCCCTCGACGGGCGCGGAAGATGGTTGCGACGGACCGGCGGGCGCGGCGGCGACCGGCGATGGGAAGGCTGCGGCCGCCGGCGGCTCGACGCGCATCGCCGCCACGGGCGCCGAGGGGGCCGCCGCGGGAATGCGCAGCCGCTGCCCGGCGACCAGGCGATAGGGCGGCTGCAGGCCATTGGCATCGATCAACGCGCGCATCGGCCGGTCCACCCGCCGCGCCAGCGCCGCGAGCGTGTCCCCCGGCTGGACCAGCACGGTCCCCGGCACGGCGTCCGCGGCCCGCGTCACGGCGGAGGTGGCGGGAGGGCGACGCTGTCCCGGCGCCCCGGTCTCGACCGGGGCCGGCCCGCCGCTGCGACCGGCGCAGGCGGCGCAGAGAAGAAGAGCGAGGACAGCCGCGAGCCGCACGGCCCCGCGGCGTGTCGCGGCGCCCGGCTCAGGCACGGTGGCGCGCCGTCGCACCGGCGCCGGGTTCGTCGGCGGCCACGCCCTGGACCAGCGGGACGAAACGGACCGCCGCCAGCTCCTCGGTCACGACCCCCTCGGGCCCCCGCCGCAACCGCAGCAGCCGTTGGCTGCGCTTCTCGCGGCCGACCGGGATGACCAGTATCCCACCCTCGCCCAGCTGATCGACCAGCGCGCCAGGCACATCGTCGGGCGCGGCCGTCACGACGATGCGGTCGAAGGGCGCCTGCTCGGGCCATCCAGCCCAGCCGTCGCCATGGCGCGTGACGATGTTCGAGATGCCCAGACCGAGCAGGCGCCGTTCGGCGTCCTGGAGCAGCGGACGGTGCCGTTCGATCGTATAGAGACGCCGGCAGAGCGCCGCCAGGATCGCGGCCTGATAACCGGAGCCCGTTCCGACTTCGAGCACCTTGTGACGCGGGCCGCATTCGGCCGCCTGTGTCATCAGGCCGACCACCGAGGGCTGGCTCAGCGTCTGGCCATGGGCGATCGGCAACGCAGTGTCGTCATAGGCGCGGTCGAGGAATTGCGGCGCGCAGAAGGCCTCGCGCGGCGTACGCTCCATGGCAGACAAGACCCGGGTGTCGGACACGCCCGCGCGACGCAGATCCATCACCAGTCGGATCTTGTGGTTGGGCGTGGTCATCCGCCGATGCTCGCCGCCATCCGTGCGAGGGTCTCGCCATGGGTCAGGTCGAGATGCAGCGGCGTGACCGCGATCCAGCCCGCGGCCACGGCATGCAGGTCGGTGCCGGGCCGGTCGGGCTCCAGCTGGCGCATCGCGCCGATCCAGAAATAGCTCTGGCCGCGCGGGTCCTGGTTCTCGACCAGTTCGTCGCCGACCTTGTGCCGTCCCTGCGCGACGGCCTTCACGCCCCGCACGCGCGCCGGCGGGCGATCGGGAAGGTTGACGTTCATCAGGACGTTTTCCGGCCAGCCCATCCTGGCGAGGCTGCGCGCGACCTTGGGCACGAAGGTCTCGGATGTCTTCCAGTGGACGACGTCGCGTTTCGTGAACACCTGGCTGAAGGCGATCGCCGGCACGCCGAGCAGGGTCGCCTCCATCGCCGCCGCGACCGTCCCGGAATAGGTGACGTCGTCGCCGAGATTGGCGCCGCGATTGACGCCCGAGAAGCAGATCGTCGGCCTGCGGTCCTTGAGGATGTGGCCGATCGCCAGCAGCACCGAATCCGTCGGCGTGCCGTCGACGGCGAAATGGCGCTCCGTGACCCGGCGGATGCGCAGCGGCCTCCGGATCGTCAGGCCATGCGCCACGGCGCTCTGCTCCGTTTCCGGCGCCACAACCCAGACGTCGTCGCTCAGCCGGCGCGCCGCCTTTTCCAGGATCTTGATGCCCGGCGCGTCGATCCCGTCGTCGTTGGTGACCAGGATGCGCGCCTTGGACAGATCGATCGACCGCGTCTGCGCGCCCGTCATCCGATGATCTCCATTCCGCCCATGTAGGGCCGCAAGGCCGGCGGCACGGCGATCCGGCCGTCGCCGTCCTGAAAATTCTCCATCACGGCGATCAGGGCCCGTCCCACGGCGATCCCCGACCCGTTCAGCGTGTGCAGGAAGCGGGTCCCCTTCTCGCCCGGACGACGGCAGCGGGCATTCATCCGGCGCGCCTGGAACTCGCCGCAATTCGAACAGGACGAGATCTCGCGATACGCGCCCTGCCCCGGCAGCCAGACCTCGATGTCGTAGGTCTTGCGCGACGCGAAGCCCATGTCGCCGGCGCAGAGCAGCATGACCCGGTAGGGCAGCCCCAGCCGCTGCAGCACCGCCTCTGCCGCCGCGGTCATGCGCGCATGCTCGGCCTCGGACTCCTCGGGCGTGGCGACCGAGACCAGCTCGACCTTGTAGAACTGATGCTGGCGAAGCATGCCGCGCGTGTCGCGCCCCGCCGAACCGGCCTCGGAGCGGAAGCAGGCGGTGTGCGCGGTGTAGCGCCGCGGCAGCGTCCCCTCGTCGACGATCTCGCCCGCGACGAGGTTGGTCAGCGGCACTTCCGCCGTCGGGATCAGCCAGAAGCCTTCGCCGGTCCGGAACAGGTCGCCGGCGAATTTCGGCAGGTTGCCGGTCCCGAACGGGGCCGCGTCGCGCACGAGCAGCGGCGGGCTGACCTCGGTGTAGCCGAACTCGGTCGTGTGCAGGTCGAGCATGAACTGACCGAGTGCGCGCTCGAGCCGCGCCAGCGCCCCCTTGAGAACCGTGAAACGCGCTCCGGAGATCCTTGCGGCGCGCTCGAAATCCATGAGCCCCAGCGCCTCGCCGAGTTCGAAATGCTCGCGCGGGGCGAAGGCGAAGGCCGGCGGCGTCCCCCAGCGGCGCTGTTCGGCATTGCCGCTCTCGTCGGCCCCGTCGGGCACCTCGGGCGCCGGGATGTTCGGCACGCCGGCAAGCGCCTCGTCGAGCCGCGCGGCGGCGGCGGCCTCGTCGGCCTCGGCGACCGCAATGCCGTCCTTCAGCCGCGCGACCTCGGCCATCAGCGTCTCCGCGTCGGCGTCGCGCTTCTGGGACTTGGCGAGGCCGATCTCCCGGGACGCGGCGTTGCGTCGCTGCAGCAGCGCGTCCCGGCGCGACTGCGCCTCGCGCCTTACCTGATCGATCGCCAGCAGGCTGCCGGACAGCGGCGACAGACCGCGCCGCGCCAGTCCGGCGTCGAATGTCTCGGGATCGTCGCGGAGCGCCTTGATGTCGTGCATGGGACTCGCCGGCTCGAAGAAACCCCGGGCTTATACGGTCGGGGCGAGTCGCCTGTCCAGGAACGGGCCGGGGACGGCGGGCGACGGCTCCCGGCTCAGCGGGCGAGGTTGAAGTCGTTCTCTTCGAACAGCGCCGGAGGCTGGCGCACGGGCGCCGCCGCACCGGCCGCGGCGGTGCCGCCTGCGGGGGTCTGCGCCGTCGCCGGTTCGTCGTCGTCTTCCTCGGCCGCCGCCGAACGCTTCTCCAGGAACCGCGCGATGACGATCGAGAGTTCGTAGAGCCCGTACATGGGGATGGCCAGGGCCAATTGGCTGAAGACGTCGGGGGGCGTCACGATCGCCGCGAAGGTGACCAGCGCCACGATCGCGTAGCGGCGCTTCTCGGCCAGCTGGGTCGGGTTCAGGATTCCGACCCGGCAGAGCAGAACCAGCAGCACCGGCAGTTCGAAGCTGATCCCGAAGGCCAGGATCAGCGCCATGACGAAGGAGAGATACTCGTTCATCTTGGCTTCGAACTGGATCGGCACCGCCCCGGCGCCGGGATCGCGCGGGATCTCGAAGCTGGCGAAGAACTGCAAGCCGTAAGGCAGGATCAGAAAATAGAGAAAGCCGGCGCCGAGCGCGAACATGAAGGGCGTGGCGACAAGGAACGGCAGGAAGGCGTTCTTCTCGTTCTGGTAGAGCCCCGGCGCCACGAACTTCCAGACCTGGCCCGCGACGATCGGGAAGGAAATGCAGACCGCCCCCCAGGCCGCGACCTTCACGTAGGTGAAGAACGCTTCGGTCGGCGCGGTGAAGATCATCCGCCGCCCTTCCGGGTTCGGCAGCGTGTTCATCGGTGCGACGAGGATCGAGAAGATCTGCTTGTGGAAGACGTAGCAGACGATGAAGGCGATGAAGAACGCCAGCGCCGACCAGATCAGACGCTGGCGCAGCTCGATCAGATGATCGAGCAGCGGCATCTTCTTGTCGCCCGGCGGGCCGTCGGAGTCGTCGTCGTCCTTGTTCGCCATGTCCCAAAGCCGTCAGAAGGTCAGGCTGCCGGCGCCGGCGGCTTGGCCGGCGCGGGGGCAGCGGCAGCTGGCGCCGCAGGTGCCGTCGAAGCGGGCGACGCCGATGCCGCGGCCGGCGCGCCGGCCGGCGACGCCGGGCTGGCCGCCGCCTGCGACGATGGCGCCGAAGCCGGTGCGATCGTCGCCGCTGCCGCG
>JBIKLI010000343.1:0-4569 GCA_044359885.1 Alphaproteobacteria bacterium | reverse complement strand
ATGTGATCAGCGTCTGGACCAGCCTGTGGCTGTCGCTGCCGCTGGTCCAGGCCGAGGCGAAGGCGCAGGTCGGCGACATGACGCCGATCGCGCGCATCGCCATCGAGCCGGCGCTGATCGTCGTGCGTGCCGAGTCGAAATACACCTCGCTGAAGGAGATCGTCGACGCCGCGAAGGCGCAGCCCGGCTCGGTGCGCCAGTCCGGCGGCTCGCCCACGGCGCGCGATGCGCTGGTCCGTCAGCTGCTGATGGCCTACAGCGGCGCGCGCTGGGCCTTCGTCTCGTTCCCCTCCGGCGGCGAGCGCATGGCGGCGCTGCTGGGCGGCCATGTCGACATGATGGTGGCCGAGCCCAGCGAGGCGGGCGAGCAGGTGCGCGCCGGCAGGCTGCGCGTGCTGGCGCAGATCAACGACACGCGGCTGCCCGGCTTCCCCGACGTGCCGACGCTGCGCGAGGCCGGCTTCCCGATCAAGGACGTGGTCCAGGCGCGCGGCATCCTGGCCGCACCCGGCATCCCGCCCGAGGCGGTCGCCTTCTACGAGGACCTGTTCCGGCGTCTCAGCGTCTCCGACGCCTGGAAGAAGTACCTCGCCGACAACCAGTTCCACAGCGCCTGGCTGGGCGCGACGGACACCGGCCGGTTCTTCGACGAATACCGCAACGAGCTGCGTGCGGTGCTGCAGGACGGCGGCGTCCGGGTGGTGCGCTGAGCATGCCCGATGGCTTCGTCGCGATCGGCGTCGCGCTGGCCGCCTATGCGGCGTCGATCGTCGGCGGGCTCGCGGGCTACGGCACCAATCTGCTGATGCCGCTCGCCCTGGTGCCGGTCGTGGGCGCCGCCGCGGCGATCCCGATCCTTGCCGTCTCGGGCGTGTGCAACAACGCCGCGCGGCTGGCGGTGTTCCGCGACCGCGTCGAATGGCGGCCGGTGCTGCCGCTGACGCTGGCGGCGATCTGCACCTGCTTCGTCGGCGCGTGGCTGTTCACGCTGCTGAGCGGCCCGCAGGCGGCGCTGCTGCTGGGCGTCGCGCTGCTGACGATGGTGCCGCTGCGCCGCTGGCTCAAGGGCCGGCGGCTCGAACTCGGCACCGGCGGCATCGTCGCGCTGGGGGCGCTCTATGGTCTGGTCACCGGCGGCACGCCCGGTGGCGGCATCGTGCTGGTCGCGGCCCTGGCGGCGCTGGGGCTGGCGCCCCAGTCGGTCGTCGCGACCGACGCGGCGGTGTCGCTGGTGGTCGGGCTGGTCAAGGTGGCGACGTTCCAGGCGCTGGGCGAATTGCCGGCCGCGTCCTGGCTGCTGGCGCTGGCGATCGGCGCGATCGCCGTGCCCGGCGTCATGACCGCGCGCTGGCTCGCCGCGCGCATCGGCGCCGCCATCCAGACGACGCTGCTCGACATCGCCATCCTGACCGGCGGCGCGCTTCTGGCGCTGCGCGGCCTGACCACGCTCTGACGCGCGGGGACGACGATGGCCGCCACCGGATCCGAGCCGCTCACGCCCGAGATCGTCGCGCTCGCCGGCCATGTCGCCGGCGCGGCCGAGCGCGAGATTCCAGAAGCGGTGGCGCGCAAGACGCGGATGCACCTGCTCGACACGCTGGCGGCGATCGTCTCGGGCACGCAGCTTCCCGCCGGCCGGCTCGGCGCGCGCTTCGCCGCGGCGACCGGCGGAACCGGCGAGGCGCTGGCCGTCGGGGCGGGCGCGCTGCTGCCGGCGGCGCAGGCGGCCTTCGCCAACGCGATGGCCGCGCATGGCGACGAGACCGACGACAGCCATCTCGCCGGGCGATGCCATCCCGGCTGCGCCATCGTGCCGGCCGCGCTGGCGATCGCGGAGCGCGCGGATCGCGACGGGGCGGCGCTGCTGCGCGCGATCGCGCTGGGCTACGACGTCTGCGTGCGCGTCAACCTGGCGCTCGGCTTTCCGCCGCCCGCCCAGGCGCGCCACAGCACCCATTCGATCGGTCCGGCCTTCGGCGCCGCCGCCGCGTGCGCGGCGCTGCTGGGCCTCGCGCCGCGCCAGGTCCGCCACGTGTTCGCCTATGCCGCGCAGCAGGCCTCGGGCATTCCGTTCTGGAACCGCGATCCCGCGCATGTCGAGAAGGCCTTCGATTTCGCCGGCATGCCGGCGCGCAACGGGACGCTGGCCGCGCTGATGGTCGCTTCCGGCTTCACCGGGGTCGAGGATCCGTTTGGCGGCCGCCACAATCTCTTCGCCGCCTTCGCCGGCCGGGCCGAGCCCGCGGCGATGGTCGAGGGGCTGGGCACGCGCTTCGAGATCGAGCGCGCGTCGATCAAGAAATGGTGCGTCGGCTCGCCGATCCAGGCGGTGCTCGACGCCATCGTCGCGATCACCGGCGGCGCGCCCCAGGAACCGGACGCGATCGAGGCGATCGAGATCGTGATGCCGGACGACCGCATCCATATCGTCGACGATCGCGCGATGCCCGACGTCTGCGTCCAGCATCTCGCCGCGATCGCCCTGCTCGACGGCACCGTCGGCTTCGCCGCCGGGCACGACGTCGCGCGCATGCAGGATCCGGCGGTACGGGCGCTGCGCGCGCGCATGACGCTGGTGCCGAGCCCGGAACTGACCGCCGCCGTGCCGGCGCGCCAGGCGATCGTCGTCCTGCGCGGGCGCGACGGCCAGCGCCGCCACCATGCGGTGGCGGTGCGCGGAACGCCGGAGAACCCGATGCCGGCGGACGAGGTCGAGGCCAAGGCCGCCGATCTGGTCGCGCCGCTGCTGGGCGACGCGGGCGCGGCCGCGCTGATCGCGGCCACGCGGCGGATCGAGACGCTGCCGGCACGCGCGCTGCGGGACTTGTTGCGGATCGAGACAGGATCGGAGACGACACATGGCTGATGCGCCGCTGGCAGGACAGGTCGCGCTGATCACCGGGGGCGTGCGGCGCATCGGCCGCGCCTGCGCCTTGGCGCTGGCGCGCGACGGGGCGGACATCGTCGTCCATGCCCGCACCGCGCGCGCCGACGCCGAGGCGGTCGCCCGCGAGGCCGAGGCGCTGGGCCGTCAGGCCCTGGTCGTCATGGGCGACGTCGTCGACGAGGGCGCGGTCGAGGCGATGATGGCGGCGATCGACGCGCGCTTCGGGCGGCTGGACATCCTGATCAACAACGCCGCGCTGCGCCGCGAGAGCCATTTCCTGGAGATGAGCTTCGCCGAATGGCGCGAGATCACCGGCGTGATCCTGGACGGCGCCTTCCTTTGCAGCCGTGCCGCGCTGCGCCGCATGTTGCCGCGCGGCCATGGCCGGATCGTCAGCATGGGCGGCCTCAGCGCACATCTGGGGGCGGCCGGCCGCGCCCATGTCGGCGCCGGCAAGGCGGGTCTGATCGGTCTCACCCGTGCGCTTGCGGTCGAGTTCGCGCCGCACGGGATCACGGTCAACTGCGTCGTCCCCGGCAAGATCGGCGGCCAGCGCTCCGCCGGCGCGGGCAAGGGCATCGCCGGCGCGCCGCTGGTCGGCCGCGAGGGCGTGCCGGAGGACGTTTCGGAGATCGTCCGACTGCTCTGCAACCCCGCTTCGTCCTTCGTCACCGGGCAGTCGATCCACGTCAACGGCGGGCTGTTCCTGCCGTGATCCTGCTGGCCGGTCCGGTGCCGGTCCAGGTAGTGTCGACGGTCTCGATCCTTTCGACCAAGGGAAACGACATGAACGGAACTGCCGCCACCCGCGAGACCCGCTACGCGCCCATCCCTCTCGCGCTGCATGCGAAGATCGACGTCGCGGTGCTCTCTTTCGTCCTCGTCTCGCCCTGGGTGTTCGGCTTCACGCAGCACCGGGGCGCCACGATCATGGCGGTGTGCGCCTTCTTCGGCGGGATGGCGCTCAACCTCGTCACCGACTATCCGGCCGGTCTCGTGAAGCTGATTCCCATGAAGCTCCACAAGCTGGCCGAGATCACTTCGCCGCCGATCACGCTGATCGTTCCCTGGGTCTTCTTCGCCGACGCCGGCGCCTTCCCCTGGGTGATGACGATCGCCGGCCTCGCCGTGATCGCCAACGCGATGCTGACCCGGCCGGTCGCGGCGTGACGGTAGCGCCGGTCAGCGCGCGTGCAGGACGTTCGGGATGGCGCTGAGACGCTCGGCCGGGCCGTCGCGCACGACGAAGGTCTGGCCGATGCCGGCGGCGAGGCCGGTCGTCGAATCGGGCACCATGATGTGCACGAACAGCACCATGCCCGCGCGCATCGGCAGCGTGTTGCCGGAATAGATCATCGGCGGCACGTCCATCCAGGTGGGACGGAACGTGGCGCCCAGCGAATAGCCGCAGGCGCCGTAGCGCGCCTTGGCGAAGCCGGCGCCGTCGAGGACGCGGCGATGGATGTCGTCGAGCGTGCCGAGCGCCCGGCCCGGCCGCGCGGCGTCGATGATCTCGTCGAAGGCCGCGGCCGCGACCTTGACCATGTCGCGCTGGCGCGGGTCGACCGCGCCGATCGCGACCGTATGCTCGATGCACACATGGTAGCGGCAATAGCTGGCGCCCAGCTCGATCAGCAGCTGGTCCCGCGCCTCCAGCCGCCGCGGCGCGCCGATGCCGCGGC
>JBIKLI010000067.1:0-15906 GCA_044359885.1 Alphaproteobacteria bacterium | reverse complement strand
CCTTCGTGCAGTTCCGCTACGTCGAGCGCAAGGTCCATTACAGGTGATCCGACGATGATCGAACGCACGCCGATTCTCGACGCCGCGACCCATGTCCTGATGATCGTCGGGCTGGTCCTTGCCGCCCTGCCGATCTGGATCGTCTTCGTAGCCTCGACCCACGACCTGCCGACCGTGAACCGCGTGCCGATGCCGCTGTGGCCCGGATCGGACATGGCCGAGAACTACGCCCGTGTCTGGCAGAAGGCCAAGTTCGGCGAAAAGATGCTCAACAGCCTGATCGTCGCAGTCGGCGTCACGGCCGGCAAGATCGCGTTGGCTGCGATCTCGGCTTTCTCGATCGTGTTCTTCCGCTACCGCGGCCGGATGCTGATGTTCTGGTTGATCTTCGTCACCTTGATGCTGCCGCTGGAAGTGCGAATCGTCCCGACCTACGCGGTCGCCTCGAACGTGCTGGAGCCATTCCACGTGCTGTTGGGCGCGTTGGGAGTCTCCGTCGGGCTCCCCCAGGTCAACCTGCTCAACACCTACACCGGTCTCGTGCTGCCTCTGGTCGCGACGGCGACGGGAACGTTCCTCTACCGCCAGTTCTTCATGACCATTCCCGACGAGCTCGCCGAGGCGGCGAAGATGGACGGCGCCGGGCCGATGCGATTCTTCTTCGATATCCTTCTGCCGCTGTCGCGCACGAACATGGCGGCGCTCGCGACGATCATGTTCGTGTATTCCTGGAACCAGTATCTCTGGCCCCTCCTCGTCGTCACCGATCCGTCGCGCGCGACGGCGACGATGATGCTCCAGAAGATCGTACCCGGGCCGCTGTTCGGTCAGCCTCCGATCTGGAACGAGGCCATGGCGGCGACGCTGCTGGTGATGATCCCGCCGCTCCTGGTCGTCGTCTTGATGCAGGGCTACTTCGTGCGCGGTCTCGTGAGCACCGAGAAATGACGATGCGAGGAGATTTACGATGGCTGACGTTCTGATCGCCGGCGTGCGCAAGCGGTTCGCGCGCACCGAAGTGGTGCGGGGGGTCGATCTGGCCATTTCTTCCGGCGAGTTCGTCGTCGTTCTCGGTCCGTCTGGCTGCGGCAAGTCGACCCTGCTGCGCATGATTGCGGGTCTCGAGGAGATCACTGCCGGGCAGATCGCCATCGGCGGCGAAATCGTGAACGAACTCGAGCCGCGGGCGCGCGGCTGCGCGATGGTGTTCCAGAACTACGCGCTCTATCCGCACATGACCGTCGCCGAGAACATCGGCTATGCGCTGAAGGTCGGTGGCGTGCCGCGGGCGCAACGGGACGAACGGGTCCGTGACATCGCGCGCACCGTCGGCCTTGAGGAATTCCTGGACCGGCGGCCGGCCCAGCTCTCGGGTGGCCAGCGCCAGCGCGTCGCGATGGGGCGCGCGATGATCCGATCGCCCAAGCTGTTCCTGTTCGATGAACCGCTTTCTAATCTGGATGCCAAGCTGCGCGTGCAGATGCGGATCGAGATCCGCAAGCTCCACAACCGGCTGCGCAGCACGTCGATTTTCGTCACGCATGACCAGATCGAGGCGATGACGCTGGCCGACCGCCTGGTGGTGATGAACCAAGGCGTGATCGAGCAGGTGGGCACGCCGGCCGAGGTCTACCGCGCGCCCGCCACGCGCTTCGTCGCTGGCTTCATCGGAACACCCCCGATGAACATGCTCGAAGGGGAGGTGGCCGGCCCCGGGTCGGTCGCCACGGCGGGGCTGCGCTGGGACCTCGATCGGTCGGACTTGCGGGCAGGCCAGCGCGTCGTGATCGGGATCCGGCCCGAGCATTGCGTCCCGGCGGCGGGCGATCATTCCGCCAACGTATTCGACATAGATGTCGATTTCCGTGAGGAACTCGGCGCGGCACGCCTGCTCCACGGCAAGGCCGGCGGCGACGACTTCGTCGTCCAGGTCGAGGGCGGAGACGGCGGTCTCGGCATCGGCGTCGCGCGCATGCATGTCCCGGCGGCGGCGATACATGTCTTCGACGCGGAATCGGGACGACGGATCGGACCGGCGGCAGCCGCGCCGCGCGCCGGCTGAACGCGGCCCGCCGCGAAATCGAAGCTTTACGGCCAAACAATGTCTTCGTAGCCATGTCCGATCAGTGTCCGGCCGCGACCACGGAGTGGATATGGTGGGGCTTGCGGTCGAGTCGATTGTGAAGCGCTTCGGCGACGTGCATGCGGTCAAGGACGTGTCGCTGACCGTCGCGCCGGGCGAATTCGTGTCGCTGGTTGGTCCCTCGGGCTGCGGCAAGACCACGCTGATGCGCATCGTCGCCGGACTCGAGCGCCCCGACGGCGGCTGCGTCAGTATCGCCGGGCGCGATGTGACTGGGCTGCGCGCGGCGGACCGAGACGTCGCGATGGTGTTCCAGTCCTACGCGCTCTATCCGCATCTGACCGCGCGACAGAACATAGCCGTGCCGCTGGTGATGCGCAGACTGGACGCGTGGCAGCGCCTGCCCTGGTTAGGCCTGCATCTACGCGGCGCCGATCGGATCCTGGCCGGAATCGGCGAAGAGGTCGCGAGGGCCGCCGAACTGCTGTCGATCGGAGCGCTGCTCGATCGCCGTCCCGCTCAGCTTTCGGGCGGGCAGCGCCAACGCGTGGCGCTCGGCCGGGCGATCGTCCGGCGACCGAGCGCATTTCTTCTGGACGTACCGCTGTCGAATCTAGACGCCGGGCTGCGCGTGCAGACGCGCAAGGAGATCCTCGAGATCCATCGCCGCGTCGGCGCATCGACCGTCTACGTGACCCATGACCAGACCGAAGCGATGACGATGTCGGATCGCGTCGCGGTGATGATGGCGGGCGAGATCCTCCAGGTCGACACACCCGAGCGCATCTATGTCGATCCGGTCGACCTGCGCGTCGCCGAATTCGTCGGTTCGCCCCGCATCAACACGCTGGTCGCGTCGCTGGGCGCGGGCGGTGCCGTCGCGGTGGCCGGCATGGAGGTTGGCGTCGTCGCCCAGGCGCAGTCGCCGCGCGACGCGATCCTCGCGGTACGGCCCGAGGACATGACGGTCGCCGGCGACGGGCTCCCCGCGCGCGTCGAGCATGTCGAGTTCCTCGGCGACTGCGCCCTGATCCATGCGCGCCATTGCGATCTGGGAGCGCCGCTGATCCTGCGCGCCGACGGCCGGGTGCGGCGCGACGCCGGTGGGCGCCGAGATCCGTCTGCGCATCGACGCCGCCCGCGCGCTGCTTTTCGACGCCGATGGCCGGCGGATCCCGGCGCAGGCGCGCGACGGGCATGCCATCCCCGGCCATGCCTGAGATCGCCGTCGCCCCGCTGAACCGACGGCTGGCGTTGAGCGAGGGCGCCGCGGCGTGGCTGCTGAAAGGGCCCGCGGCCGCCGCCTTCGTCTCGATGCTCCTGATACTGACCCTGGCGGTCTGCGTTCTGGCGCTGACCGACTAGGAACTGGGGCTGGGATCGCTTCGCTTCGTCGGGCTCTCGAATTTCGCCGAGTTGCTCGGGGATCGCGGCTTCGCGACGTCGGTACGCAACACCTCCGTCTTCGTCGCCATCGTCACCCCGGCGTCGATCCTGTCGGGGCTGGCGCTCGCGGTGCTGATCGAGGGCCGGACCCGCGGTCGCGCCTTCTTCCGCGCGGCCTTTTTCCTGCCGGTGGTGTCGCTGATCGTCGCGATGGCGACCGCCTGGCAGTATCTGCTGCATCCCACGATCGGTCCGGTCAACTCGATGCTGCGCGCGATCGGGCTCGCCGGCCCGAACTGGCTCGGCTCCAGCGACTGGGTGCTGGTCTCGCTCGGCTTCATCGCGATCTGGGAGAACGCCGGCTTCAACATGGTCCTTATCATGGCCGGGCTGACGGCCATCCCGCGCGAACTCTACGCGGCATGCGAGATCCACGGCGGGCGCTCCGCCATCGACCGCTTCCGGCTGGTCAACTGGCCGCTGCTCGGGCCGACAATGCTGTTCGTGGTCGTGATCACGACGATCCGGTCGGTGCGCACCTTCGACACTGTGGCGACGCTCACCCAGGGCGGACCGAACAAGGCGTCGGAGCTGATCGTGTTCACGATCTATCAGGGGGGCTTCACCGTCCTGCAGATGGGCAAGGCCTCGGCGATGACGGTGCTGTTCCTCGCCATCGTGCTGGGGCTGGCGCTTGGGCAGCAGCGGCTGATCGAGCGCCGCATCCATTACGGCTGAGGGCGGCATGCGCGAGGAGACCCCGCTGATCCGCGACCTGCCGCGCCTGGCGCTGCTGACGGCGCTCGTCGCCCTCTTCCTGATGCCTTATGCCTGGATGCTCGCGGTGTCGCTCAAGCCGCGCGCCGAGGTCTTCACCGCGACGCTGTCGCTGATCCCGCAGACCTGGAGCGCGGCCGAGAACTACGGCCGGGTCTTGCGCGAGATCCCGATCGGCCGCTACCTCCTCAACGGCGCGCTGGTGTGCGTCTTCATCCTCGCCTTCCAGCTGGCCTTCGCCCTGCCGGCCGGCTACGCGCTCGCCAAGCTCCGCTTCCGCGGTCGCGAGACGATGTTCGCGCTAGTGATGCTGGGACTGCTGGTCCCGGCGCATGTGCCTGCCATCCCCCTCTACATCGCGATCGCCAATGCCGGATTGCTGAACAGCTACACCGCGCTGGTGGCCCCGTTCACCATCTCGGTGTTCGCGATCTTCCTGTTCAGGCAGTTCTTCAAGGCGCTGCCCGACGACCTTATCCATGCCGCGCGGATCGACGGGATGGGGGAGGCGTCGATCGTATGGCGGGTCGCACTGCCGAACGCCTGGCCCGCGGCGACGGCCTTCGGGATCTTCTCGGTGGTGGCGCATTGGAGCGACCTGTTCTGGCCGCTGATCGTGGTCACCAAGGGCGATCTCTACACGCCCGCGCTTGGAGTCCTCTATTTCCGTGCAGAGGAAGCCGGCGACGACTACGGCGCGCTGATGGCCGCCGCCGCGATCGTCACCGCGCCGCTCGTCGCGGCCTTCCTGCTCGCCCAGCGCCGCTTCATCGAGGGCATCACGATGACCGGCCTCAAGGGCTGACCCGCCGCCCCTGCCCCGGGGGCTCCGGGGCTTTGCATTCCGGGAGTTTCAAGATGAGGAAAACGAAGACCGCCCTGGGCCGCCGTCGGGCCATGGGCATCGCCGGCGGCGCCGCGGCCGCGCTCTGGGCGCCCGCCATACACGCACAGGCGCCGGTGTCGATCAGCATCCACTACTCGATGCCCGCGATCTTCAAGCCGGCGCAGGACGCGGTAATGGAGGAATTCACCCGCCGTTTCCCGCGCATCGCGGTCGAGCTATCTCGACCCGACGCCGACCTACGCGGACGGCGCGCAGCTGATTCTCCGCGGCGCCGCGACCGGCAACCTGCCGGAAGTCTCGTTCCAGGGTCTCAACCGCCTGCGCCTCTTCGCCGAGCGTGGGATCGCGGTCGATCTGCGCACGCTGCTCGCCAAGGAAGGCGATGTCGCGAAGCTCGGCTATTCGCCGGCACTGCTCGGCCTCGGCTTCCACGGCAAGATACAGGCTGGCCTCGCCTTCGCCACCTCGAACCCGATCTCGTACTGGAACCTCGACCTGTTCCGCCGCGCCGGACTCGATCCCGCGGCCTTCCCGACCAACTGGGACGGGGTGATCGCGGCCTCGCGCCGGATCCGCGCGCTGGGCGACGGGACCGAGGGCATGTTCTTCCGTTGGCCGGGAGACGACTGGATGTTCTCTGCCCTGCTCTACGGTCATGGTGGGCGGATGCTCAACGACGACGAGAGCGACGTGGCCTTCAACGGTGCCGAGGGTCTGGCCGCGCTGCGCCTTCTCGATCGGATGGTCAAGGAAGGCGGCATGCCTAACTACGCCGGCACAGCCGACCTGCAGGCCTTCGCCGCGGGCAAGCTGGGGATGATGTTCCGGACCACCGCACAGGTGCGCAGCATCTCCGAGTCGGTCGGCGGAAAGTTCGAAATGCGCACGACGACGATGCCCGTGATCGACGCCCAGAAGGGCAGGCTGCCGACCGGCGGCGCCGGCGCGATGATCGTCACCAAGGACCCCGCCAAGCAGGCCGCTGCCTGGGAATTCGTCAAGTTCGCGACTTCGGCGGTCGGCACCTCCCTCATGGTCCGCAACACGGGCTATGTGCCCTGCAACCAGATCGCGATCGACGACCCGAGCTATCTCGGGGAGTTCTACCGCGACAATCCGCTTTTCCAGGCGGCGACGCGGCAGGTTCATCTGATGATCCCCTGGTACGCCTTCCCGGGCGCGAACTCGGTGCGCGTGACCAATGTCATGGTCGACCAGCTCGCACGCATCGCCGAGCAGAAGGCGACCCCCGAACAGGTGCTCGCCGACATGGCCACCGAAGTCCGGCGGCTCATCCCCCGCGGCTGACCGCGACGCGCGGCGGTGCGCCGCACCGCCGCGCGTTTTTCCCTCTTCGGAGACACAGCGTCATGGTCTTTCGTATCGCCCAGATTTCGGACACGCATCTCTCGGCCGACCGGCCGCATTTCCTCCGGAATTTCGAGCTTGTCCGTTTCGCCCTCGCGGCCCGACGTCCTGATCTGGTCGTAAACACCGGCGACATGACGCTCGACGGGGCCGACACGCCTGCCGAGCTGCGCTTCGTCAGGTCGCTGCAAGAGGAGATGGGGCTGCCTTGGCTCGCGGTCCCCGGCAACCATGACGTGGGCGACGATCCGGGCCTGAGATCGCGCCAGCCGCTGGACGCGCGGCGGCTGGCCAGCTACCGTGATTGTTTCGGCGCGGACCGCTTCGTTCGCGACATTCCTGGCTGGCGGCTGGTCGGCATCAACGCGCTGCTTGCCGGCGCCGATCTGCCCGATGCCGACGAGCAGCTCGATTTCCTCGCCGGCGCGGTCGCTGGCGCGGAAAACCGGTCGATCGCGCTCTTTCTTCACAAGCCGCTGACCCTGGGCGAGCACGATCCCGACGGTACCTACTGGCGGGTCCGGGATCGGGAACGCGAGGCCCTGGCACGGGCCTTCGGGGCACGCCGCCCGCGGCTGGTCGCGTCGGGACATCTGCATCAGTTCCGCCGCATGGAAATCGACGGCACCGTCCATGTCTGGGCGCCGTCGACCGCCTTCGTCGTCGGCGACCGGTTCCAGCAGCGTATCGGCACGAAGGTCGTCGGCGATGTCGAGCACCGGTTGGGCCCCGACGGCGACTGCGCTGCCGAACTGGCGACCGTAGACGGGCTGGCCCTGGACGACATCGGCGCGATGCCGGAGGTGTACGGCCCCCAGCGTCCGGTCGCCTCGCCGACCTTCGCTAACGGCCCCTGACCCAGCGGACCAATGGCCGCTGGCGCCCGTGGCGCGACGCTCCCTGGCCGGGCTTCCACGGGCGGCGCACCGGCAATGCGGGACGCGCGCGTCAGGACGCTGATCGTCGCTGACCCTAGATCGATTATCCTTCTGACTGAAGCGAGAGGAATTCTCCAGGCGCGCGAAGCTTGATCCAAGCCGGCGATAGATATGTGGAGGCCAGCAGGGATGGCACGACCCCTTTCGGAAGATCCGAGGTCGCGGGTCATCGAGGCCGTCCGAGGCGGCCTGTCGCGCCACGAGGTAGCGATGCGCTTTGCACCTTCGGCGCATGCGGTACGGTGGCTCGCTGCGTGGGATCCCGCGAGGCGCGTCGCAGCCGATATGCAAGTTGGGGACCGGCGCTCCCGGAAGACCGAGGCGTATTCGAGTGCAATCCTCGCCGCCTTGAGGGCCAAGGTGGACATGACGATCGCGCAACCAGGGTCGATTCTGCACCGCGATCACGGCGCCGATGGTGCTCGACGGACCCATTGCATGGCGGCTACTTCGAAGCCTATGTCGAGAGGGTCGTCTCCCCAAAGCTTCCAGCCCGTGGACCTTATGGTCAAGGATACTCTGTCACCGCACGAACGTGCCACGGTCCGGGAAATCATCGCGGCGCGCGGCGCCGAGTTGCACCATCTGCCGCCCTTTTCGTCCCAACCGCACCCGCATCGAGCATGGCTTCTCCAAGCTCGAACTCGCTCCGCGCCGGGCCGAACCGCGAACCAACGACCAACTTGAAGCAGCGATCAACGACGCGCTCCCAGCCTTCAATGACCGGCGAACGCCGAAACTACTTCGCTGCAGCGGGACAGGATCGCGACTTGATCGGAATCGGCTCTAAGCCATCGACTTGCATTTATCGGGCCCCAGTTCTTGGCAGGTTGGGCTAACGCCCTCTTGCGCGTCCATCACGGCGCTGGGCGGGCCAGCAGGTCGAACTCGACGGCGACCTCCGCGGCCACGACCTGCAGCCCCGACCAGCGGCCGCGGCCGATGCCGAAGGCGGTGCGGATCAGGGTGGCGCCGCCCTGGGCACGGGTGCCGTCCGGGGTGTCGGCCAGCGTGAAGCGCAGCAGCACCGGCCGACGCCGGTCGCGCAACGACAGCGTGCCGGCGGCCTCGTAGCGGCCATCGCCAAGCGCGCCGAAGCCTTGCGCGGCGAAGACCGCGCGCGGGAAACCGGCGGCGTCCAGCCAATCGTCGCCCAGCATGGCCGCGTCGCGGCGCGATTCCCCGGTGGTGGCGGACGCGATGTCGACCTCGACCTCGAGCCGCGCATCCTGCGGGCGCGCCGGGTCGAAGGAGATGCGCGCCGACCAGCGCGCGAATCTTCCCTGGAACCGGTTGCCGGTCTCCACGCCGGCGAAGCCGAGCGTCGAGCGGTCGCGATCGACGATCCAGTCCTGCGCCGATGCCGCCGGCGCCAGGACCGCCAGCGCAGGGACCAGCGCGAAGGGCAGCATCCGGCGCAGCGTCGCATCGCGGCGGATCGCGTGGTGGAGGATCGCGGCCGCCGCATGCAGTCCGGCAAGCGCGAGGAGCGCGTAGGCAAGCGCGACATGGACGCGCGCCAGCACCGGCTCCCATATCGCCTTCTGCGCGGGCTCAAGATCGGCGAGGACCGGGATCCGGGGCCAGACGAGGCCGCCGGCGAACTCGATGGGAATGCCGAGCCGGCTGGCGGAAACCAGGGCCCAGCCCGCGAGCGGCACCGCGAGGGTCAGCGCGAAGAGCGCGACATGGACCGAGCGCGCGAGGCGGCGCAGACCAGGCGCGCTCGCCAGCGGCGCCAGCGGCGGCGCAAGCGGACGCCATGCGAGACGGGCGAGCGAGAGCATCAGCACCGCGATCCCGGCGACCTTGTGGAACTGGTAGAGGGCGAACTGGACCTCGCTGCCCGCCGCGAGCCGCGTCATCGCCCATCCCGTCCCCGCAAGCACGGCGATCAGCCCGACGGCCGCCCAGTGGAAGAAGATGGCCGATCGCGGGTGGCGGGGCGCCACCGTGAAGACTTGGGTTTCCAGGTTCGACATGCCCAAGGGCCATACCCCGTGTTCTGAGAAACCCAGGCGTCGCTTGCATGTCCGCAAAGTGTCACGGCGGATCGGTATCCGGACGTCAATCCGGCGCGACGGCGCCGGGCTCCCCCGACCCCGGAGGCCTTCGAGATGAGCCGATACGAATCCGATTATCCCGACCACACCAAGACACCTGGCTACAGCCACGGCGACGAACCGCCCTGCAACACGTCCGCGAATCCGACGCTCTACGACGTCATCGACGCCAGGGCCTCGCGCCGCGGCTTCATGGTCGGCGGTCTTGCCGCCGCCGTGGGTGGCGTGTTCGGCGCCGGCGCTGCGCGCGCGACCCAGGCTCCGGGCAAGAGCCTGCTCGGGTTCAAGGCGATCCCCGTGTCCGAGGCCGACAGCGTCGTCGTCCCCGAAGGCTATCGCGTCCAGGTCCTTGCGCCCTGGGGCACGCCGATCACCGGCTCGATGCCGGCATTCCGCGACGGCGCCGACACCGGCGCCGAGCAGGGCATGCAGATCGGCATGCATCATGACGGCCTGCATTTCTTCCCGATCGGCGGCTCCTCGGCCGATGGGCTGCTGGCGATGAACCACGAATATGTCGAGGCGCGGTTCCTCCACGCCGCCTGGCGCGGCCGCGAACTGCGCGAGAGCGGGGTGCGCATCGAGAACGATCGCCGCGACACCGACGAGGTCCTCAAGGAGATCAACGCCCACGGCGTCTCGGTCGTCCGCGTGCGCCGGGGAGCCAACGGCGGCTGGGACGTGGTCCAGGACCCGCGCAACCGGCGCATCACGGCAGCGACCCCGATGGTCTTCTCGGGTCCCGTGCGCGGCAGCAGGCATGTTGTGACCAAGTACAGTCCCGACGGCACGCGTACCCGCGGCACGATCAACAATTGCGCGCATGGCTACACGCCGTGGAACACCTACATGACCGCAGAGGAGAACTGGGCCGGCTATTTCCGGAACACGGATCGCCAGGACCAGAAGCCGAACCAGCCCCGCGAGCATGCCCGCTACGGCGTCGCCACCGAGCGCTCGCGCTACGCCTGGGAACTCGCCGCCTCGGGCGCCGACGAATTCATCCGCTTCGACGCCTCGACCCGCGGCGCCAGTCCGGCCGAGGATTATCGCAACGAGCCCAACGGCTTCGGCTGGATGGTCGAGATCGATCCCTTCGATCCGAACAGCGTCCCGGTGAAGCGCACGCATCTCGGCCGCTTCGCGCATGAGGGCGTCGTCTTCGCGCCGGCCATCCCCGGCAAGCCGATCGTCTGCTACTCGGGCGACGACGCGCGCTTCGAGTACATCTACAAGTTCGTCTCTGCCCGGCCCTACGATCCAGCGACTGCCAGCGGCGCGCTGCTGGACGAGGGCACGCTCTACGCGGCGAAGTTCAACGCCGACGGCACGGGCGAGTGGCTGGCGCTGGCGCCGGGCCATAACGGCCTGATCCCGGCGAACGGCTTCGCCGATCTGGCCGACATCCTCGTGAACACCCGGCTCGCCGCCGATCGCGCGGGCGCCACCAAGCTCGACCGGCCGGAATGGGGCACGGTCGATCCGACGAGCGGCGAGGTCTATTTCGCGCTGACCAACAACACCTCGCGCACCGAGGCCCAGGTGGATCCGGTGAATCCGCGCGCCCGCAACCAGTTCGGCCAGATCGTCCGCTGGACCGAGTCGCGCGGCGAGCATGCCGCGACGACGTTCCGCTGGGATCTGTTCGTGGTCGCCGGCGATGTCGGCACCAGCCGCGGCGTCAATGGCAGGGCGCTCAACGCCGACAGCATCTTCGCCTGCCCCGACGGGCTGTGGTTCGACGCCGATGGACGGCTCTGGATCCAGACCGACATGGGCGAGAGCGAGATGAACCGCGGCGACCTGAAGCCGATGGGCAACAACCAGATGCTCGCCGCCGATCCGCGGACCGGCGAGATCCGGCGCTTCCTGACCGGGCCCAAGGGTCAGGAGATCACCGGCGTGATCACCACGCCGGACGGCCGCACCATGTTCGTCAATGTCCAGCATCCCGGCGCCACGACCTCCGCCGCCGATTTCGCGGCCGGCAAGTTCGCGTCCAACTGGCCCGATGGCGGCGCGAGGGTTCCGCGCTCGGCCACGCTGATCATCACCCGCATCGACGGCGGCGTGATCGGCGCCTGACGCCGGCGCACGATCGGGTCGACGGGACGGGCGGCGCCTTCCGGTGCCGCCCGTTTTCCTTTCCGGCGCGCCGGGCTATCCCGCGGCGACGAAGCGCCGCGGGTCGAGGTCGGATTCGCCGTCCCAGCGATAAGCGACCAGCGGCCCGTCCTTGGCCGCCGAATAGTCCAGGCATGCGACGCGGCGCGTCTGCGGGCCGGGCGTGCCGGTGAGCCAGTAATGACCCACGAAGATCGGCGGCCCGTCGACCGGCGCTGGCGCGAAGTCATCCGGCAGCGCGATGTCGGGCACCCGATCATGCTGGTCGGGGTCCACGATGGCGACGTCGCGATAGCTGCGCGGCGTCTCCAGCCACCAGCGGGTGCGCACGCGGCGACGCTCGATCCCCGAGTGGTCGAAGAAGGAATGGCCCGGGGGCAGCGGGATCTCCAGGCCCTTGGTCAAGCCCTCCATCGCGTCCCATTCGGTGCTGCCCCTGTCGAAGGCGGCGCGCAGGAAGTCTTCGCCGAGAGCCTGTCCCGGCCCGGCCCGGCGCGCGACCAGATCGACATGCGGCTGGTGCCACCAGGCATGGACGACCCGGATCGTGCCGAGATCCAGCACCGGCGGCAGCGTCGCGAACCACGCGACCAGTTCGCGGTGCAACGGCGATCCGGCGCCGACCTGGCGCAGGAATTCCGCGTGCTGCGCGATGTTCTTGGCGCTGCGGCGGCGCAGGAACTCGCCCGGCGAATCCGCGCGCGGCGTGACGAAGCCGATGGCGTTGAATTCGTGGTTGCCCATGACGGCGCGCGCATGGCCCGCGTCGATCATCGACCGCACGATGGCGACGACCTTCGCCTGCTCGGGCCCGCGATCGATCAGATCGCCGAGGAACACCGCCTGCCGCCCGGCGGGCGGGACCCAGGACCCCGCCTTGCGCGCATAGCCCAGCCGCTGCAGCAGCGCCTCGAGCTTGGCGGCCTGGCCATGGATGTCCCCGATCACGTCGTATCCCAAATTCTGCCTCCTTCGTCTTCGTTGCATCTTGCTACGAAGACACTCTTCCATAGTTCGTAGTTTCGTGCAACTAACTTTGAGCATGAGCGAAGCGCCCGTCCCCGCCCGCCACCGGATGCCCTTCACCCGGCTGGAAATCGCCGTTCTCGGCCTGATCGACGGCCATCTGCATGTGCTGCTCGCCCGGCGGGCCACCGCACCCCATGCCGGAAGCTGGGCTCTGCCCGGCGGGGCGCTGCGCATCGATCTCGACGCCTCGCTGGACGCGGCCGCGCGGCGGGTCATGCGCGAGCGCCTCAATCTCGACCTGCCGTTCCTGCGCCAGCTCGGCGCGACAGGCGGGCCGACCCGCGATCCGCGCGCACCCTGGGCGCTCAGCATCGTCTATCGCGCGCTGGTGCGGGGGGCGACGACCACCCCCGTCGCGGGCAAGCGGATCGAGGCGCTCGACTGGCGGCCAGCGGCGCAGGCGATGGCCGATCCCGGCCTGGCCTTCGATCATGCCGCCCTGGTCGCGCAGGCGGTGGCAGCCACACGCGAAGAGGTCGAGCGTCTGGAACTGCCGGCCGGGTTCCTGCCGCCCTGCTTCACGCTGGGCGAGCTTCAGACGCTCTGCGAACAGATGCTGGGCCGCCGCCTGGACAAATCCTCGTTCCGCCGGAAGCTCGCCGAGCGCGGACTGGTCACGCCCGTCCCCGGTGCGCTGCGGCTGGGCGCCAACCGGCCCGCGCAGGTGTTCGAACTGGCGCGATCGGGCCTGCCCGCGTCGTCGTCCGCCTGAGCCCGGCGCGCGACCGCGCGCCGGGCTCGGGGCAGATCGCCGGGATCAGCTGCCGATCTCGCCGCCATCCGTCTTGGTGATCGCCACCACCGAAGGCCGCGGCGGGACGCCTGGCTTGAAATCCGGCCAGCGTGTGCCCGGGTTCTCGAAACTTGCCTTGTCGCCTTCGCCCGGATGCTGCACCGATACGAACACGGTGCGGCCGTCGGGCGTGAAGGCCGGACCGGTCATCTCGGCGCCGGCCGGCGTGCGGAAGAAATGCTTCGAAAGCGCGCGGCCGAGACCACGCGTGTCGGCGCCATAGAGACCATCGGCCATGTCGTTGCCGAAATTGTCCATGCCGTCGGTGGTGATCCAGGCGCGGCCCTTCGGATCGAAGACGATGTTGTCGGGCGCCTGGAACCACCCGTCGTCGGACGTTGCGGGGTGATATTTCGCCTGCGCCTTGGGATCCTTCGGGTTGCCGGCGACGATGAAGAAGCCCCATCGACAGGCCGTCGCGCCGTGATCGAAGCCCTGCCCCTTCACCGCCGGCGGCACGATCTCGACGATCTGGCCCCATCTGTTGTCCGGTCGGGGATTGGCGGCGTTGGCGCGCTCGCGGGCATTGCCGTCGGCAGCCGGCTTGCGGCGTTCGTTGTAGGTCAGGACGACATAGACGCGGCCCGACCGTGGATCGACGGCGACGCCCTCCGGGCGATCCATCGGCGTCGCCCCGACGAGATCGGCGGCGCGGCGCGTCTCGATGCAGACATCCGCCTGGCTGGCGAAGCCGTTGGCCGCGGTCAGCGGCCCCTCGCCATGGACCAGCGGCAGCCAGTTCATCGTGCCGTCGTCGTTGAACTTCGCGACGTAGAGGGTGCCCTCGTCGAGGAGGTTCATGTTCGGCGCGCGCTTCGACGGGTCGAATTTCCCGGCGGTCACGAATTTGTAGACATACTCGAACCGTTCGTCGTCGCCGCTGTAGAGCGCGATCCGCCCGTCATGGGAGATCGCCGTCATCGCGCCCTCGTGCTTGATGCGGCCGATCGAGGTCCGCTTCACCGGCGTCGATTTCGGGTCGTAGGGATCGTATTCGACCACCCAGCCGAAGCGGTTCGGCTCGTTCGGTTCCTTGTCCATGTCGAAGCGCGCGTCGTGGGCGCCCCAGGGCGCGCCGCGGCTGGCCTGGACGCCGTAGCGTGCGTAGTTCCGCGCCTCGCCCGTCCGGTTGCGATCGCCGCGGAAATACCCGCCGAAATTCTCCTCGCCCGACAGGACCGTGCCCCAGGGGGTGAAGCCGCCGGCGCAGTTGTTGAGCGTGCCGACGACGCGCGTGCCGGTCGGATCGGCGCCGGTCTTCATTCGCGCATGCCCCGCCGCCGGGCCGGCGATGCGGAACGCCGTCCCGCGCATCGACAGGCGACGATTGTACGGGCTGTCCTTGACATAGCTCCATCTGCCGCCGGTCTTGCGCACCTCGACGACCGACAGGCCATGCGCGCTCTGATCGTGTTCCACCTGTTCCTTGCTCAGGCCGCGAGCGCCGTTGTTGCGGCCTTCCATGCCTGGCCACATCAGCTCGTTGTTCGTGTATTCGTGATTGGCGCAGACGAGGCCGTGCGAGGAATTGCGCGAGCCATAGGGCAGCGGCCAATAGGCGAGGAAATCGCAGTTGTAGCCGAACTGCTTTTCCTGGGCGGCGGCATCGACCTTGCCCGGGACGTAGTCCGGCGCGTCCCTGGCGATCGGGTCCCCCCAGCGGATCAGCACCTCGGCCCGGTAGCCGGGCGCCACATGATGGGTTCCGTCCAGGCCATGCGGGACCTCCTTGAACGCAAGGGTCGAGGCGCCCTGCCGGGACGGCGTCTGCGCCCCGGCATCGCGCCCGCCGATCGCCAGCAGCCCGCCCGCGGCCGCGCCGGCGCCAAGCAGCAGGCGCCGGGAGATCACGGCCTGGATATCGGGTGCGGCGGCCGTATTGACGCCGATGTCCTCGGGCTCGAAATCGTCCTGGACGTCGCCTGTCTCGTGATTCGCCGTCATCGCTCCCTCCCCTGTCCCGGTCTTCCGTGACGGAGATTTGACGATTTCGTGACGGCGCCCGTCAACCCCGATCGGGCTGGTCGTCGAGCGCGTAGCCGGCCGAGCGCACGGTGCGGATCGGATCGCGTTCGCCCTCGCCGTTGATCGCCTTGCGCAGGCGCCGGATATGCACGTCGACGGTGCGCAGTTCGACATAGAGATCGCGGCCCCAGACCCCGTCGAGCAGCTGCTCGCGGGTGAATACGCGGCCCGGCCGCTCCATGAAGAAACGCAGCAGCCGGAACTCGGTCGGGCCCAGATGGATGCTCCGGCCGTTGCGGATCACGCGATGCGCGGCGAGATCCATGGCGATGCCCGAATAGGTGAGCATCTCGTCCGCACCCGACGGCCGCGCGCGGCGCAGCACCGCGCGGATCCGGGCCACGAGCTCGGACGGGCTGAAGGGCTTGATCACGTAGTCGTCGGCGCCGACCTCGAGGCCGCGGATGCGATCGGCCTCCTCGCCGCGCGCGGTCAGCATGATCACCGGCAGGTCGCGCAATTCGGTCTTGCGC
>JBIKLI010000066.1:0-15945 GCA_044359885.1 Alphaproteobacteria bacterium | reverse complement strand
GCTGCCCGCACAACCCCTCGCCGCGGGTGCCCGAGGGCAGCCGCGCCGCCGCCGGGATCGGCTGTCACTTCATGACCGTCTGGATGGACCGCGGCGCGGAGACGTTCACGCATATGGGCGGCGAGGGTTGCACCTGGATCGGCCAGGCGCCGTTCACCGACACCCCGCACATCTTCGCCAACATCGGCGACGGCACCTATTTCCATTCGGGACTGCTGGCGATCCGCGCCGCGGTCTCGGCCAAGGTGTCGATGACCTACAAGATCCTGTTCAACGACGCCGTCGCCATGACCGGCGGCCAGCCCGTCGACGGGCCGCTCTCGGTGCCGATGATCGCGCGCCAGGTCCTGGCCGAGGGCGTGCGCAAGGTCGTCGTCACCACCGACGATCCGCAGAAATACCCGGCCGACGCGGATTTCCCGCCCGGCGTCGAGATCCGGCACCGCGACGAGCTCGACGGCGTGCAGCGCGCGCTGCGCGAACATCCGGGCGTCACGGTCCTGATCCACGACCAGACCTGCGCGGCGGAGAAGCGCCGGCGGCGCAAGCGCGGGTCCTTCCCCGACCCGGACCGGCGCGTGTTCATCAATTCCCGGGTCTGCGAGGGCTGCGGCGACTGCGGCGTGGCGTCGAACTGCCTGTCGCTGACGCCGCTGGAAACCGAATACGGCCGCAAGCGCGCGATCGACCAGTCCTCCTGCAACAAGGATTTCTCCTGCGTGAAGGGGTTCTGCCCCTCCTTCGTCACCGTCCATGGCGCCAGGATCCGGCGCAGCAAGGCCGGCGGCGAAGCCGACGCCGCGCTGGCGGCGCTGCCCGAACCGGCCGCCCTGCCCGCCCTCGCCCAGCCCTGGAACATCCTGGTCACCGGCATCGGCGGGACCGGCGTCGTGACCATCGGCGCGCTGCTCGGCATGGCGGCGCATCTGGAGGGCAAGGGCGTCACCGTGCTCGACCAGACCGGTCTCGCCCAGAAGGGCGGTGCCGTGCTCAGCCATGTGCGCATCGCCGCCGCGCCGGAGGCGATCCACGCGGCGCGCATCCCGCCGGGCGAAGGCGATCTGATCCTGGGGTGCGATCTCGCGGTGTCGGCGGGCCCCGAGGCGATGGCGCGCATGCGTCCGGGCCGCACCCGGGCCTTCGTCAACGTCCACGGCGCGCCGATCGGCGCATTCACCCGCGATCCCGACCTGGTCTTTCCGCTGGGCGAACTCGAGGAGTCGATCGCGCGGGCGATCGGGCGCGCGGCGCTCGACGCGTTCCCCGCGCAGCGCCACGCCACGGCGCTGATGGGCGATTCGATCGCCACCAATCCGTTCATGCTGGGCTACGCCTGGCAGAAGGGCGCCATCCCCGTGTCGCGCGCGGCGATCGAGCGCGCCATCGAGCTCAACGGGGTGGCGATCGACGCCAGCAAGCGCGCCTTCGCCTTCGGTCGCCTCGCCGCCCACGACATGGACACGCTGCTGCGCTTCGCCGCGCCCGCGCCGCCGTCGCCCGCGCAAGCGCCGCCCGCCAGCCTCGCCGAACTCGTCGCACGGCGCCGCGCCGACCTCGTCGACTACCAGGACGAGGGCTATGCGGCGCGCTATGCGGCACTCGTGCGCAAGGCCGAGCTGGCCGAGAGCCAGTGCCTGCCTGGGCATACCGAGCTGACCGAGGCGGTCGCGCGCTACGGCTACAAGCTGATGGCCTACAAGGACGAGTACGAGGTGGCGCGGCTCTACGCGGCCCCGGCCTTCCGGCAGGCGCTGGAGCAGCAATTCTCGGGCTGGCGTTCGCTCGAGTTCCACCTCGCGCCGCCGCTGCTGGGCGAGCGCGATCCCGCGACCGGCAAGCCGCGCAAGCGGCGCTTCGGCCCCTGGATGCTCGCCGCCTTCGGCGTGCTCGCGAAGCTGCGCCGGCTGCGCGGCACGCCGTTGGACATCTTCGGGCGCAGCGCCGAGCGACGCATGGAACGCCAGCTGATCGTCGCCTACGAGGCCATGGTCGACGAGATCTGCGCCCGGCTGTCGCCCGCCAACCACCGCCTCGCGGTCGAACTCGCCAGCATCCCCGAGCAGATCCGCGGCTACGGCCACGTCAAGGAAGAGCATCTGCGCAAGGCCAAGGCGCGCGAGGAGGATCTGCTGCGCCGCCTGCGCGCGACGACGCCGACGGCGCCGATGGCCAGCGCCGCCGAGTAGGCCCCGGCGGCAGCCCCGCCGTTCAGTGCAGCGACGGCTTCTTGAGCATGTCGTTGCGGTCGATCGAACGCAGCACCGTGCGCAGTTGTCCGTCCCGGCGCCCGATCGTCAGCGGAACCTCGACCCCGGCGGGCCCCAGGCTCCAGACGCTCCGGAAGAACGATGCGAGCGAATCGGCGCTGCGGCCGGCGACGTCAAGCAGGCGGTCGCCCTCGCGCAGGCCCGCCGCATCGGCGGGGCCGCCCTTCGCCACGCCGCCGACCACCAGCCCGTCGCCGGTCTCGCCGACATACAGCCCGAGCCAGGGGCGCGGCGTCGCACGGCTGCGGCCATAGGCCAGCAGATCGTCGAGGACCGGCGCCAGCAGATCGATCGGAACGCCCATGTTGCCCTGGACGCGCTTGCGGCCGACCCGCTCCTCGATCATCAGCGAACCGATCGCCAGCAACCGGCCGGTCGCATCGACCATCGCCGTGCCGCCCCATTGCGGATGGGCAGGCGCCGTGAAAAGCGCCTCGTCGAGCACATATTCCCAGTAGCCGGCGAATTCGCGCCGGGCCAGCACCTTGGCCTGCAGCGCATGGGCACGGCCGCCCTGGCCGATCACGACGACGGGATCGCCGGGAGCGACGCCAACGAGGCCGCCGAGCGGCATCGGCGGCAGGTTCAGCCGGCCCAGCGCCTGGACGAGCCCGAAGCCGGAGGCCTGGTCGTAACCCAGCACATGGCCCGGCAGCACCCGCCCGTCATTGGTCGACAGCCAGACGCTGCGCGCCTCGGTGACGAGATAGCCGATGGTCAGCACGAGACCGTCGCGGATGACGACACCGCTGCCGGAGCGCTCGGTGCCGAGCACCGAGGCGGTGAAGGCATCCTCCGGGATCTCGGTTCGCAGCCCGACCACCGACTCGATCGCCGCATCGAGATCGAAGGCCTGGCGCGCCGGGTCGGGCTGCAGATCGGCCGGGAAGGCCCATTCGGCCGGACGCTTCATGGCGGGGCGGGGTCAGACTTCCAGCGCACGGCGATAGAGGTCGAGCAGTTCGTCCTGCTCGCGCCGGTCGGGTTCCTCCATCTTCCGCAGCCTGATGATCTGGCGCATGATCTTGGTGTCGAACCCGTTGCCCTTGGCCTCGGCGTAGACCTCGCGGATATCGGCCGCCAATTCGCTCTTCTCGGTCTCCAGCCGTTCGATACGCTCGACGAAGCTCTTCAGCTTCGCTGCCGCGATGCCGCCGGTGTCGCCGTCCGCCATGCTGATGCTCCTCGCCGTTTGGGGCCCTGACCCGATTTTCATAGGAGGTGCCGCGGGCCGGGGCAACCGGCACGGTCGGCCCGCCTGTGGATTACCGGGAGAAGCGCTGGAGAATCCCCGACAATTCGCGTTTCCGGTCGATCGTGACCACGGTCACCTTCAGACGATTTCCGGCCACCGGAACCGCGACGATCCGCAGGTTGCGAGGCGCGTCAAAGACCAGGCGGCGCGTCGCGGCGTCGTACTGGCCGCGTCGGCGCTGGGTGAAGGGCTGGTCGGCGGCCCGGCCATAGCTGCGGCCGCGCGCGAAGATCGCCGGAACGGCGGCGGGATCCCCGTCCTCGATCACCAGCATCACGTCGTCGCCGTTGTCGAGCGACCCGCGCCAGCCGCCCACGAAGCGCGCCAGCGGACCGTTGTCGTTGGCCGGCTGCGGCAGATGCGCGGGCACCTGGTCGAAGCGGTAGGGAATGGTCACCGCCGGCACCCGGTCGCAGGCGACGCCGTCGAGCGACGGGGCGGTCACGAAGGCCAGGATGCAGCCGCCGAACTGGCGCGCGAACCCGCTCGACATGCCGACGCCGTGGCCGCGGACGGTCGCCGGACGGTCGACGATCAGATGGGGCACGCCACGTGCGGCGAGCAGTTCAGCCACGGCCGGTCCGCGGCCGCCGGGATCGAATTCGTCGTTGTCGAAGAAGAACAGCATCACCCGCGTCTGGCGCAGGAAATCGGCGATGCGCAGAAGTTCGGTGGCGTTGCGCTGCGCGCGCTCCGCGTCGACCCGCGTCGAGCCATAGGCCGCCGGCGCGGTCGCCACGATCGCGTCGGCGAGCCCGGGCGACGTCGCCTGGGCCGCCAGCGCGATCCAGCCGCCGGCGCTCTGCCCGGCCAGCACGATCCGCGGGTAGCCGCGCTCGCGCAGCGATCGGGCTGCCTGGACCAGTGCCAGCGCCCCGGACCGGATCGTGTCGCCCTCGGGGGGACGCTCGAGGCGGAAGACGTCGTAGCCGGCGGCCCTGAGGACCTCGACGAAGATCGCCGGCGCCGGATCGGTGGGCCGCGGCGCGTCGCCGGCGTGGTTCCAGATCACCGCCCCCGCCGCATGGACGGGCAGCCCGCGCGCATGGGTGTCGCCGTCGGGCACCAGGACCGGTTGCTGCGCCGCGGCCGGGACCGCCGCGGTCAGCAGCGCGGCGGCGACCGCCGCCGCGCGCAGCCAGGCGATCAATGCTTGTGCGGCGGACCGCCGGCGGCGTCGAACTTGGCCAACGCCGCGGGGCTCGCTTCGGTCTGATGCTTCGCCTTCCACTCGTCGTAAGGCATGCCGTAGACGATCTCGCGCGACTGTTCCTTGCTGAGAGCCAGCCCGTGCGCGTCGGCCGCGTCCTTGTACCAGTTGGACAGGCAGTTGCGGCAGAAGCCGGCCAGGTTCATGAGATCGAGATTCTGCACGTCGCTGCGCTTGCGCAGATGCTCCACCAGACGGCGGAAGGCCGCCGCCTCGAGTTGCGTGCGCGTCTGGTCGTCCATTTCGGCCTCCTCGCGGTTGACGGTCCCGGACCGGAATATAGGCGCGCCTTCGGGCCGTACCTAGGGTCGCGCCGCGCCGGCGGCGGCAACGATCTCCGCGGCCGTCCGGCGTCCGAACGTGACGACGTGCAGGCGGGCCGCCGCGCCGGCGTCCAGCGCCGCACGCGCGGCAGGCGCGATGCGCGCCGCCACCGGCGGATCGTCCAGCACCACCAGCATGCGGTGCGTCGCGGCCAGGCGCCGGACCAGCGAGGCGTCAAGCGGCTGGGCCACGACCGCGTCGACGACGGTCGTGCCGATGCCAAGCGTCGCCAGCCGGTCCGCTGCCGTGCAGGCGGGCCCGACACCCCGGCCAAGCGCGAGGATCGCGACATCGGTGCCGTGGCGCAGGGTCCGCGGGGTCCCGTCCGCCGACCCGGCAGCTGCGGCGACGGCCGGACCATCCGCGAAGGCGACGAGCGACAGCGGTTCGGGACGCCCGCCCGCAGCCTCGACGAGGCCGGCGAAATCGCCGGGGGACGCCGCGTGCAGAACCGCCACCCCGGGCATCACCGCCAGTTCCAGCGGCGGGGCATCGAGCCAGGCGAGGTCGCTCGCCCCGGCCGCCAGATCGACCAGCACCGTCGCCGGCAGCCCCAGCCGCAACCAGTTCCGCAGCGCCTCGCCGGCCTCCGGCCAGAAGCGGCGCCGATCGAAGAGCAGCAGGGGCCACGCCCCGCCTGCCGCCAGACCCCGGGCCAGACCGATCGCATGGTGGACCGCCTCGCCGCCATCCAGGACTTGGCCCGGATGGCGACGTGCCAGGTCGGCCAGCGCCGCAGCCGGCGGCCCGTCCGAACGCGCGATCAGCACCCGGCGTGGATCCGCGGCGAGCACCCGCGCCAGCTCCCCGGCCAGCACCCCGGTGCATGGCGGGACGGCCGGTGCCCGCACGGCACGCGCCGCCGCCGCGACATGCAGCAGCACCGGCCCGGCGCGCCGCGCATCGCGCAGATTGCGCAGCACCGGCAGCAGCTGGTCGTAGCGCCGTCCCGAGACCGGACCGACATGGTAGACGCCCAGCTCGTCGAACATGAATCCGCCGGCGGCGATCCCCCGCGCGAACTCCTCCGCCCGCCGCGCGAGCACGTAGCCGGGGCCGGGAAGGCCGCTGGCGATCCGCTTGCCCAGATCGCGCATCGCCAGGTACGGACCGGACGACACGACCCGCGACAGCTGTGCCGCCACCTCGCCAGGCAGTCCGGCCTCGTCCAGATCGGGATCCAGCAGGACGACCAGCAGGCGGATGCCGGCGTCGCGGGCGGTCCGGATGGCCGCCAGGCCGGCGGCCTGCCCCAGCGCCGCGGTGTCGACCACCGCGACCACCTCCGCCGGCCGTCCCGCGCGGCGCGCCGCCAGCGCCAGCCCCACCGCCGTCGACAGGGCACAGGCCGCGAGCATCCTGTCTTCTCCCGGCTGCGCCGCGGCCACGCGGGCATGCGCCGCCTGCCAGGCCGGCCGCCGGCCCGTCAGCCGCATCCAGGCGGCCTCGCCCACCGCGGCCCCCCAGACGACCGGCGGCGAACGGCCGCGCTCGAGCGCGAACAGCGCCACCGCCGCCTCGATCCAGGCGCGCGCCGCGGGTGCGCCCGTGCCGCGGTCCAGCGCGGCGGCGAGGCCGTGCAGGTCCCGGGCCCGCGCGGTGGCGACACGGTCCTCGATCAGGCGGGCGATGCGCTCTGCCAGATCGGGCGCGCGCGCCCCCGGACCGCCGCAGGCGACCAGAAGCCGCAGCGCCGGATCGGGTCCGGGACCGTCCTGCGGCGCGGCGGCCAGCGACGGGCCGTCGGGGGCGGCCGCGGCGCGCGCCGACAGCGTCGCGACCACCGTCGTCGCCTGAAGATGCGCAAGCCGTTCCTCCAACCCCGACAGGATCTCGGGCGCGTCGGGGCGCAGGCGAAGGAACCCCTCCTCGGCCACGAATTCGACGCCGCGCGGCCGCAGCCGCAGCGTGCGCAAGGCCTGGACCGCGGCGCGCGTCTCGGCGACGGGATCTGCGCTGCGCGGCAGCCGCACCAGATCGCCGAAGCCCTGCGCCAGCGGCAGGCCGATCGCCATCGCGGCGGCGGCACCCGCGCTGCCCGGCCTCGCCGCCCCGGGCGCCAGGGCGAGCGGCCAGTCGCAGGCGCGCCCAAGGGCCCGCATGGCCGCCATGGTGGCGAGCGGATCGTCCAGGCGCATCGCCACGACGATGTCGGCGCATCCCTGCGCGGCGAGATGCTCGGCCGCGCGCAGGGCGCGCTCGGCGAGCGCGATCGGCGGCGACGGCGCGACGGCGACGGCCACCGGCGACGGCGGGCCCAGCCGCACGCCCAGCGCGCAGCCATGCGACAGCGCCAGCGCGGCGAGTTCGGCCAGCGCGGCGTCGTCCTGGGCCTGCGGCGAAAGCCAGACGCCGCGCGCGCCCGCCTCGACCGCCGCGAGCGCGAGCCGCGGATCGCCGCCGCCGATGTCGGCCAGCAGCGGGGTGGCGCAGCTCGGCGCGATCAGCGCAAGCGCCTCGATGTCGGCCGCCGACGCGCAGGCCAGCCGGAGCAGATCCGCACCGGCGCGCTCCAGGCGCTCGGCCTCGGCGCGCAGCGCCGCCAGCGCGGCGCGATCGCGACCGGCAGGCGGCTCCAGAACCGCCTCGATCGCCACCGGAGCGCCGCCGCCCAGGCGTACGCCGCCCACCCAGACGGTGCGGCTGGCGCGACGAGGTTCAGCGCGGATCATCGCGCGCGCCCATGACGGCTGAAGACCGGCGACATGACGGCTGTCCAGATAGCACGGCCCCGGGCCGGCGCGCCGGGGGTGCGTCCCCGACGCCGTTTCGCGATCCGGGCGGTTGCGGGCGCGATGGCGCCGGCGTTCCGGGCGTCGGTCAGGACGACGGGATCACCCAGCCGTCGGCGACGGTCAGCGCCAGGCGGCCGCCGGGCGCGAGGCTGGTCGGTTCGCGCGCGGCGAGGCGAAGCACGGCATCGGGCGCCGCGTCGGGCGCAGCCTCGAGCGCGAAGGCCCCGCCGCGATAGCTCATGCGCCGGATCGTCGCGTTGCCGGGCCCGTCGCCGGCAGGGCGATGATCGATGTCGTCGGGACGCAGGCAGATCCCGGCACCCGCGCGCGGGGTCTGGCCGGGGGCCGCGCGCAGGGCGCAGTCCAGCCCGAAGACCCGCGCCCGGACCCGCCCGCCCTCGGCGGCGGAAAGCACGTCGCCCACGACGACGCTGGCCTGCCCGATGAACTCGGCCACCATGCGCGTCGCCGGCTCGCGGTAGAGCCGGGCCGGCGGCGCCACCTGGATCAGCTTGCCCTGCGACATCACCGCGATGCGGTCGGCGAGCGCCATCGCCTCGGCCTGGTCGTGGGTGATGTAGAGCATCGTGGTGCCGGTGCGGCGATGATAATCCTCGAATTCGCGCTGCATCGCGCCGCGCAGATGGGTGTCGAGATTGGCGAGCGGTTCGTCGAGCAGCACCAGCGCGGGCTCCATCACCAGACAGCGCGCCAGCGCGACACGCTGGCGCTGGCCGCCGCTGAGATCGGCCGGCCGGCGGGTTCCGAAACCCGACAGGCCGACGGTCTCCAGGGCCTGGGCCACGCGCCGCGCGATCTCGTCGCGCCCCTGGCCGGCGACGCGCAGCGGATAGGCGACGTTGCCGGCGACGTCCATATGCGGCCACAGCGCGTAGGTCTGGAACACGACGCCCACTCGCCGCTCCTCGGGCGGCACATGCCCCCTGGCGCCGGACATCGTCCGCTCGCCGATGCGGATCGTCCCGTTCGTCACCCGCTCGAAGCCCGCGACCAGGCGCAGCAGCGTGGTCTTGCCGCAGCCGGAGGGACCGAGAACCGCCAGGAACTCGCCGTCGCGCATCTCCAGCGATACGTCGTCGACGGCGGGCACGCCGCCGAATTCCTTGGTCACGTTCCCGAGCGTCAGTCCCGCCATGGCACGACTCCCTGCGGCAGGTGCCGCCCGATCGCCGCACCGAGCGCCATGATGGCGATCGTCGCCACCACGCTGAGCGCCGACAGCGCGGCCGCATAGGTGGATTCCCCGCCCTGCTCGAGGCTGAAGACCGCGACGCCCAGCGTCTCGGCGCCCGACGACCAGAGCAGCGCCGACACGGTGAGCTCGTTGAACGCGGTCAGGAACACGATCAGCGCCCCCGCCGCCGCCGCCGGCGCCACCATCGGCAACGCGACGGTCCGCTGGCGGAAGCCGAAGCGCGCGCCGGCCATCTGCGCCGCCTCCTCGTAGGAGCGGTCGAGCTGCTGGAACGCCGCGACCACCGGGCGCAGCACCAGGATCAGGAACCGCATCAGATAGGCGACGAGAATGATCCAGACGGTGTTGTAGAGGCTGAAGCCGAACGGCGGCAGCGGCTTGAGGAACAGCAGGATGCAGGCGATCGCCAGCACCACCCCCGGCAGCGCGTAGGGCAGTTCGGCCGCGAAGGCGAGGCCGCCGAGCAGCCGCCCGCCGCGCCGGGCGATGAAGTGCCCGAGCGGCAGCGACAGCGCGATCAGCAGGACCGCGGCCCCCGCGGAGAGCAGGAAGCTGTTGACGAAGGCGCGGCGCGTCGGTCCGTGGTCGAAGATCACGAAGCGATAGTTCTCGAGCGTCGCGTTGGCGGCGGTCAGCCTGACGCCATAGGCCGGCACCAGCGACGTCAGCGTCAGGGCCAGCATCGGCAGCACGAAGGTGAACAGCACCAGCGCCCAGGCGAGCGCCTCCGCGGGCAGCCGCCAGCGCCCGAGGGCGAAGCGCGCTGCCTCGGCCGAGGTCCCGGCGATTCGATAGTCGCCGCGCCGCAGCAGCCACGCCTGGGCCCAGATGCCGGCCAGCACCACGACACCGATCAGCACCGACAGCGTCGCGACGTCCGCCAGCACCCGCGGCCCGAGCCCGGCGAGACGCTGGTAGATCAGGGTCGTGAGCACGGTGTAGCCGCCCGGGATGCCGAGCAGCGCGGGAATGCCGAAATTGCCGACGCAGGAGACCAGGGTCAGCATCACGCCCGCGATCAGCGACGGGATCATGATCGGCACGATCACCGTCGCGACCACGCGCAGCGGCGAGGCGCCGGTGGCCAGCGCCGCCTCGACGAAGTCGCGCGGCAGCCGGCGCAGGCCGGCGCGCAGGGTGAGGAAGACCAGCGGAGCATAGTGGATGCCGAGCAGCAGGATGATGCCGTCGCGCGAATAGAGCGGGTTGGGAGTGCCGATCGGCGGGGCCAGATCGAGCATCTTCAGCAGCGGGCTCGCCGGCCCGAAGACCTGCAGCCACGCGATCGCCGTCACCTGCGGCGGGATCATCACCGGCAGCACGAAGCCGAAGACTAGCGCCGGGCGGGCGCGGATGTCGGTCAGCGCCGCCAGCAGCGCCATCATCGTGCCGGCCGCCGCCGCCAGCAGCGTGCCGCCCAGCGTCACCTCCAGCGTGCGGCGGGTCGCGTTCCAGGTCGCCGCCTGCTTCAGCACCGCGACCGCGGGCCCGCCGCCGGCGGACGGGAAGGCCGATTCCAGGATCAGCCGCAGGATCGGCGCGACGGCGAGCAGCAGCGTGACGGCGACCAGGACCGCGAGCAGCAGGCTTTCGCCGCTGCGCCAGTCCGGGCGCGGGGTGCCGGCGGTCGAAGGCGTCATGGCCGTGCCGGAACCCCGCGCCCTGCGCTCACTGGCCGAAGCGGTCGGCGAAGCGCTGCTTGTCGTCCTCCAGCGTCGCGAGCAGTGCGGCCATATCCATCGGCATGAAGCGCAGCGAGTCGACGCTGGGATAGCCCGCGGGCGGCGCCACCTTGCGATGCGCGGGCAGGTAGCCCTGGCCGACGGCCAGTTGCTGGCCTTCCTCGGAAAGGAGGAAGTCGACGAAGGCCTTGGCCGCCCGCTGGTTGCGGGACGTCCGCAGGATCGCCACCGGCTCGGTGACCGCGGTGAGACCTTCGCGCGGGATCACGAACTCGACCGGCGAGCCCTTGGCCTTGGCGTTGAGCGCCATGAAATCGACCAGGATGCCGTAGCCCTTCTCGCCGCTGGCGACCGAGCGCAGCACCGCCCCGTTGCCCCGCACGGCGACGATGCCGTTGGCCTTGAGCGCGTCCATGAACGCCCAGCCCAGATCCGCACGCGCGGCGAAGGTGCTGACGGTGATCGCGGCAGCGCCGGAGTAGAGCGGGCTCGGCATCACCAACTGGCCGCGGAAGCGCGGATCGGCCAGATCCTTCCAGGAAGTCGGACGCTCCCGGGCCCCGGTGTTGTAGACGATGCCCGAGGTGATCAGCTTGGTGCCGAAATAGGTCCGGTCCTTGTCGTAGGCCTCGGGGGGCAGGTTCGAGACATCCGCCTCGGGATAGGCAAGCAGCCGGTTCTCGCGCTTGAGCATCTCCAGGCTGACGCTGTCCGCGACCAGCAGCAGGTCCGGCCTGGGGTCGCCGGCGGCGATTTCGGCCATCAGCTTGTTCATGATCTCGGTCGTGCCCGAGCGGAAGATCTCGACCCTCACGCCCGGGTTGCGCTTGTTGAAACCCGCGACCGTCTCGGCCGCATCCTTGTCCGGCTGCGAGGTGTAGAGCACCAGGGTCTGCGCCGTCGCCGCGGGGACCGCAAGACCCAGCGCCGCCGCGGCGGCGAACAGGGCGGTCCTGAAAGCCTTCAATCGCATCTGCATCTTCTCCCTCGTTGGCCGCCGCGCGAACCGCGGGCGGACCGGTTATGTGCGAACGCTTGGTTACGCCCGTATGACGGTGGCGCGGCGCGCCCGATAGGCCGGGGATATGATCGCCTCCGGGGGGCGGGATCAAGCCGCATCCGGCGAGGCCGGACGGCGCGCCAGCCCGGGGTCGCGCGGCGGATCTAGCCGGCGGCGCCGGCCTCGTCGAGCATGCGATCCTGAAGCCGCCGCAGCCGCACGATCTCGAGGCTCTCGTCGAGGCGGCAATTGTCCTCGGTCAGGTAGGCCCCGCGCGGGATCGGCGCGGTCGTCGTCGCGCCCTGCGCCAGACCCAGCGGAACCGCCCGCAGCGCGCGCGCCTCGGCGCGCGTCACCGCCCAGCCGCGATAGCAATACTCGCCGATCGCGTCGAGCTTCGTGCCCGCGGGCAGGTCCTTCTTGGCGAGCGCGGCGCATTCGGCGACCGGCCGCGGCAGCGGCATCATGTGGCTCTGGCCGAACAGCACGGCGGCGGCGGCCGAACGCGGCACCTCGAGGCTGGTCAGGTGATAGGGCCGGAAGAAGGTGTAGTACGGCCCCTCGCCCAGATGCAGGTCGTTCATGCGTTCGCGCAGTCGCGGATGGCGCAGTTCGGTGATCACGAACACGCCCGGCGCCACGCCCTTGGCGACGGTGAAGTCGACCACGCCGCGGCGCGACAGCAGCCCGCCGTCCTCGCGCGGGCACAGCACCTTGTGCAGATCGGCGAGCCTGGCGTCGGGACCGTGCATGCCCGGGCGGTCGGGAACGAGGCCGGTCGCGTTGGCGATCGCCGTCATCTCGATCATCGTCTTCGACCCGTCGACGAACTCGACCAGCATGCGCGGGTTCATGTTCCGCCGCTCCGCTTCCTCGCGATAGGCGTCGGGGGTCGCGTCGATCCGGAAGGGATTGTTCTTGCCCTTGCCCGCGGCGATCACCGGATAGCCGAGGCCCTGCACGAATTCGATCAGCTCCATCGCCGCGCTCGGCTCGTCGCCGGCACCCAGCGTGTAGACGACGCCGGCCTTCTCGGCGGCCTGGCGCAGCCAGGCGCCGATGGTGACGTCGGCCTCGACGTTCATCATGACGATGTGCTTGCCCGCGGCGATCGTCTGGGTGGCGAGCCGCGCGCCGGCGTTGGGACTTCCGGTGGCGTCGATCACGACATCGACCAGGTCGCAGCCCGTGACCAGCGCGGCGTCGGGCACGATCGCCGCCTTGCCGTCGCCGATCAGGCGCTCGACGCCGCGCGCGTCCTCGCAGAACGCGGCCGCGTCGGGCGTCCCCGCGATGGCGAAGGCCTCGCGCGCCCGCTCGGCGCGCAGATCGGCGATGGCGGCGATCGCGATGCCGGGCATCAGGCCGATCTGGGTCACGATATCCGTGCCCATCTCGCCCGCACCGACCAGCCCGACCCGGACGGGTCGGTTTTCGGCGGCGCGCTTGCGCAAGGCTTCGGCGAGGTTCATGGCTGTCGTCTCCGTGGCAGCGCAGCTTAGGGAACAAGTGTTTTCGCGTTCAACACGGAATTCGCCCGGCGTCGGCCTCAGGCGCGAACCCAGCCCTGCCGCACCATCTCGGCGACCGCATCCACCAGCCGCGCGCGCTCGCTCCAGGGGAAATGCGGCATGGCGATCAGCAGCGACACCAGCCCATGCGCCGCGGCCCAGATGGCCTCGGCGATCACCACCGGATCGCCGGGCCGGAAGACGCCGTCCGCGACCAGACGCCGGACGAGCGCCTCCAGCGCCGCGAAGGCCAGCTGGCCATTTTCGGGACGCGCCGCGGCACCGGGTCGGACGCGATGGCCGCCGAGATGCGGCGGGATCTCGGTCATGAAGATCAGCCGATACTCGCGCGGATGGGCGAGGCCGAACACGACATAGATGTCCAGCAGCTGGCGCAGCGCATCGAGCGGCGGTGCGGCACCGATCTCGGGGCGGGCGAACTCGGCGGCCAGCTGGGCGAAGCTGTCGTCGCAGATCTCGGTGAGCAGCGCCGATTTGTCCGGAAAATGCAGGTAGAGCGTGGTCGGCGTGACGCCGAGCGCGTCGGCGATGCGGCGCATCGTCGTGCGTTCGTAGCCCTCCGCGAGGAAGATCTCCTTGGCCGCCGCCAGGATCGCGCGCCGCCGCTCCGCCGCCGAAAGTCGCGCCGATCCGCCCGCCTTGCGCCCGGCTTGCCGGGCCTGGGTCCCGCGGTCGCGTCTCACGCCTTGCCTCCGTAAGTTATGAATGTTACCTTAACACTGTTAACTCGAGATTGCAAAAGAGAGCCGGTCATCATGGGCGCGCGCGCCGCCGATCCCGTCCCGACCGCGCCGCGCGCGGAAGACCGCGGTCCCGATCTGAGACTGCTGCTCGCCTGGCGCAACCTCGCCCACGACCGGGTCCGCTTCCTGGTGACGCTGGTCGGCATCGTCTTCTCCGTGGTCCTGATGGCGGTGCAATCCGGTCTGCTGGTCGGCTTCGTCGTCACCATCGCCGGCGTCGTCGACAACACCGACGCCGATGTCTGGGCGGTCGGACGCGGCGTACGGTCGATCGACCTGCCGACGCCCATCCCCGAACGACGACGCTACCAGATCCTGTCGCTGCCCGGCGTGGCGCAGGTCGATCCCTTCATCCATGCCTTCGCCGTGCTGAAGCGGCCCGATGGCGGGGCCGAGAGCGTGGTCGTGGTCGGCTTCGACACCGCGACCGGCGTCGGCGGACCGTGGAATCTCGTCGAAGGCCGCGCCGAGGACCTCGTCCAGCCCGATGCGATCGTCATCGACCGCCTCTACAAGGCCAAGCTCGGGATCGCGCGGATCGGCGAGGTGGTCGAGATCAACGGCCGGCGCGCGCGCGTCGCCGGGTTCACCGACGGCATCCGCACCTTCACCCAGGCCCCGCATGTCTTCACCGACATCAAGACGGCGCGCCACCTCGTCGGCCTCGGCGAGGAAAGGCTGAACTACCTTCTGGTGCGCGCTGCGCCCGGCCAGGACGTGTCGGCGCTGCGCGATGCGATCCGCCAGCGCGTGCCCGAGATCGACGCGCATACGCGCGCCGACTTCGCCCGTCGTTCGGTCCTCTACTGGCTGGTCACCACGGGCGCGGGCTTCTCCCTCGTGATCTCGGCCGCGCTCGGCCTCATCGTCGGCATCGTCGTGACCGCCCAGACGCTCTACGCCACGACCATCGACCACCTGCCCGAATACGCGACGCTGCGCGCCATGGGCGCGCCGGCACGCTATCTGCACGGGATCATCCTGCGCCAGGCCGCGATCGCCGCCGGCCTCGGCTACGCGATCGGGATCTCGATCGCGTCGCTGCTCGTCGCCGGCGCCCGCGATTCCTCCGCCGCGATGCTGATGCCCTGGACGCTGGCGGCCGTCCTGGGGGCAGCGACCTTCGCGATGTGCGCCGGCGCGGCGCTGATCTCGATCCGCAAGGTGCTGGCGATCGACCCGGTGAGCGTCTTCCGATGACCGCGCTCGTCGAGGTCGCGGATGCCGCGATGGTCTATGGCTCGGGGGAGGCGGCGGTCCATGCGCTGCGCGGCGTGTCGCTCGGGATCAGGCGCGGCGAGTTGCTGATGCTGATGGGACCTTCCGGGTCGGGCAAGACGACGCTGCTGCAGGTCGCGGGCGCCCTGGTCGCGCCGACCTCGGGGGAGGTTCGCGTCCTCGGCCAGCCCGTCCAGGCCCTGCCGCAGGCCGAGCGCGGAGCGATCCGGCTGCGGCATTTCGGCTTCGTTTTCCAGAGCTACAACCTCTTTCCGACCCTGACCGCCCAGGAAAACGTCGAGGTCGCGCTCGACCTGCGCGCCACGCCCGTCTCGACGCGGCGACGGCTGGCCCGCGACGCGCTCGACGCGGTCGGCCTCGCCGACCGCGCCGGCAGCTATCCCGCGAAGCTGTCGGGCGGCCAGAAGCAGCGCGTCGCGATCGCGCGCGCGCTGGCGGGCGACCCCGACATTGTGCTGGCCGACGAGCCCACCGCGGCGCTCGATTCCGAATCCGGCCGGCGGATCGTCGCGCTTCTCGTCGCGATCGCGGCCGAACGCGGTCGTGCCGTGGTCGTCGTCACCCACGATCCGCGGATCGTCGACGCCGCCGACCGCATCGTGCGGATCGAAGACGGACGAATCGTCGGCACAGAAACCCGTCGCGACAGCCAGGACCGCCAGAAATGACCCGACGCCGGATCGCCATCGCCGCCTTCTTCGCCGTTCTTGTCGCGCTGGGCGCCGGCCTCGCCGCGCGTCGC
>JBIKLI010000342.1:0-4594 GCA_044359885.1 Alphaproteobacteria bacterium | reverse complement strand
CGAGCATGCCGGGACCGGGTTCTTCGCGCCGGTCTCGGACGGCGTCGTCGTCCCCGATTTCATCCCTTTCGTGGCGCCGCAGCGTCTGCGCGACGGCTCATGGATCGTCGGCGGCCATTTCCGGAAGGTGACGACCGCGGCGATCGCGATCAGCGACGGCGCCGATCTGCAGCGCTGGCGCGTCGTGCCGCTGCAGACCGACATCCATCCCGGCTATCCCGAAACCGCGCTCGCCGTGCGCGGCGACGACGTCCTGGCCATCGTCCGCCCTCCGGCCGGGCCCGGAAGCACCGCGCTCGCGGCGCTCAGCCGCGACGGCGGCCGCAGCTTCGGCCCATTGCTGCCCACTGCGCTGCCGATGGACGACAGCAAGCCGTTCGCCGGTGTCCTGTCGGATGGACGCGCCTATCTGATCTGGAACCAGGGAGAGCCGCGGCGCGACGCGATGTGGATCGCCGTGACCGAGCCCGGTGCGCTCCACCCCTTCGCCAGGGTCTGGCGCCTCGTCGGCGGTCATCCCTCGGCGCTGCCCGCCGATCTCGCGGAGATCGCAGGGAACGCGCCGGCCCATGAATGGGCCTATCCGGAAGCGGTCGAACACGACGGCCGCCTGCATGTCGTGTTCTCGCTCGACAAGCGCCATTGCTACATGGCGACGATCCCCGTCGCCGCGCTCGCATGAAGGAGCCGACGCCGATGAACGACAGCGCCTATCCGCTCTGGGACGAGACCACGCCGTTGCCGGGACCGGGACGCGTCCCGTTCCTCGACGTCGTCACCCATTCGATGGTCCATCGCGCGGTCGCCGGCGAATACCAGTTCATGCACGAGAGCTCGGTCGCGGTCCATGACGGCGAGCTGATCGTGTCCTTCGCCAACGATCCGCTCGACGAGAACAGCGCCGAGGGCGTCACGCGGGCCCGCCGGTCGCGGGATTTCGGCATCACCTGGTCGGCGCCGGAAATGGTGGCGCCCGGCGTCGATGGCCGCGAATGCGACAACCACGCGCTGCTGCATTCCCATGACGGCGTCCTGCGCTGCTACGCGGCGCGCTGGGCGGGCGGCATCCAGGCCGACGGCAAATGGCACCCGCTGCCGTCCATGCGCGCCGTGCAGTTCGTCTGGGACCCGATCCGCCGCGACTGGTCGGAGACCGGCGTGACGATCCCGCGTTTTCTCACCATGCACGGTCCCCAGCGGCTGCGGAACGGGGGCTGGATCATCGCCGGCGAGTTCGGGTTCGAGACGCCGGCCGTGGCGATCTGCGACGACGACCGGTTCGAGACCTGGACCACGGTCCCGATCCCCGCACCGCCGGGACTGAAATTCCCGGAGCCGACGGTCATCGTCGACGACGATCGTCTGGTCGCGATCATCCGCAACGAATTCGTCCTGGGCCCGCCGCAGACCCAGGCGCTGGTGGCCGAAAGCTTCGACCATGGCCGGACCTGGTCGATGGCCCGGCACGCCAATCTGCCGATGGTCGCCTCGAAGCCGTTCGGCGGCATCCTGTCCACCGGCCAGCGCTTCCTGGTATCGAACTATCCAGACGTCTCCTCGCGGCGCGGCTGCCTGACGATCGCGCTCGGCCGGCCCGGCGAGAAGCGTTTCTGCGCCCTGCGCACGATCCGCCAGGGCATTCCGCCCGTCCATATGGCCGGGCTGTGCAAGGAACCCCAATGGTCCTACCCCTACGCGACCGAACATGGCGGCGTCCTCTACGTCACCTATTCGATCAGCAAGGAGGATTGCGCCATGTCCGCCATCCCGCTGTCGGCGCTGCGCGTCTGACCAGGCCTGTCGCGATCCCTCCGGGTCGGTGGGGCCGGTCCGGAGGGGTCTGACCCCTTCGCGACCCGATCCCATCCCGGGAAACTCCTTCCAGGACGCAGCGCCGCGGAGGATGATCGCAACGCCGCGCGTCGCCGGCCTGGAAGGGGGGGCCGCCCGATGGTTCGCCATGTCGTCTTCGATTGGGGCGTCTCGTCCGTTCATGGATGGGGTGTCTACGGGCTCAACCTCGCCCTGGCCTGGGCCGCCGACCCGGAGATCGCGGCGGCGACGTCGGCCGAGATCGATCGCCGGCTGGTCCTGGTCGATCCGCTGCAATGGCATGCGCTGGCGTCGTTCCGCGCCCGGTCGGCCAATCTGCGCCGGCAGGTCATGCCCCGCACGGGCGAGACGCTGCCGCTGAAGGCGGCCCTGCTGGCGGGCTTCGGCAACGACCTCATGCCCAGCGCCGGCCCGCATGGCGGCGCGCTGCGCGGCGCACCCCATGTCGGCGTGGCGTTCGTCGAGAGCGAGGATCTGGGTCCCAGGGCAGGCGCGGCGCTGGCCGATTTCGACGCCGTCGTCGCGGGTTCGTCCTGGAACGCCGCCGTGCTTCGCGCCGGCGGCGCGCGCCGCGTCGAGACGGTGCTGCAGGGGATCGATCCGGCCTCCTTCCATCCCGCGCCGCGGCGCGGGATCTTCCCCGGACGGTTCCTGGTCTTCAGCGGCGGCAAGATCGAACTGCGCAAAGGCCAGGACAACGTCGTCGCCGCGTTCCGCATCTTCGCGGCGCGGCGTCCCGACGCGATGCTGGTCGTCGCCTGGAACAACCGCTGGCCGGAACTGGCCCGGACGGTCGATGGCTCGCGCCGCGCGGCGCCGCTGCCCGTGGACGCGAAAGGCACCCCGGATTTCGCCGCCTGGGCGGCGGCGAACGGCATCGCCGCCTCGCAGTTCCTGGCGCTCGGCCAGTTGCCCAACGCGCTGATGCCGCCGATCCTGCGCGAGATGGACGTCGCCCTGTTCCCGAACCGCTGCGAGGGCGGGACGAATCTGGTGGCCATGGAATGCATGGCCTGCGGCGTGCCGACGATCCTCAGCGCCAATACCGGCCATCTGGACCTGCTGAAGGATGGCGCCGCGCTCGCCCTCGCCGACCAGCGACCGATCCGCAACCTGCCCGGCTGGCGCGAAAGCGACGTGCAGGAGATCGTCGCGGCGCTGGAGACCCTCTACACCGATCGCGCCCGCGCGGCGGCCTATGGCGCCGCGGGCGCGCGGCAGATGGCCGGCTTGAGCTGGAGCCGGACGGCGGCCGGCATGAAGGACGTGATCGCCCGCCTCTGACCGGCGCGGCCGGCGACGGGCGGCCATCCGGGCATCGCGATTGACCCGACGCCCGGGCGCACCCAGATTTCGCGTCGATGCCGACATCCATGGACCAGGACGCCGTCGCGGCGGCGGGACGCTATCGGGACGCTGCGCGCGCGGCGCTGGCGGCGCGCGTCGCGCCCGGCGGGCGCGTCGACGCTGCGGCGCTCGACCGTCATCAATATGCCGCGCATGGCTTCGCCTGGATCGCCGTCACGGTGGCCGGGCTGGACGCGCTGGCGCAATGGCGCGCGCGGGGCGCCGGCGGCGGAGCCCAGGCCGAACGCGACGGCCTGATCGCGCAGCTGGGCGCGGCCGAACTGCTGCTGCAGCTCGGCACGGGCATCGCCATGAGCCAGGGCGAGACCGCGCGGCCCGCCGATCTCGGCCTCGGCGCGGCGGCGGCGGCGCTGCTGGCCGAACCCGCGGTCGCCGCGTCGATCGCCGACGCCACCCCTGCCGCGCGCGAGCGTCTGGCGGCGCTGCTCGACGAAGACATGCTGGCGCCGAGCTACGGCGACGAGTCCATCGATGCGATGGCCGCCAGTCTGCGGCGCTTCGCGCGCGACCGGGTGGCGCCCTGCGCGCAGGCCTGGCATCGGGAGGACCGGCTGGTGCCGCTGGACCTGATCGCCGAGATCGCGGCGCTCGGCGTCTTCGGCCTCACCGTGCCGGAGGAGTTCGGCGGGCTCGGGCTCGGCAAGGCGGCGATGTGCGCCAGCACCGAGGAACTCGCCGCCGCCTCGCTGATCGTCGGCTCGCTGGCGACGAGGTCCGAGATCGCCGCCGAGCTGGTGCGGCTGGGCGGCACGCCGGAGCAGCGCGCGCGCTACCTGCCGCGCATCGCCGACGGCTCGATCCTGCCCACGGCGGTCTTCACCGAGCCCGACACCGGCAGCGACCTCGCCAGCCTGCGCACGCGCGCCGTGCGCGACGGCGATCGCTGGCGCGTCCACGGCGCCAAGACCTGGATCACCCATGCCGCACGCGCCGACCTGATGACGCTGCTGGTCCGGACCGGCATGCAGGAGGACCGGCATGACGGGCTGTCGATGCTGCTGGCCGAGAAGCCGCGCGGCAGCGATGCCGATCCCTTCCCGGTGCCGGGGCTGAAGGGCTCCGAGATCCATGTGCTCGGCTATCGCGGGCTCAGGGAATACGAGCTCGCCTTCGACGGCTTCGAGGTCCCTGCCGGCCAACTGCTCGGCGGCGTCGAGGGGCAGGGTTTCCGGCAGCTGATGGCGACCTTCGAATCCGCCCGAATCCAGACCGCCGCGCGGGCGGTGGGCGTGGCGCGCGCGGCGCTGGGCGCGGCGCTGTCCTACTCCCGCACGCGCCGGCAGTTCGGCCGCCCGATCGCCGCCTTCCCGCGCGTCGCCCACAAGCTGGCGGCGATCGCGATCGAGACGACCATCGCGCGCGAACTGACCCTCGCGGCGGCGCGGGCGAAGGA
>JBIKLI010000341.1:0-4607 GCA_044359885.1 Alphaproteobacteria bacterium | reverse complement strand
TCACCGTCACCTTCGGCACCGTCGCCTCGGCATAGGCGAAGAGCAGCTTGGCGCCGTGCTTGATGATCCCGCCGAACTCCTGCGCCGTGCCGGGCAGGAAGCCGGGGACGTCGACGAAGGTCACGAGCGGGATGTTGAAGCAGTCGCAGAAACGCACGAAGCGGGCCGCCTTCTTGGACGATTCGATGTCGAGACAGCCAGCCAGCACCATCGGCTGGTTGGCGACGATGCCGACCGTGGCCCCCTCGATCCGCGCCAGACCGACGACGATGTTGCGCGCGAAATCGGGCGCGATCTCGAAGAAGTCGCCGTCGTCGACCACCTTGGCGATCAGCTCCTTCATGTCGTAGGGCTTGTTCGGGTTGGCCGGCACCAGCGTGTCGAGGCCAGGCTCGATCCGATCCGGACTGTCCTGCGTCGGCCGCAGCGGCGGCGCCTGGCGGTTCGAGGCCGGCAGGAAATCGACGAAGCGGCGGGTCTGCAGCAGCGCCTCGACGTCGTTCTCGAAGGCGAGATCGGCGACGCCGGACTTCGCGGTATGGGTGAGCGCGCCGCCGAGTTCCTCGTGCGTGACCGTCTCGTGGGTCACCGTCTTCACGACGTCCGGACCGGTGACGAACATGTAGGACGAGTCCTTCACCATGAAGATGAAGTCGGTCATCGCCGGCGAGTAGACGGCGCCCCCGGCACAGGGCCCCATGATCAGCGAGATCTGCGGGATGACGCCCGAAGCGACCACGTTGCGCTGGAAAACCTCGGCATAGCCGCCCAGCGAGGCGACGCCCTCCTGGATACGGGCGCCGCCGGAGTCGTTGATGCCGATCACCGGCGCCCCGACCTTCATCGCATGGTCCATGATCTTGCAGATCTTCTCGGCATGCGCCTCCGACAGCGAGCCGCCGAAGACGGTGAAGTCCTGGCTGAACACGAAGACGAGCCGGCCGTTGACGGTGCCCCAGCCGGTCACGACGCCGTCGCCCGGCGTCCGCTGCTCGGCCATGCCGAACTCGCTCGAGCGATGCTCGACGAACATGTCCCATTCCTCGAACGATCCTTCGTCGAGGAGGATCTCCAGCCGTTCGCGTGCCGTCAGCTTGCCCTTGGCGTGCTGGGCTTCGACGCGACGCTGACCGCCCCCGGCACGCGCGGCGGCGCGCTTCTGTGCGAGCTGATCGAGAATGTCCCGCATGGCTCCCAACCTTCTTGGCCGTCGGCCTGCTTAGCAGGGGACGAGGGGTCGGCGCCATAGCCGCAAAGCGGGGCGGCGGACGGGGCGGGCCCAGCCGTCAGTGCGGCTTGCGCGCGAAGGTTCCGAGCAGGATGTCGACGAACCTGCGCCGGTCGGCATGGAACGCGAAATGGCAGTTCGGCGGATGATCGCCGCGGAAATTCGTGTCGACGACCGTCCGCCCCACCGTCAGCGCGCCGGACGTCTCGACGGCGACATGACGGAACTCGGTGACGATCACCGCGGGGTCGATCAGATAGGCGACGCAGACCGCGTCGTGGACCGGTGCCGCACCGCGCTCGGCCATCGGCTGGTTGGCGTCGTAGCCGCGGATCCGCTGCTCGACGAAGCGCGCCGCGGCGGTACCGGCCGGCGTGCCCGTCTCGTGCAGCCGTCGCGCATCCTCGGCCGAGACCAGAGCCTCGTGGGTGGCGTCCAGTGGCACGCACACCAGTCGCCGGAAGCCGGCGGCGAAGACCGACGCCGCCGCCTCCGGATCGGCCCAGATGTTGAACTCGGCGCTGGGCGTGACGTTGCCGTGGTGGTGCGCGCCGCCCATGATCACGATCTCGGGGACGCGCTCGACGAATTTCGGGTCCAGCGCGATCGCCGCGGCGATGTTCGAGAGCGGTCCCACCGGCACCAGCGCGATCTCCTCGCTGGCGGCGCGGTAGGTTTCGATCAGGAACTCGACCGCGGCCCTGTCGCGCCGGCGGCTGACCGGCGGCGGGATCGGCAGTTCTGCGCTGTGGACGCCAGGATTGCGCCGGATCGCCCGGGCCGCGGGGAAGTCGGTTCGCACGATCGGACGGGAGAGCCCCTGATGGACCGGCACGTCGCCCCGGCCGACGTAGTCGAGGACGCGGAGGGAATTGTCGGTGCAGTTCTCGACCGGCACGTTGCCGTTGACCGTCGTGACGGCGATCAGCTCGAGGCGCGGATGCAGCGCCGCCAGCATGATGGCGACCGCGTCGTCCGTTCCGGTGTCGCAATCGATGATCAGCTTGCGTCTCATCCGCCATCTCCATCGGGTGGTCGCGGCCGCACCGGCACGCGGGATCACTCTCACGCGCCCAGCAGGCGCAGCCAGCGATCCGCCAGTTCCAGATCCGCGCGCAGCCGGGCTCGGCGCTGCGACGTCTCCTGGTCCTCGCCCCAGCGTTCGATCTGGAAGCTGGCGTCGAGTTCGGCGGTTTCGAAGGCCTGCGCGGGATCGAGCCTGCCGGCGGCCAGTGCCATGCCGACGACCAGCGACCCGGCCGCGCCGACGGCGATCGAAAGCCCCGCCATGCGGAAGTGATCGAGCCCGGCAAGGGCCCGGCGGATCGCGGCGAGGCTTGCGGGGGGCTGCGGCACGGCGCGGACCCCGGTCGTGACGGCGAGGGGCGCATCCAGGTCGCGCGCGAACCAGTCCAGCAGCGGCTGCCAGAATTCGGCCTGACGCCGCGCCAGTTCCGGCGGGTGGGCCGCGCGATGGCAGACCAGTTCGGTCTCGGCATAGGCCGCGAGTTCCGCTTCGACACCTGCCCGGCTGGGCGGGATCCGGTCGAGCGCAGTCCCCAGGATCCGGGTCAGCGGCGCACGGGAGATGTCGAGCCGCGCGGGCTGGGCGCGCCACTCCTCGGCGACCGCCTCGGCCAGCGCGCGCCCTGGCGCCAGCAGGATCGTGCCGACGGGCGATCTCAGAGGCCGGGCATCCAGCAGGACATTGTAGCCGCCGGCGACCGGGCCGACATGGACGTTTTCGTAGGCTCGCCGCAGCAGGCCGCTTTCCGTCATGAGGATCCTCAGCGCCGAAGAAGATCGCGCAACGGGCCGGGCAGACCGAGCGGCCCGGTTTCGGCGTCGGGCGCCGCCGGCGCCGCACCGCCATCGCCATTCCGGCAGGCGCCGGCGTCGCCGGCGGGCTCGCGGCGAAGCCCGCCGAGCAGGTCGCGGATGGCGCCGGCGGCGCCCTCGGCGACTCCGCGCGCGCTGCCGGTGGCATCGAGCCGGTGCTGCGGCGCGGCCAGGGTGCCGGTGGTCCGGAAGCCGAGCGGCCCGAGTTGAGAGCGCAACGCGAGCGTTTCCTGGCCGAGGTCGATCGTTCCGGCGGTGCGCAGCGCGACCGGACCGGCGTCGATCACGCCGCGCATCAGCGTCCCCACGCCGCCATCGAAGCGCAGCGCATAGGCGGCGCAGCGCATCGTGAGGCCGAACTGGATCTGGGCCAGCGGCGGCGCGATGTCGGCGAGCCACGCCGCCACGTCCTGCCTCAGTCCCTGGCCCAGCTGGGCTGGGCCGACATCCAGGTCGACGCTGCCGGCGAGCGTGCCGAACGCCTCCGGCAGACGTTCGCCCTCCGCCCGCAGATCGGCGCGCAGGCGCGCCAGTCCGCCGCGCAGCCAATCGGGCGACGCGAGCACCGATCCCAGTTCCAGGCCGTCGACCGCCAGTCGCGGCGCGATGGTCCGGTCGCCGGCCGACAGGCCGATCGCTCCCGAAAAGGTCCCTCCCTCGACGACGAAACGAAGCGGCTCGACCTGGACCTGACCACGCCGGCCGCGCATGCCGACGGACAGGCTGCGTATGCTGACGCGCGGCAGCCCCAGCGTGCCCAGACCGATATCGACATCGAGGTCCGCCGCGGCGAGCAGGTCGTAGGGAATGGCGATGTCGGGGATCAGCCGCCCGGCCGGTCTTGGTATGGGCGCGGCGGCCCGGCCTGTCGTCGCCGGTGCGGGTGCCGGCGCCAGCCATGCGAGATCGACTTCTTCGCCGCGCAGCCGCAGGTTCCAGACCGGTCTTTCGCCTTCGAAGGAGACCGCGCCCACGCCGGTCAGGTCCATGCCGGGGCCCGTCAGCTTCAGGGACGGCATGGCGATGCGCGGCGCCCCTTCGTCCCGAAGGGTGGCCGAGAAATCGAGCGTGCCGCGCCGCGACGGTGCCAGACCGAGCCGTTGCGCCACGTCACCGATGTCGGGGGCGACCACGGCAATCCGCAGATCGAGCCCGGGTGGCACGGGTGGCCGCTGCACCGGGCCGAGCGGATCGCGAAGCACGCCATCGACCGCCGCGCGCGGACCGGCCGGTTCGCCGAGCCGGATGCGGATGCCGTCCAGGCCGATGCGGCGGTCGGGTCCCTTGTCCGAGACCTCCACCGCGATCGACAACGGCCCCAGGGACGGCGCGCGGAACCCCGCGAAACCGGCCTCCGTCGCGATCTCCGCCAGACGCCCGATTTCCGGCATCGCGATCGCGAAGGCGATGTCGTAGTCGCTGCCGGTGAAGGGGCGGCGCAACTCGCCGCCGACCTTCAGGCTGGCGCGATCGCGGCTGCGCGCGGCGAAATCGAAGGCGAGACCGCCGGCATCGCGACGGGCCAGGCGGCCGCCGACGT
>JBIKLI010000065.1:0-16003 GCA_044359885.1 Alphaproteobacteria bacterium | reverse complement strand
GGATGCGGTAGCGCGGGATCACGCCGAACGCATGCGCGCCCGACGAGAAGGCGCGCAGGCCGGGGATCTCGTTGGTCGTGGTCGCGCCAGGCGACACGATCTTGTGGACATGGATCGCGTCCTGGATCCACTTGAGGGCCGCGGCCATCCCGCGACGCGGATCGGCCATGACCGGCGCATTGTTCTCGTCCGCGAAGCGGCCGCCGAAGGAGAAGCCGATGGCCGAGAACATCTCGATCAGCCAGGCGTCGGCGGCCAGCGACAGCAGCAGCGGGAATTCGCAGATGCCGCGCTGCTTGATCTGCAGCGACTGCTGGACGACTTCGTCCCAGGTCTCGGGCGGGCGCTGGATGCCGGCGCGCTCCATGAGTTCGGTGTTGTACATGAACGACATGTGGTCGCCGTAATAGGCAAGGCCGTACTGGCGGCCCTTCCAGCGCATGTAGTTCGTGCAGAACTGGCTCGTCGCTTCGTTGTAGCGCATCAGTTCGGGGATGTCGTCGATCGGGGCTGCCCATCCGGCTTCCGCGAATTCGGGGCCCCAGGCATCGTTCATCCACATCACGTCGATCGGCGCGTTGCCGACGATGCGCGCGACGAGCGTGGCGCGGAACTGCGCGGCCGGATGATTCTCGTAGTTGACCCGGATGCTGGATGCGCTCTCGAAAGCGGTGATGTGCGAGCGGACCTGATCGACGACCGCCGACCACGCGATGAAGTTGACGGGCTCGTTCGCCTGTGCGCGAGCGCCGGCGAAGGGCATGCCGACGACTGCCCCGGCCGCCGCTGCGCCGGCCATGGCGTCACGCCGGCCGATGATCCTGCCATTTTCAATCGACATTCTTGCCTCCCTCTCCCGGTTCCCGATCGCGGCGTCGCGTGGCCGCGTGTCATAGCGCCGATTCGACGCTGATTGGCGAACAGTCACACATGTGCTGCGGGCACGCAAGGCGCGCCGTCTGCGTCGCCGCGCGCGATCGCGCGATTGATGGCCGCCCGGCGCGCGTGTATAGATCGCAGATCGCATCGCCAGATCTGGAGGCTAGGAATGTCGGAGCAACGCCCGGTCGTAACGCCCGAAGAGATGAAGCAGCGGGTCGCGATCTTCTCGCGCCTCAAATCCAGTTCGATGCCGCTGATCGACGCGGTCATGCCCGAATACAACAGGGATATCTTCAACATCATCGGTCGCGGCGTGACCGAGGACGCGTCGATGGAAGTCGCCATCAACGATGCGCGCGATTTCCACATGGCCGTGATCCGCTGCGAGCCCGGCAAGGGAACGGGGCTGCATACCCATGAAACGCTCGAGGTCTTCATGCCTCTCTCGGGCACCTGGTCGGTGCAGTGGGGCGACGACGGCAAGAACGAACTGACCATCGGCCCCTGGGACGTGATCTCGATCCCCACGAAGATCATGCGCGGCTTCCGGAACGATTCTCCGGGCGAGGCCTTCATGCTTTCCATCCTCGGCGGGACCGACCCGGGCCGTGTCACGTGGTGCGATCGCGTGATGGAGGCGGCGACCAAGGCCGGCTACGCGCTCGACGATCACGGCAACATCACCAAGCGCGCGCCTGCGCCGGCGGCTGAATAGTGGCGAGCGAGGATCTCTGTTTCGTTCCGGCGCGCGAGCTGGCGCGCCGGATCGCGACGCGGCAGCTGTCGCCGGTCGAACTCGTCACGGCGGTGATCGCGCGCGCCGAGAAGATCCACGCCGCCTGCAACATCTTCGCCTTCCCGCTGTACGAGCAGGCCCTGGCGGCGGCGCGCGCCGCCGAATCGGCGGTGATCCGCGGCGATGCGCTGGGACCGCTGCATGGCGTGCCGCTGACGGTGAAGGACAATCTGGCGACGGTCGGGCAGCCGATGACCAACGGCTCCTTCGCCGCCATGGATTTCAGGCCGACGGTGGACGCGATCGTCTGGCAGCGCCTTCGCGACGCCGGGGCCATACTCGTCGGCAAGACGACGACCCCGGAATTCGCGCACAAGGTGCTGACCGACTCCCTGCCGTTCGGCGTCACCCGCAGCCCCTGGTCGCTCGACCATACGCCGGGCGGATCGAGCGGTGGTGCCGCGGCGGCGGTCGCGGCCGGGGTCGGGCCGCTGGCGGTCGGCACGGACGGCGGCGGCTCGATCCGCTGCCCGGCGTCGTGCTCGGGGCTGTTCGGCATCAAGGCGACGCTCGGCCGTGTTCCCTTTGAGGCCATTCCCGATACCTTCGCGAACTACGCCTTCACCGGCCCGATGACGCGCGACGTTCGCGACGCCGCGCTGATGCTGGCGGCGATGTCGGGTCCGACGCCGGCCGACGTCCACACGCTCGGCGTTCCCGCCTTCGCGCCGGCGATGGCCGAGGGCACGTCGCTCGCGGGGCTGCGGATCGGCTGGATCGCCGATTTCGGCGGCGTCGCCACCGGTGCCGAGGTCGGTGCCTCCACCCGGCAGTCCATGCGTCTTCTCGAGGCCGCCGGCGCGATCGTCGAACCGCTCGACGTCCCGGAATTCGCCGACGTGTTCGAATACTATGTCGTGATCGCCACGACCGCGCATGCCGCGCGACTCGGCCGGACCGCCGACCAGCTCGGGGAGCGGATGACCGCGTCGCTGCGGGCGTCGGTCGAGCAAGGCAGGGGCTACAGCGCGGCCCAGTGGCAGCTTGCCTCGGATCGGCGGACCGCCTTGTTCCGCCGGGTCCAGTCGCTGTTCGAGAGATTCGATCTGATCGCCACGCCGACCCTGTCCGAGCCGCCCTGGCGCGTCGATGCGGGAGGCGCCATCAACACGCCGGGCTACGCGCATTGGTGCCGTTCGCTCTATCCCTTCAATCTCACCGGTCATCCCGCCGCCTCGGTTCCCAGCGGCGTCTCGTCGGCGGGGCTTCCGATCGGCTTGCAGCTGATCGGGCGCTATTTCGACGAGGCGTCGATCTTCCGCGCCGCAGCGGCGCTCGAAGCGGCGGCGCCGTGGGCTGACCGGAGACCGATGACATGACGCGCGCGCGCGATCGGGTCGAGCATTTCCTGGATCGCATCGCGCGGCTCGATCCGTCGCTCAACGCGATCCGGTGCCTGGCAGACGATTCGCGCGCCCGCGCCGACGCCTGCGACGCCACGCCGTCGAGCGGCCCGCTTCATGGTCGCGTCGTCCTGGTGAAGGACAATGTCGCGGTCGCCGGCCTGCCGCTGACCGCGGGGGCGCGCGCGCTCGCCGGGTTCCGGCCGCGACGCGACGCGACGATCGTGGCGCGGCTGCGCGCGGCTGGCGCGATCGTGCTCGGAAAGACGAACCTGACCGAATTCGCCGATTATGTCGGCGAAACCATGCCGGCGGAGTTCTCCGGTCTCGGCGGCGTCGTCCGGCATCCCTTCGGTGCGCGCTACGATCGCGGCTTCGGTTCGTCGGTGGGGTCGGCCTGCGCGATGGCGGCGGGGCTCTGCGACATCGCCATCGGCTCCGAGACACAGAACTCGATCCAGACGCCCGCCGCCGCGTCGATGGTGGTCGGCCTCAAGCCGACGGTGGGCCTGGTCAGCCGTGCGGGCATCGTGCCGCTGGCGATCAGCCAGGACACGGCCGGTCCGATCTGCGCGAATGTCGCCGATGCGGCGCTCGCTCTGCAGGTGCTGGCGGGCGCGGATCTCGAAGACACGCTGACGCTGGCCTCCGCCGGTCGCGGCGCCGTCGCGTCGGTCGCCGGCGCGCTGCGCCTGGGTGTCGCCCGCGACGTCTATTTCGGGCGCGCCGGCCACAGCGAGGCCGATGGCATCGTCGAGGCGGCGATCGGCCGGATCGCCGCCACCGGCGTGACCATCGTCGATCCGGTCGACATCCCCTCGGCGCGTCTGGTCGCCGATCTGCGCTCCTGCGTCTTCCGCAGCGAATTCAAGGCGGCGCTGGGCGCGTTTTTCGCCGCCCAGGGCGCGCCGGTCGCCGACATGGCCGAACTGGTCGCCTGGAACCGGGCGCATCCCGAGGCGATCCCCTTCGGGCAGGGGCTGATGGAGGCTGCGCTCGAGAGCGGGCTGCCGCTGGACCATCCGACCTATCGGGCGGATCGGGCGCGCGACATCGCCCTGACCCGCAGCGGCGGCATCGATGCCGCGCTGGCGGCCCACGACCTCGACGCGATCATCGTCCCCGGCGGCGCCGCAGCGAAGATGACGGGCAAGGCGGGCTACCCCGCGCTCACGGTGCCTGTCGGGCGCATGCGCGACGGTCAGGGGGTCGGCGTCACCCTGATTGGCCGCGCCTGGTCGGAGGCGCGGTTGCTCGCGGCCGGTCTCGTCGTGGAGCGCGCCGTGCCGGTCGCGCGGCCCGAATTGTGAAGCCGGCGGCGTTCGACTACGTCGCGCCGCCGACGGTCGAACAGGCGGTCGCGGCCCTGGCGGCCGGCGACGGCGACGCGCGGATCCTGGCCGGCGGTCAGAGCCTGGTGCCGGCGATGAACGCGCGGCTGGCGCGGCCCGCGCTGCTGATCGACATCAACCGGATCGCTGGGCTGGACGCGATCACGATCGACGCGGGACAGTTGGCCGTCGGCGCCCTGGTGCGCCACCACAAGATGGCGATGTCCCCTGCGGTCGCCGCGGCCTCGCCGCTTCTGGCCCGCGCGGCGATGGCGATCGGCCATGACGCGATACGCCGGCGCGGCACGGTCTGCGGCAGCCTGGCCCATGCCGATCCGGCGGCCCAGTGGCCGATGATGGCCTGCCTGTTCGATGCCGAACTTGTGGCGCAGGGCCCGGGCGACCGACGCCGCATTGCCGCGCGCGACTTCTTCCGCGGCATCTTCGAGACCAGCCTCGCCAGCGACGAGATGCTGGTGGAGGTCCGGTTCGCGCAGCCCGATCCGGACGAGCGCGGCGCCTTGCGCTGGACCTGGCGGCGCCACGGCGATTTCGTCACCGGGGCGGTGGCGCTGCGTCTGGTGCGCGATGCCGGCGGCCGCGTCGCGAAGCTGCGGGCGGTCGCCGGCGGTTTCGCGGCGGCGCCGGTCGATCTGTCCGCAGTGCTCGCACCGGCCCTCGGGACGGCCCCCGATCCGGCTCGGATCGGCGCGCTGGCGAGCGGCGCCGTTTTCGAGCCGTTGTCAGATCTGCGCGCCTCGGCGACCTATCGGCGCGATCTGCTGCCGGTGCTCGTCGCGCGCGCGGTCGAGGATGCCATCGCATGAAGCCGGTCTCGATCACCGTCAACGGCGTGCGACGCGAAATCGTCGTCGAGCCGCGGCGCCTGCTCAGCGACGTGCTGCGCGAAGAACTCGGCCTGACCGGCACGCATGTCGGCTGCGAGCACGGCGTATGCGGCGCCTGCACCGTCTGGCTCGACGACGAGCCGGTGCGTGCCTGTCTCCTCTTCGCGATCCAGGCGGACGGTCGGCGCGTGACGACGATCGAGGGGCTGCGCGAGGGCGAGGAGATGACCCCCCTGCAGTCTGCCTTCTCGGCTTGCCATGCGCTGCAATGCGGCTTCTGCACCCCCGGCATCCTGATGTCGGCGACGGCGTTCCTGCGCGAGAACCCGAACCCGGACGCCGATGCCGTCCGCGACCTGCTCGCCGGCCATCTCTGCCGCTGCACCGGCTACGCCAACATCGCGCGCGCGATCCTGCAGGCCGCACGATGACGACGTGGCGGGTGATCGGCACGTCGCCGCCCCGGGTCGAGGACCGGCGCTTCCTGATCGGCGCCGGACGCTATGCCGACGACATCGTCGTGCCGGGGGCCTTGCATGCCCATTTCCTGCGCAGCCCCTATGCCCATGCACGGCTGCGCACGATCGACACCGCGGCCGCGCTGGCATTGCCGGGCGTGCACGGCGTCTGGACCGGGGCCGATCTCAACGCGGTCACGCGGCGTCTGCGCATGGCGCCGCCGATCGAGGGCCTGCAGCCGACCGAAGTCGCGACGATGCCCGAGGACAGGCTGCGCTTCGTCGGCGATCCCTATGCCGTCGTCCTGGCGGACAGCCGCTATGTCGCGGAGGACGCCGCGGAACTGGTCCAGGCGGAATTCGAGCCGCTGGGCGCGGTCGCCAGCTTCGCCGCGGCGCTGGCGCCAGGCGCGCCCCTGGTGGACGAGACGCTGCCCACCAATCTCGTCTCGCAGCAGCGCTTCGCCACTCCGGATCTCGAACGGCGCTTCGCCGGCGCGCGCATCGTCACGGCGCGCTTCGCGCAGCACCGCCAGACGCACGCGCCGATCGAGACCCGCGGCTGCATCGCGCAATGGGACGAGGGACGGCGGCATCTGACGTTCACCGGCGGCAACCAGGCGCCGCATCCGCTGCGCACGGCGCTGGCGACCCGGCTCGGGCTGAGCGAGTCGCAGGTCACGGTGGTGTCGCCCGACATCGGCGGCGGCTTCGGCCAGAAGATCGCGCTCTGGCGCGAGGAACTCTGCATCGCCGCGCTGGCGCGCCTTGCGCGACGCCCCGTGCGCTGGCGCGAAGACCGGCTCGAGAACCTGACCGCGGCGTGCCACGCGCGCGAGGAGACCGCGGTGACGCGGACCGCGGTGGCGGCCGACGGGCGGATCCTGGCGCTGGACCTGGCGATCGACGCGGATTTCGGCGCCTATTGCTTCTTCCCCGCGAACTACATGGCGCGCGTCGTCGGGATGATCCTCACCGGCCCCTACCGCATCCGCGATTATGGGTACACGGTGCGCGCCGCGCTGACCAACAAATGCCCGGCCGCGCCGATGCGTGCGCCGATGGCGATCGCCAGCTGGATCATGGATGGCACGATCGACGCCATCGCGCGCGAACTGGGGCTCGATCCCGTCGCCGTGCGCCGTGTCAACGCGCTCGGCCCCGCCGATCTGCCATGGACCATGCCCTCCGGCGAGGTCCTGCACGACGTGACGCCCCGCGAGACGCTCGAGCGCGCGCTCGCGGCGATCGGCTACGACGGATTCCGTCGCGAGCAGGCGGCCGCACGCGCCGCCGGCCGCGCGCTGGGGCTGGGCATCTGCACGGTCGTCGAGTCCACGACCTACGGCTCGGCCTTCTACAGGGCGGCCGGCATCCGGGGATCGGGGCACGAGAACGCCTGGGTGCGGGTCGAGCCGACCGGGGCGGTGAACGCGGCGGTCGGGTTGATGACGTCGGGCATGGGCTATGAGACGACCTTCGCGCAGATGGTCGCCGAGGGCCTGGGCGTCGCGCCCGGGGCCGTCACCATGCATCTGGGCAACACCGCGGTGGCGCCCTACGGCATGGGTGCCCGCGGCAGCCGCGGCGCGGCTGCCGGCGGCGGCACGCTGCTCCTCGCGGGGCGCAGGCTGCAGGGGAAGGTGCTCGCGATCGCGGCGCACCGGCTGGGGCTGAACGAGGCCGGGGAATTGCGCCTGCAGGCCGGCCGTGTCGAGCGCCTGCTCGGCGGCGCATGGACCGATGCCGGGATCGGGCTGGGCGACATCGCCGAGATCGCGTATTTCGATCCGCTGTCGCTGCCTGCCGGAATGGAGCCGGGCCTCGAGACCCAGCTTGCCTGGGATCCGCCGCCGATGACCTATTCGAACGCGACCCATGCCTGCATCGTCGAGGTCGACACCGCGACCGGCGTGGTCGCCATCCGGCGATACCTGGTGGTCGAGGATGCCGGCACGCGCATCCATCCGCAGATCGTCGCCGGCCAGCTGCAAGGCGCCGTCGCCATGGGGCTCAGCGGCGCGTTGCTCGAGGACCTTGCCTACGACGCCGACGGCCAGCCGCGCGCCGGCAGCTTTGCCGATTATCTGCTGGCGACGGCTGGCGAATTGCCCGAGATCGAGATCATCCACGCCGATACGCCCAGCTCCCGCACGCCCGCCGGCGTCAAGGGCATGGCGGAGGGCGGGGTGATGGGCGCCATCGGCGCGATCTGCAACGCCGTCGGCGACGCGCTCGGCCCCTGGGGCGTCGTGGTCGACGCTCAGCCGCTGTCGCCCGAACGCATCCGCGGCTGGCTGCGCGGGCGCTGAACCGGCGACGACGGGGCCAGCACCGCGACCAGCGCCGCGACGACCAGCGCGAGCGCAGTCAGCTCGGCGGCGCCGATCGTATCGCCGAACACTGCCGCGCTGCTCAGCAGGCCCAGGATCGGCGTGCCCAGGATCCCGATCGCCGCGACATGCGGCGGCAGGATCTGGACCACGCGATACCATGCCCAGACGCCGGCCACCGCCCCGCTGAGCGACCAGAACGCGAGCGACCACGCGGCGGCCGGGCTCAGCCCCAGGAAGTCGGATGGCGGCTCCACGACGAGCGCGGCGCCGACGATCGGCAGGCCACCGATCACCGTCTGCCAGGCGGCGAGCGGCAGCGTCGACAGCGACCCGCGATACGCCTTGATCGCGACGGTTCCGGCCGCCCAGCACATTGCGGCCATCACGATCAGGATCGGACCGTAGGGCGCGGCGCCCATCGCGAGCGCGTCGCTGGCCAGCAGCACCGCGATCGCCGCCAGGCCGAGCGCGAGCCCGAGCAGTTCGCGCCGCCGCACGGGGATGCCCAGCGCCAGCCAGCCGAAGATCGCCGCCCAGAGCGGCATCGTGTAGGCCAGGATCGCGGCACGCCCCGGCGCCATCAACACCAGGGCATAGGTGGACAGCACGCCCCAGCCCGTGGTGGACATCGCGCCGATGAAGGCGACCTGGCCCCATCGGGCGCCGGGCGGCAGCAGGCGGTCGCCTCTGAGCCCGGCGATCGCGAGCAGGCCGCAGGTGCCGACGGCGACCAGCGCCAGGCGGACATTCCATACGCCGAGTTCGCCCACGACGATCTTGGCCAGAGGCCACGCCAGTCCCCAGCACAGCGTGGAGACCAGCAACAGGCCAAGACCGGCGACGGCGGGGGCGGAGGGCATGCGTGGCGGCCTCGCGACGTGGTCCAGCGAATGGCAGAGGGGGCGTGCCGCGCCTGGTCGACGCCGCGGATGTCCGCCCGAAGCGACGGCGATCTTGGGCTTGCGCTTCCGCCGCGGCAAGCGCCACCGCGGTGCGGGCGCGAAGGTCAGGGATCCAGCCTGCCGCGGATCCGGTCCAGCAGCGCGAGATAGGCGCTGCGCAGCGCCGGCGGCTCGATGCCGATGATCGCATCCTCCCAGGTGACCAGATGGTAGAGCATCTCGGTCTGGCCCGAGGCGCGGAAGCTGACCTCGACGCTGCCATCGGGAAGGGTCTTCTTGGACTCGGTGTGGTGGAAGAAGGTTTCCATCACGTCGGCGGCCCGGTCGGCGGCGAAGCGCCAGGTCACGTCGACCGTGTCGCCCTGCCAGATTCCGAAGCTCTGCCGCGCATAGGCGTCGATGTCGAAGCCGTCGCGGAAGACGAAGGGCTCGGCCTCCACCGTCAGCTTGCGGATGCCGGACAGGGCGAAGAGCGCCGGGCCGCGATTCATGTCCTTTGCATAGAAGGCGACCAGATAGTTGCGATGTCCGAACAGGATGCCGTGCGGCTCAAGGCGATGGATCTTGATGCTGCGCGCGACGCGCGCGGCATATTCGACCGTGATCGTCTTCTGGGCGAGGATCGCCTGGCGGACGCGCGACACGAGTTCGGGATCGAGCACGGGGCGCGGTCCGGCGCGCATCGCGATGCCCTCGCGCTCCGCGAGCGAGGCCGCGTCGACATTGACCTTGCGCCGTCGCGTCGCCGGCATCGAGTCCAGCACTGCCTGCGACATGGCGCGCAGCCGGCGCGCGTCGTCCGGCCGGCCGCTGGCCTCGAAATGCTTGGCCGCCTCCTTGAGCAGCACGATCTCCGCTTCGCTGAAATAGGCAAAGCGCCCGGAACTGCCCATCGGCATGGAAAAGCGGATCTCGCCGTCCTCGTCGGTCGTCCGGTTCACGGCGCCCCCGAACAGGGATTCCAGGTCCTTGATGCGGCGATAGGCCGTCGGCTGGGAAATCCCGTACCGGTCACGCAGCGCGGCGTAGGACATCGGCTCCGTTTCGAGATCCCAGGCGAGTTCGAGCAACTGCACGCCGATGGCGGCGCGGCCGCTGCCTGCCTTGCTCGACGCCTTCTTTCTTCCAGCCATGGTGCCTCGCCTGGAGTCTCCAGCGCCGCACCTATCGTATGGAATCCGCGTGAATGCAACCTGGGGTGCCTCATCCGACGAAACCGACCTTCGTCGTCCCGTGCCGCCGCTCCGGCTTCGCTGCCTGTTCCGCGGCCAGCGCCGCCAGCAGCGCTTCCGGGTCGCCGGCGAAGCCCTCGAGCGCGGCGCGGCGCTTGACGAGGGCGAAATCGGCTGGTGTCAGCGCATCGAGGGCGTCGAGCCCGGCCGGCGGCGAGATCCCGAAATGGACGACGAAGGCCCTGGCGCGCTGGGGGATTTCCAGGTACCCGAAATTCGCCTTCACCAGGAAGCGACGCATCGCGGCGCCGTCGATGTCGTCCAGCATGTTGGTGGTCGCCACGATCGGCCAGGCGTGGCGCTCGATCCCGGTCAGCATCTCGTTGACCTGGCTGATTTCCCATCCATGCGCCGCGCCGGCCCGGGAACGCAGCAGCGAATCGGCCTCGTCGAAGATCAGCACCGCCTCGCCGGCCGCGGCCTCGGCGAAGGCCTGGGCGATCAGGCGCTCGCTGCCGCCGACGAATTTCGACAGCAGATCGGAGGTGCGACGCTCCAGGACAGGCATGCCGAGCCGATCGGCGAGGTGGCGCGCAAAGGCGCTCTTGCCGCTGCCCGGCGGCCCGCTCAGCAGCAGGCTGAACCGACGCGACGCGCCGGATGCCGAGAGCCGCCCGGCAAGCGCGGCGAGATCGACATCGGCGCGGATCAGGCCAGGGTCGAAATCGTCGGTCGAATAGGCCGGGACGGCCCCTGCGCGGCCCGCACCGCGCATCGCCTGCGCGACGCCGGTGGCAGCCCAGATCGCGACCTCCGGATCCCCAGCGAGCCTGGCGGCGCGCAGCGCCGAGCGTGCGATTGCCGGCCCGGCGGCCATCCGCGCAAGCGCCTCGACATGCGCAGGTCCCATGTCGCCGATCCCTTCGGCATTGGCGGCATGGCGCACGAGCCGCCGCCGCACGTCCAGCGGCGGAACGCCGAACGACACGATGCAGGTCATGCGGCGCAGGAACGGGCCGCCGCCCAGCGCGCCGATGTCGTTGCAGGTCAGGATCATCGGGACCTTCGAGTTTTCCAGCAACGCGTGCAGATAGGCGCGCGATCTGCCGGCGGCCCTGCCGTGGCGCTCGTCCAGCGGATCGGGAAGTTGCCCACCCATCATGTCGAAGACGCCGCCTCCGCCGCCCCAGAGGTCCTCGGCCTCGTCGACCAGCAGCAGGGCGCGATTCGTTCCCCTGCTTTTTGCGAACAGGCGCTGCGCGAGGGCGAGGTCGGAGAGCCGCTCGACGGCGCTGGGTTCGTTGCCGCGCATGTCGTGCTGACCGATGGCGTAGATCGGCGTCGCGAGCGCCGCCGCGAGCGTCTTTGCCAGCTCGGTCTTTCCCGCGCCGCTCACGCCGGCGAAGAGGATGCAGCCGCCCTCGCCGGCGGCGAGTGCCCCAGCCAGGATCTTGCGCACGCGTTCGACATCCGCGCCGAGATGCGCGAAATCGGCGATCTCCAGCGTCGCCTCCAGCTTGCGCCCGAGGATCGCGTCGACCACCGCCGCGTCGTCGGTGAAGCCGGACGTGGCGATGCCCAGAACCCGGTTTAGAAGGCGGATGTTGCCGCACTCTTCCACCAGCACCAGCCCCGAGGCGGCGAGATCGCCATCGCGGCGCAGGCGCGGCGCAACCTCGTCTTCCGGCTGGCCGGTCAGCAATCCGAACAGCGCGGGATCCGCCCGCAGCGACGGCGGAGATCGGAACACGCGCGTCGCCAGCGAGTCCACCAGCTCCTCGAACGCGTTGTTCGACCGGTACAGGACGATCACCCGGAGGATCTGGGCGTCGAGTGGCGTCAGACCGAGGATGCGGGCAAGCCGCGCGATCCCGTCCACCCCGGCGCGCGCGCGGGCGGGCTTGCCGGCCGGTTCGCAGAGGCCGCGCAGCGCGTCGGCCAGATCACGTCGCTGGCGGGCGGTGATCCGCTTGCGCTGCGGCGCATCCTCGAAGTCATCTGCCAGCCCCGGCCGTTCGCCCAGATGGGTGGCATACCAGTGGCGCACCGCCGCGAAAACCGCGTCGCGATCGATCCCGCGCCCGGGCTCGGCGACATGGACGAGCACGGAGAGCGCATGGCGGGCGGCGACGCGGATCGCGGGCTGTCCGGCGGCGGCGTGCGTGTCGCGACGGTGGCGGGTGACGGGGCATGGCATGGTGCGAGGCTCCTCGAATGGAACGTCGCGCAGACAGTCTCACGCCGGGAGTGCAGATCTTGATCGACGGCGCGGCATGATCCACGGCCTGGGCGAAAACGGCAGCCCTGCTCCGGGGCGACGTCGCTTCATTCCGAGGACCGCATGAACGGTCTGTTGCTGGTCGCCGAAGCCCTGGACCGCGGCCGCGGCGACGCGATGGCCCGCCGAGGCGACGAGCGGGCCGGGCCGACAATTCGCCGGCAGGGATGATGTGGTCGTCCCTGCGCGTGCCGGCGTGGAAGGCGATCCGGCGCTTGCACCGGCGGCCCGCTGCGGCTCACGCGTCGTCGACCGCGGCTGGCGGGGCGGCCGCGCCCTCGGCCGGCGCGAGGCGCACGGAGCCGCCGCGCCCGGCACCGACCACGACGAACCCGCGGGCGATCAGCTCCGCCTTCGCGTGGTCGTAGCGCTCCTCCGTCCAGTCGAGCTCCCTGCGCAGCGCGAGGTTGCCCGCCCTCTGATCGTCCCGGGCAGCCAGCGCCGCGAGGACGAAGCGCGCATCGGCCGAGAGGGTCCGGTCGTCCGGCGGGACGCGCGGAGCCGGATCGCCGCCGCCAGGCGCGGCCTCGTCCGCCGGCGGCGTGGGGCGCGGCCTGATCGCGCGCGGCCGAGGTAGCGCGGGATCGAGCGCCTCGCGCGGCGGCACCGGCCCGAGCGCCTCGCGCGCCGGCAGGTCGAGGGACTCGAACGCGAGGCCTGCGGCGTGCGCGAGTTCGACGACATGGGGGTGGTGGGTGAAGAGGATGACCTGGGTATGCCGGGCGATCTCGGCGAGCGCCTCGAGCGCCGCGGTGGTGCGCGCCGGATCGAAATGGACCAGGATGTCGTCGAGCACGAGCGGCAGGCGCTTGGCCGAGAGATGCGGCTCGATGAGCGCCAGACGCAGCGCCAGCCAGAGCTGGTCGCGCGTGCCGTCGCTCAGCGCCTGGGGATCGAGCGTCGACTCGACACCGGCGCCCGCGCGGACAACGACCAGCTCCTTGCGCTGCGCGTCCTTGAACTCGACGCGCGTGAACATGCCCCGCGTCAGCCGGGCGAAATGCAGGCTCGCCGCATCCAGAAGGCCGGCGAGGCGCGCGTCCTCGCTGAGCTGCGCTTCGACCTGTTCGAGCAGGGCCACGGCGCCGTAGAGCGCGAGCGCCTCCTCGAGCTCGTCCGCGGTGACCGCGATCAGACGCTCGATCTGCTGCGAGAGTTCGGCGACGCTGCCGTCACGGGTGAGGTTCTCGATAGCCTTCTCTGCCTCGGCGATGCGAGCACCCAAGGCGTCGCGTTCCGCCGTCACGATTTCCTTCTGCGCCTCGATCCGTTCGATGTCCGCGTCGAGCGCCGCGACGTCGCGCCCTTCGACCTTCTCGACGAGCGCCTCCCACCCGAAATCGCGGTCCCGGCACGCGGCGGCCTTCTTCTCGGCGATCTTCTCGTCGAGGTCGTAGTATTCAGCCAGCCGCTGCATGATCTCGTGGATCGCCTGTGCGCCCGGCGCGACGGGTTCGCCGGTCGCGGCGCCGAGATGCATGGCGAGGCGCTCCAGCGCCTGGTTCAATGCGCCGTTCCGTTCATCGAGATCGGTTTTTGCCCGCGCGGCGGCGCTCTCGCGCTCGTGGGTAACTTCGGCGTCATTCAGCAGTCGCGACAATCGCGCGAGGCGCAGCAGCGCCGGCGTGTCGGCGGACGTACCGGGTTCAATTCCTGCCGCGGCCAGGGTCGCGAAGGCCTGATCGACGGCGGCAAGTGCCTGGTCGTGGCGTGCGCGCACCCGCTCGTCGTCGTCGATGGCCTCGCGCAACGCCTTTGCAGCCAGGTCGAGCGCTTCGAGTTGGCCGATCCACGCCTCCACCCGGTCCCCATCGCCGGCGACGAGGGCGGGCGCATCGGAGGCCAGCCGGACCAGATATTCCTCCGTCTTCGCCTTTTCTGCGTCGCTCCTGACGTGATCGGACTTCGCCTTCGCGTACCGGTCCTTCGCCTCCTCCACGCTGCGCACCGCAAGCCTGTGCGCCTCGTTGGCCGCTCGCCGATTGTCGATCGCCTCCGCGAGCCGCCGGTCGAGTGCCTCGCCGGCGAGCCCCAGCCCGACCAGGCCGAGCACCTGCTCCACCGCGTGGCGCCGGGATGACGCCGTCTTGGCGGCGGCGTCGGCCCTGATCCTGTCTGTGCCCAACGTCTCGACGTCTTGCAGAAAACGATCATGGTCCTGACGCCAGCGCGCATCGCCGATCGCGACGGTGACACCCGATGCCGCCCATAGCGCCTGCCATCGCGCGGCGAGGTCCTTCTGGTCCTGCGTGCAGCGTCGAAGCTCGGCCTCGGCGTCCCTCACGGTCGCGGTGGCTGCTTCGAGGGCGCGGGTCGCGGCGTCGCGTTCGGCCACCAGCTTCGCGTGGTCGAGGAGGCGATCGACGAGGGCGTCGATCTCACGGATGGCCACGCCAAAGGCGTGGAGCGCGTCGGCCGGGATGGTGCCGGCACCGCCGCCCGAAACGAGCCGCGCCTCGAGGGCGTCGCGCTTGGCGCGCAGCCTTGCGAGGGTGTCCCGGTTGAGCGTCTGATCGAGCAGCCGCTCGGCCTCTGCAAGCTGCCGCTGCGCCGAGCTTTCCCTGCCGCGCGCCGTCTCCAGCGCGGCCGTGGCGATAACGGTCCGCTTGTCGACCCCACCCTGCGCCGCCTCCAGCGCCTGGGTCTGCACCGCGGCGGGGATCGGGGTCGACACGCACCCGTCCAGCGTGAGGGCGGCCGGGAAGCCCAGCCGGGCGCCGACGCGGCTCAGATGCTTCGCTGCGGCCGACGTCGCCTCACCCAAGCGCTGGGCCTCGGTTTCGGCCGCGTGGACATGTCCGAGCGCCTGAGCGTCGAGAAGCGGTGCCAGGGACACCTGCTCGGGTAGGCTGGCCAGCGCCCGCTCGCGTTCGGCGAGTCGCTTGCCTTCCTCCGCCACGGCGGTCGCGGCCCGCAGGGTTTCTTCGCGCGCAGATTGAGCTGCCTTGAGCGCCTCGACGAGGGTCTTCTTGCGCGCGCGTTCGATCCGGAATGTCGCTGCGCCGTCGACCACCTCGTCCGGCGAGGCCGACACGTCGATATCGCGCAGGAGCGAGATCAGCTTGCCGAGTTGCTCGTCTCGGCGCAGTCCGGCGGCTTGTCTCTTGCCTTCGTAATCCTCGAAATCCTTGCTCCAGGCGAGCGCGGCTTTGATCTTGCCGCTGGCGGCGAGCACCGGCGCAGACCGCGTCCGATCCTTTAGCGCAAGCTGGGTCTTCCTGTAGCTGTCCTCGGCGCTCTGCACTGCGGCGGCGGCCTCGGCGACCGCCTGCTCGAGATTTCGTGCGCGCTTGAACCAGTCGCGCGACGGCATCGTCGATGCAATGGCGAGTTGCCTTTGCCGCTCGGTGAGGCCGGCGACCTCCGCGACGATCGGCGGCGCGTATTTCAGTTCGGCGAGTGCCCTGATCTCGCGGTCGTATCTGGTCAAGGTCGCGTTCTTCAGCCGCTCGTCGGCGCGCCCGGTTTCGAGGTCGTTCAACAGCGACAGGTAACGGCCATGTTCCTGCACCTGTTCCTGCCGCAGGCGCTTGGTGGCCTGTTCGCGCAGATCGGCGAGCGAATTGTTCAAGACGCGTCTGGCGTTGCCGCCCATGAGATACTGGGCGTCGCGCTGCGCGACCAGCGTCGCGCGCAGCTCGGGCAGGCCCCGTACCC
>JBIKLI010000340.1:0-4613 GCA_044359885.1 Alphaproteobacteria bacterium | reverse complement strand
TTCCGGGGACCCCGATCCGCTTCGTGCTTCGCCAGACCGAGAACCCCTATGCCGGCAAGGCCGGCCGGGGCAGAGACGACTGAGGCCGCTCAGCGCGGGGCAGCCACAACGGTCTCGCCATTGCGCGTGCAGCTTTCCGCAGCCAGTTCCATGAACAGGTCGCACAGCGATTCCGGCGGCTTCAGGGTCAGCGGGTCCTCGCCTGGGAAGGCGGTGGCGCGCATCGTGGTCCGCGTCGCCCCGGGCGACAGAAGATTGGCACGCACCTCGGTGCTCGCCAGTTCCAGAGCCCAGACCCGGATCATCTGGTCGAGCGCCGCCTTGCTGGCGCAATAGGCGCCCCAATAGGCATTGGCCCGGGTCGCCGCGCCGGAGGTGACGAAGATCGCGCGCCCCTTGCCGGCCCGTCGCAGCAGCGGGTCGAGGGTGCGGATCAGCCGCCAATTGGCATGGACATTGACCCGGAACACCTCGTCCCAGAGACCCGGGTCGTGATGGCCGATCGGTCCCAGCGTGCCCAGGAGCGCGGCGTTCGCGACCAGGATGTCGACCTTGCCGAAGCGCTGGAACAGATGCGGCCCCAGCGGATCGATGCGATCGAGTTCGGCCAGGTCGAGCGGGACCAGCACCGGCGGCGCACCGCCGGCCGCGCGGATCGCGTCGTCGAGTTCCTCGAGACCGCCCACCGAACGCGCGACCGCCACAAGTTGGGCGCCCTCGGCGGCGAAGCGAAGCGCCACGGCCCTGCCGATCCCGCGCGAGGCGCCGGTGACGACGGCGATCTTGCCGGCAAGGCTTCCCATGGCGGCGCTCATGCGACGGGCGACGCGGTACGCAGCAGCGGCGCGCCCGTCGTACCGGTTTCCTGGTCGGTCAGCCGCGTCGGATATTCCCCCGTGAAGCAAGCGTCGCAGTATTGGGGCGAGGCGCTTTCCCGGCGCGGCTGCCCCATCGCGCGATAGAGCCCGTCGATCGAGATGAAGGCGAGGCTGTCGACGCCGATGAAGCGGCCCATGCCCTCGATGTCGTAGCGGAAGGCCAGCAGCTTCTCGCGCTGCGGCGTGTCGATGCCGTAGAAGCAGGGGTGCGCGGTCGGTGGGCTGGAGATACGCATGTGGACCTCGGATGCGCCGGCCTGGCGCACCATCTCCACGATCTTCTTCGAGGTGGTGCCGCGCACGATCGAGTCGTCGACCAGGATCACCCGCTTGCCCGCCAGCTTCGCACGGTTGGCGTTGTGCTTCAGCTTCACCCCAAGATGGCGGATATGGTCGGTCGGCTCGATGAAGGTGCGGCCGACATAATGGTTGCGGATGATCCCGAGTTCGAAAGGCAGGTCCGCCGCCTGCGCGTAGCCGAGCGCGGCCGGAACCCCGGAATCGGGGACTGGAACGACGATGTCGGCGGGTACGCCGCTCTCCAGCGCCAGCTCGGCGCCGATGCTCTTGCGCGCCTCGTAGATCGAGATCCCCTCGACGACCGAATCCGGGCGGCCGAAATAGACGTACTCGAAGACGCAGAACCGCTGGCGCGTCGCGCGGCCGAAGGGCCTTGTCGCGCGAACGCCGGCGGCGTCGATCACCACCAGTTCGCCCGGCTCGATCTCGCGCTCGAAGCGCGCGCCGATGATGTCGAGGGCGCAGGTCTCCGACGAGAGGATCCACGCGTCGTCGAGCCGCCCCAGCACCAGCGGGCGGACGCCCAGCGGATCGCGCACGCCAAGGATGCGGTTGCTGGCGATCGCCACCAGCGAATAGGCGCCCTCGACCTGGTTGAGCGCGGAGAGCAGCCGCGTCTCGACGTCGCCATGGGCGCGCGCCATCAGGTGGTGGATGACTTCGGTATCGGTGGTCGACTGGAAGAGGCACCCCTGGCGGACCAGCAGCTGGCGCAGCGAGGCCGCGTTGGTCAGGTTGCCATTGTGCCCGAGCGCGAACCCTCCGAAATCGAACTCGGCGAAGAGCGGCTGGACATTGCGCAGGATCGTCTCGCCGGTCGTGGCGTAGCGGTTATGGCCGATCGCGAGCCTGCCGGGCAGCGCGTCGATGACGCGCTGCGAGCTGAAATTGTCGCCGACCTGTCCCAGCGCCCGGTGGCTGTGGAAGCGGGCGCCGTCGGAGGTGACGATGCCGCAGGCCTCCTGGCCGCGATGCTGCAGCGCATGAAGGCCGAGCGCGGTCAGGGCGGCGGCGTCCTTGTGGCCATGGACCGCGAAGATCCCGCACTCCTCCCGCAGCTTGTCGTCATCGAACGGGTTCGTGCCGGACCAGTCGTCATCGCCGTTCATCGCGCCGTTCCTCCGCCCGAACTCCCCTGACGCGTCTCGAAGAGATTGTCGAGCCGCCGTCGCTCCTCAGGCTTATAGCCGGTTTCGCCCGGCTGCGGGGCGGCGCGCGGCTGTGGTGCCGGGCCGGCCTCCAGCGCCCCGCGATAGAGCTCGGCCTGGCGGCCGCGCCGTCCCGCCTCGTCGGCGGCGTCGCGCGCCTGTCCGCGCAGTTCCGCCGGCAGCAGGCTTCGCACCAGTTCGGAAAGCTGGTCGACCATCGGCAGGGTACGCGCCGTGCGCAGCTGTTCGGGCATCTTGTCGCGCTCGACGAAGGACGATGCGCCCAGCCAGGCGACGGCGACCAGCAACGCGCCGATCACCGCACCCAGGACGAAGCCCAGCGTCCGGTCGAGAAAGGACAGGGAACTGCCACGAACCAGCGACGACAGCACGTGGCTGACGACCGAGAACAGGATCAGCGCCGCGACGAAGACCCCGAGACCGGCGGCGATGTCGGCCAGCAGCGGCGGCGTGACGTAGTCGCGCGCCAGCGGCCGGACATAGGCGAACCCCCAGATCGTCACGAGCGTCGCGCCCGCCCAGCTGGACAGCGCCAGGATCGTGCGCACGAAGCCCATCACCAGCGAGATCAGCGCGCAGATCAGGATCGCGCCCAGGACTCCAAGATCGACCGGGTTCATGACGCCGCCTCCGCCTTGCCATGGACGTCGCGCTGCCGTCCCCCGGACAGCCGGAGGACGAGACCGGACAGATCTTCGACCGGCGCGATCTGGATTCCCGGATCGCCGGCCGCGCGGCGGGCAGGGCCGCGGCGGGCCGGGACGAAGGCGCGCGCGAACCCAAGCTTGGCGGCCTCCTTCAGCCGGGCCTCGCCCTGGCTGACCGCACGAACTTCGCCGGCAAGCCCGATTTCCCCGAAGACGACCGCATCGGGCGGCACGGGCCGGCCGCCCAGCGCCGAGATCAGCGCCGCCGCGACGGCGAGGTCCGCCGCCGGCTCCGCGATCCGCAAGCCGCCCGCGACATTCAGATACACGTCGTGATTCGCGAAGACGAGGCCGCAGCGTGTCTCGAGCACCGCCAGCACCATCGCCAGCCGGCCGCTGTCCCAGCCGATGACCGCGCGGCGCGGCGTTCCCTGGACCGGGGGGCCGACGAGCGCCTGGATCTCGACCAGCACCGGCCGCGTGCCCTCCATGCCGGCGAAGACCGCGGCGCCGGAAACGTCGTCACGCCGGTCGGCGAGAAACAGCTGCGAAGGGTTCGGCACCTCGACAAGCCCGCGATCGGTCATCTCGAACACGCCGATCTCGTCGGTCGGGCCGAAGCGGTTCTTGACCGCGCGCAGGATCCGGAACTGATGCCCCCTTTCGCCCTCGAAATAGAGGACGGTGTCGACCATATGCTCAAGGACCCGCGGACCCGCGAGCATGCCTTCCTTGGTGACGTGGCCGACGAGCAGGATGGCGATCCCCCGCTGCTTGCCGAGACGGATGAGTTCGCTTGCCGAGGCGCGGACCTGCGCGACCGTACCGGGCGCCGAATCCAGGGTGTCGACGAACATCGTCTGGATCGAATCGATGACGATGGCGTCCGGGGCGTTGGCGCCGTCGAGGCTGGCAAGGATGTCCCTGACCGAGGTGCTGGCGGCAAGCCCCACGGACGCCTTGGTCAGGCCCAGGCGCGCGGCGCGCAGCCGTACCTGATCCATCGCCTCCTCGCCCGACACATAGGCGACGCGCCGCGCGCGTGCCAGAGCCGCCGCGGCCTGCAGCAGCAAGGTCGACTTGCCGATGCCTGGATCGCCGCCGACGAGAACCGCCGAGCCCGCGACGAGGCCGCCGCCCAGGACGCGATCGAATTCCGCGATCCCCGTGAGAGCTCGGGGTGGGGATTGCGACGCCCCGTCCAGGCTCTCGAACGGCAGGGCGCGGCCGCCCTTGCCGGTGACGGCGCCCGGACGCGAGGCCTCGACCGCTTCCTCCACGACGCTGTTCCAGGCCGCGCAGGCCTCGCAGCGCCCCATCCATTTCGAGTGGACGGCACCGCAGGACTGGCAGACGAAACGGTTGTCGCGCTTGGCCATTCCGGCACCGGCGCCTCAGGCGCGGACCTGCATCTGGATCGGCCCCTCCGCGCGGCCGTTGATGAACTGCTCGACATAGGCGCTGCCGCTGCGGTCGATGTCGCCGATCGGTCCGGTCCAGATGATGCGGCCGCCATGAAGCATGGCGACGTGGGTCGCGATCTTGCGGGCGGAATGCATGTCGTGCGTGATCGACACCGTCGTCGCTCCCAGTTCGCGCACGCATGCGACGATCAGGTT
>JBIKLI010000339.1:0-4614 GCA_044359885.1 Alphaproteobacteria bacterium | reverse complement strand
ACCATGGTGACGCCGAGCACCGGCATCAGGCTGGGAATGGTGATGTGGATCAGCCGCTGCACCGCGCTCGCGCCGTCGACGCGCGCGGCGGCGTAATAGTCCTCGGGGATCGACTGCAACCCGGCGAGCGACATGATGGACACGAACGGGTAGCCCTTCCAGACCATGGTGGTGGCGACGACGGCGAAGGCCGCGGACGGATCGGAGAACCAGTTGATCGTCCTGTCGGCGAGGCCGAGGGAGATGAAGATCCAGTTCATCAGCCCGAAGGACGAGTCGAAGATCCAGGCGAAGATCACGACCGCGATCACTTCGGGAACCGCCCACGGCATCGCCACGAGCAGCCGCGCCAGCGGACGGCCGCGGAAGCGGTTGTCGACCAGCAGCGCCGTGCCGAGCCCCAGAAGGAAGCAGGCGGAAGACACGACGATCGTCAGCTTCAGCGTCACCCAGCAGGCGTTCCAGAAATCGGGGGACGCGAAGAGCCGCTCGTAGTTCGCGAGGGTGAAGGGACGGCGCGGCCGGTCGAGCCGCGCGATCCCCACGTTCTGGAAGGACAGGTCGATCGAGACGAGGAGCGGATAGACGATGATCGCCGCGATCAGCAGCACGGCCGGCGCCAGCAGCGCGTAGCCCAGCCAATGCTGGCGGCTGGGCCGCGCCAGGTCGAGGCGGATCATCGCCGTTCTGTCCCGCCTGCGTTCACTGCCGCTGGATCGCCACGGCCTTGGCCTGGATCGTGCGGGCGACCACGGCGGGGTCGAGGTCCTGGATGATCATGCGCTGCGTCTCTTCCATGACCATCTTCGCGAACTCGTTGTACTGGATTTCGAGCCCCCGCGGGATCCGGTCGACGCCTGCCCGGGAGGCCGCCTGCGCCATCTCGACGAGGAGGTCGAAATGCGGCGTCGCGGCCCTGGCGCCGTCGGTCTTGGCGCGCGGGCTGGGCGGCGTGGAGGCCGCCATCGTCGCGTAGTCGGTCTGGAACCGGTCCGATGTCGCGATGGCGATGAAGTCCCAGGCGAGTTTCTTGCGGTCGGCCGGGATTTCCGACGCGATGCCCAGGATGTTCGACGACCCGCCGACCGGGGGGTCGAGCGGCACCTTGGCGATCCTGATCTGATCCCTGGCCTTGCCGCGCTGGATGATCGGATAGAGCCACGGGCCGTCGAGCTTCATGGCGATGCGGCCATCGGCGAACATCTGCCGCGTCTCGCCCGCGGAAAGGTCGCGCGGGGTCAGGTTGCTCCGGACGATGTCCTTCCATCGCGCGAGGCCGGCGATCATCTGCGGCGTGTCGATCGTCACCTTCCCGTCGGCGTCGGTCCATCGGCCGCCGGCGTCCAGCGTGTAGTTCATCATCTCGGTCAGATAGACGCCGGCGCCGCCCTTGGTCTCGTGCCCGGTGCCGAACTGGTCGGGAATGCCGTCGCCGTTGAGGTCCTTGGTCAGCTTGCGCGCGGCGGCGATGTATTCCGCCCAGTTCGTCGGCGGGGCGATGCCTTCCTTCGTCAGCAACTCCTCGTTGTAGGCGAAGATGTTGCCGAAATAGAGCATCATGATGCAGACGGGCTTGCCCTTCCAGTTGCAGGCATCCTGGCCGGCCCAGCCCTTGAGGTCGAGGCCGGAGCCGCGGATGTACGGCGCGAGATCCTCGAGCCAGCCTTCGTCGGCGAATTTCTGGAACTCGAAGGACGCGAGATGCACGATTTCCGGCGGCTTGCCGCCGGCGAAGAGCGTGGTCATCGTGTCGGCGTAGGCGCCGCGTTCGACCTTGGTCCACTCGACCCTGACGCCGGGATTGCGGGTCTCGAATTCCTTGATGACGGCGGCCCACCAGTCGCCGACGCCACGTTCGTCCTTCTGCCAGGACACGAACTTCATCACCTTCTGCTGCGCCGCCGCGGATGGCGTCCAGCCCGGCATCAGCGTCGCGGCGACCGCCGCGGCGGCGATGGTCTTGAGGAATGGCTTCATCACGGTCCTCCCTGGTTTCGGTTCGGTCTTGTCGTTCAAGGCTCGAGCAGCTGCAGCGCCTCGGCCGAGGGCCGCATCCCGAGCCCGTTGCCCGTCGGGACGGCATAGCGTCCGGTCTCGCAGCTCATGTCGCCCTCGACGAAGCGCAGATTGGCGCCGAAGATGGAATGCTGGAACTCGTGGAATGGCGCGTTGCGCAAGCTGGCCGTGGCCTGCAGGCTCGCCGCGAGGAAGATCCCGATGCCGATCGTCGCGTGCGGGACGATCTCGAGGTGGTGCGCCTCGGCGTAGCGCGCGATGCGCATGAATTCGGTGACCCCCGTATGGCCCATCTCCGGCTGCAGGATGCTCACCGCCTGGCGGTCGATGCGGCCGCGTGCCTCGAACACGGTGCGCCATTCCTCGCCGGCGGCGATCGGGACGCGGGATTTCGCGGCCACCGTCGCCAGGCCGTCGACGTCCTCGGGCGCGACCGGCGCCTCCGCGAACCAGAGCCCATGCGGCGCCATCGCGTCGATGGCGCGCACCGCCGCCGCGGGCGTGTATTCCCAATGCATGTCGACGGCGATGCGCGAGGCGGGACCCAGACCGGAGCGCAGCGCCGCGATCTCCTCGCCGATGTCGCCGACCAGCATCGGGGCGGCGACCTTGAAGGCGTCGAAGCCTTTCGCCTGCCAGGACCGCGCGAAATCGACCCGCGCCGCGCGCGTCGGCTTGGGCAGACCGGAGACATAGGCGGGGATCTCGGTGCGTCGCTGCCCGCCGAGGAGCTTGGCCAGCGGCAGGCCGGCGATCTGCGCCGCGATGTCCCACAGGGCGATGTCGACCGCGGCGAGCGCGTCCAGATAGTAGCCGCCAGTGTAGCCGCGCACGCGCATCATGTCGTAGAGATCCTCGTGGATCACGACCGGATCGCGCGGGTCGCGGCCGACCACGAAGGGGCCCAGCAGATCCGAGATGATCGCCATCGGCGCACGCGGGGCGACGATGCCGTAGGTCTCGCCCCAGCCGACGGCGCCGTCGGCCGTCTCGATCCGCACCAGCACCGAGCGGTCGAAGACCGGGTAGACGGTGCGGTTGCCGGCGCGCACGAAATATCCCTGCGCGTTGGCCACTTCGCCCGGGCGCAGCGCGCCGAGATAGACTTCCTCGCGCGGGATCGTGATCGAGAACGCCTCGACCCTGGCGACGCGGCCGCTCATGGCCGGGCCTGCAGGGGCGCCGTGCGCATCCGGTCGGCGATGCGCTCCAGCAGCGCGCCGATCTCGGCGCGGTCATGGGCGTCGAGCGGGGGGATCTTCGCCCTTGTCGCGTCGTTGCGCAGGATGCCGCGCCGCGCGAGCACGTGTTTCGTGAAGCGCATGCGCGAGAAGGCCTGGATGACCAGCAGCGGCAGAAGCAGTTCGTAGATCCGGCGTGCCTCGCCGATGTCGCCGGCACGCCAGGCGCGGTCGAGCGCGACATGCAGGTCGGTGAACTCCGCCGCCGGCATCGCGCCGCAGGCGCCGCGATTGTATTCCTCGACGATGTAGCGCGCGCCGCCGCCGCCCAGGATTCCGGCGACGCTGGCGGGACGGTTCGCGACGAGATGCGAGATCGCGGCGCCGGAGGGCAGCGTCTCTTCCTTCACGTAGCGGATCGACGGAGTGTCGCGCGCGATGGCGACGACGGTGGCGGGCGCGAGGTCGGCGCCGCGCGGCGCCGGCGCGTTCTGCAGCACGATCTCCAGCGCCGGGACCTCGCGCGCGATGGCCGCGTAGAAGGCCGTCACGTCGGCCGCGGTGGCACCGGCGCTCTTGGGCGCCTGGATCATGACGTGCCGGATGCCGAGGCTTTCGGCCTCGCGGCACCGCACGACCGTCTCGGCGACGCTGGGGGAACTGGCGCCGGCGACGATGGGGACCCGGCCGGCGACCGTTTCGGTCAGGCTGCGCAGCAATTGCAGGCGCTCGGCCCCGTCGAGCTCGTCGACCTCGCTGGCGAAGCCGGGGAAGACCACGCCATCGGCCCCGCTGGCGATGGCGAATTCGGCGACACGCTGAAGGCCCTGGGGATCGATCGCGAGATCGTCGTGGAATGGCGTCGGCAGTACCGGGAACATCCCCTGGAGCATCGTTTCTCCCATTAGGTCCATATTATGGACCATCAGTATGATAATATGGATCATACATGACGCCGCCGATCGCGCAATGGCGAAGGAGAATTGCGACCAGGCCGGGCTGTCTCAGACGATGGCCAGCGGGCAGTCGCGCGCGACGCGGCGGCGGCCGGGTTTCATCTCGACCCGTGCGTCCCGGATCGAGACCGCGCCGCCCTCGGCCTGGAACAGGCTGGGTGGCCGTCCGTCCGAGGCGATGCGCGATGCGAAATGGCAATTCTCCCGGCTGGTCGAGGTCCCGGTCGAGGCGCGGGCATGGGCAAGGAACAGCCGCGAGCGGATCCGCTCCGGCAGGCTGCCCAGATTGGCGTCGCGCCAGACCGGGATGACGTCGCGTTGGACGCCGGGAAAGCCCCCTTCGCCCTGCCAGACCAACCCGAAACCGTCGCCATTGGTGGTGGTCGCGCCCAGCTTGGCGCGCAGGCTCTGGCGAACCAGCGCGTTCTGCGGCCTGAACGGCGATCCCTCGATCCGCCGCG
>JBIKLI010000064.1:0-16041 GCA_044359885.1 Alphaproteobacteria bacterium | reverse complement strand
CCTGCTGCCAGATCCTGAGGATCATCTCCGCCGCCTCGATCATCATCGAATGGCGTTCGGCGCCGTCCATGCGCTTGAAGAGTTCGAAATCGCTCGGCAGACCGCCCGAACTGATGCCGAGCGTGAACCGACCGCGGCTGAGGTGGTCGAGCAGCGAGGCGTGCGCGGCGACGATCGCGGGATGCTGCTGCGGCAGGTTGACGACGCCCGTGCACAGACGGATGCGTTCGGTGCGTGCGATCAGGTTGGCGAGGAAGATGAAGGGCGAGGTGATCGGCTCGCTCGGCGCCGAGTAGTGTTCGCCGACCCACAGCTCCTCGAAGCCGGCGCGATCGGCATGGACCGCGATCTCCACGTCCTCGTGCAGCGCCTGGTGCAGGTCGCGCCGCGGATCGTGGTACGGCATCATGAACATGCCGAGCCTCATGGCCGACCCTCCCCGGCGAGCTCGCCACGCGGCGCGCCGGCTGCCCCGCGCCTCGTGGCGCGGTACAGCCGGCGGCCCGGTCTGCCGGAATCAGCCGGCGAGGATCCTCTTGACCGTGGCGTGCAGCCCCGGCGTCCAGTTGGGGATGGCCGAGTAGACGCTTTCGGTGGCCTTCTGCAGCGCATCCATGTTGAGGTCGCTGACGATGGTCAGTCCGGCGTCCCTGAACCGGCCGATCAGCTCTGCCTGCACGGCGAGCGTCCGCTCGGTCATGAAGTCGCCGGCCGCGATCGACTCCTCCTGGATGATCGTGCGCATGTCCGCGGGGATACGCTGCCAGACGCGCTCGTTGACGACCCAGCCGACCCAGGCCAGGAAGTGGCTGGTCAGCGAGATCACCTTGCGCGTCTCGTGCAGCTTCATGCCCCAGAGCGAGGCCAGCGGCGCCTCGACGGCATCGGCCACGCCCTGCTGCATCGCGCTGTAGATTTCCGGCCAGGGGATCGTCACCGGACGGGTCCCCAGCGCCTTGAAGGTCTCGAGCCACATCAGGGTCGGCGGAACGCGGAACGCGACGCCGCGGAAATCCTCGGGCGAACGCAGCGGCTTGTTGGCGAGCGCATGGCGTGCGCCGAAGAAGCCGTTCAGCGTCAGCACGCGCATGGATTGCTCGCGCTGGCCCTTGGCGTTGAGATCTGCATACCACTGGCTGGCGATGATCTTGCGGAACTCGCCGGGCTCCTTGAGCAGATAGGGCCCATTGAGGACGCCGAAATCCGGCACGAAGTCGCCGATGCCGCTGGGATCGGTCAGGATCACCACGTTGGCGCCCTGCTTCATCAGCTCGTGCATCTCCTTGTTGCCGCCCAGCTGGCCCTGCGGGAAGACCTCCATCCGGACACGGCCCTGGCTGCGCGCGTTGACGCGCTCGGCGAAGCGCAGGCAGGCCTCGTGCGCGGGCTCGGACGGCGACAGCACATGGGCGATTCGCAGGCTGGTCGTGCTCTGCGCACGGGCGCTGCTGTGGATGGCGACGCCCGTCGCGGCGGCGGCACCGATGAAGTGGCGGCGTTTCATGTCTCCCTCCGGGGATTTGGGTTGGACTCGATGGCCGGGATCATCCTCGTTTCCGGGGCGCGGCGCCAGGGCGAGGATGCGCAAAAGGAAACGGCGCCGGGATCGCTCCCGGCGCCGTCTCCCGATGCCGTCCCGCGGGGAGCGGCGTCCGTCACCTGACGTTGACCAGCCTCAGCGGGAAGAAATTGTCCGCGTACTGCTTGACCTCGATGTTCTGCTTCATCGCCCAGACCACCGTCTGCTGATGAAGCGGGATGTAGCCGACATCGTCCTTCAGCAGCTGATTGGCCTGGGCGATGATCTGGGCGCGTTTCGCCTGATCGGTCTCGATCGCCATCGCGTCGGTCAGCTTGTCGATCTCCGGGTTGCAGTAGCCGCCGTTGTTGAACATTCCACGGCCACGCTGCAGGTCGCGGCAATGGACCAGGTTCAGGTACACGTTGTGCGCGTCGTAGGTCGCCGGCGTCCAGCCCAGCAGGTAGAACGACGTGTCGAAGCGCGGCGTGTTCACCTTCTCGAAGAACTTGGCGCGGGTCTGGGCGTTCAGGTTCACCTTGATCCCGATCCGGGCCAGCATCGCGGTCACGGCGAGGCAGATCTGCTCGTCGTTGATGTAGCGGTCGTTCGGGCAATCCATCCCGACCTCGAAGCCGTTCGGATAACCCGCCTCGGCGAGCAGTCGGCGGCCGGCCTCGACGTCGAAGGGCAGGCGCCGGTTCTGGGCCTCGGAAAAGCCGTTGACGCCGGGGCCCATCATCAGGGCCGAAACGTTCGCCTGACCGCGCATGACGCGGGTGCGGATCGCCTCCATGTCGATGGCGTGGTAGAAGGCCTGCCGGACGCGACGATCCTTGAACGGATTCTTGCCCTTGACCGACGATTCCTGCAACTCGGCGCGGTCCTGGTCGAAGCCAAGATAGATCGTGCGCAGTTCGGGGCCCTGAGCCAGCTTCAGGCCCTGGGTGCCGGCGATGCGCGCCATGTCCTGCGGCGGGACCGTGTAGACGAAATCGACCTCGCCCGAGAGCAGTGCGGCGACCCGCGTGGCGTCGTTGGCGATGCGGAAGAAGGTGACTTCGGTCAGGTTGTGCTCCGCCTTGTCCCACCAGTTCGGGTTCGGGACCAGCACGGTCTTCACGTCGGCCTCGCGGCTCGCGAGCATGAAGGGGCCGGTGCCGTTGGCGTTGCGGGTGGCGAAATTCTCTTCCCGCTTCGTCAGGTCGGCGGCGATCTGCGCGCCGTTCTTCTCCGCCCACGCCTTCGACATGATGCCCCAGCCGGTGATCTCCTCCGGCAGGATCGGGTTCGGCGCGTGGGTCTCCATCTCGAAGGTCAGATCGTCGATCTTGCGCGCCGCCTTCACGGAGGCGAAGTAGGACTTGATGTTCGAACCGCCGCCGGTGGCGCGCTCGAAGGAGAAGACCACGTCGTCGGCCGTGAAGGGCGAGCCGTCGTGGAACCTGACATTCGCGCGCAGCTTGAACCGCCATACGGTCGGCGCGGTCTGCGTCCATTCCGTGGCCAGCGCCGGTTCGAGCCGCAGATTTGCGTCGCGGCGGATCAGCGGATCGTAGATGTTCTGCACGAACGAGAGCAGGAATATCTCGTTGCGCGCATAGGGATCCATCGAATTGGCGTCGCCGTCGTTGGCCCAGCGGAAGGATCTTGCCTCGGCCGCCGGGGCGGCGGCGGCAAGCGCCAGCAGGGCGGCGCCGGCGATCATCGCGCGGCGCAGGGAAATGGTCATCGACGTTGCCTCCTCGGGGACGGTGGGTGGGGGAAGAACGACCCTTGCAGGTCGGAATCGACGAAGGGTTGCAGACTTCGCCGCACGGCGACCATCCCCGTTCAGGGATGGCGCCTCGCCGGACCTCCGAGACACTAGTTCAGCGCAGGCGTTTGGTAATCCCCCGGCCGGACCCAGAGCCCGCCGCCGGCCCTTGCGCCGATGGCTGCCCCGGCGCAATCTTCGCGCCGCGTCGAAGGGAGACCCGAATGGCATTGAAGATCTACGGCATTCCCCGTTCGCGGGCGGTCCGCAACATCTGGGCCTGCGAAGAAGGCGGTGTCGACTACGAACTCGTCCGCACCCAGTGGACCGATGGCGGCACCCGGACCCCGGAGTTCCTGCGCATCAACCCGAACGGCACGGTGCCGGCGCTCGAGGACGACGGGTTCGCGATGTTCGAGTCGCTGGCGATGAACCTCTACATCGCCCGGCACAAGGCGCAGGGCCTGTGGCCGTCCGACGCGCGCGGCGAGGGTCAGGTTTTCCAGTGGACGTTGTGGGCAGCCACCGAACTCGAACCCGCGAATGTCGGCTACGTCGTCCAGACCGTGTACACGCCGCCGGACAAGCAGGATCCGGCCGCGATCGCGGCGGCCTGGGAAAAGATGCACAAGCCGCTCGGCGTGCTCGATGGCCATCTGGCGGCGCGTAGCCATCTGCTGGGCGACGCGTTCACCGTCGCGGACCTGAACGTGGCTTCGGTGCTGATGGGCACATGGATGAACAAGGCGGATTTCACGCCCTGGAAGAATGTCCATGCCTGGCTGTCGCGCTGCTTCGCGCGGCCGGCCGCGCAGAAGACCATGGCGATGCGCCTCGCCGGCTGAGCGTCACTCCGGCGCGGCGTCGGCGGGCGCGCCGGAGACGATCAGTTCCAGGATCTCCTTCTCGGTCGTCGACCGGACGGCGCGCTCGCCGACATTGCGCCCGCGCTTGAGCACGACGACCCTGTCCCCGACCTCGAAGATGTCGGTCAGGCGGTGGGAGATGATGACCTGGGCCACGCCCTGGCGCTTGAGTTCGGACATCGTCTCGAGCAGCCGGGTCGTGGCCATCACCGACAGATTGGCGGTCGGCTCGTCGAAGACGACGACCTTGGGTTCGAAGGAAATGGCGCGCGCGATCGCCACCGATTGCTGGCGGCCGCCGGACAGGCTCTCCACCTTCGCGTAGACGGACGTCACGTCGACCTTCAGCCGCTGCAGCACCGCCCGGGCGTCGGCGTACATGCGGGCGCGGTCGACGAACATTCCCCACCGCATCGGCCAGCGGCCGAGGAAGATGTTCTGCGCGATGTCCATGTTCCCGCACAGCGCGAAGTCCTGGTAGATCATCTCGATGCCGCGGGCGCGGCTGTCCTGCGGGCCGCGGAACTGGGTCGGCTCTCCGGCGACCAGCACCTCGCCCGCGTCGCGGGCATAGGCGCCGGTCATCACCTTCATCAGCGTCGACTTGCCGGCCGAATTGTCGCCGACCAGCCCGACGATCTCGCCGGGCATCAGCCGGAAGGACACGTCGCGCAAGGCCTGGACGGCGCCGAAGCTCTTGTCGATGGCGCGCATCTCGACGATCGGCTGGGTCATGTCGGCATCCGGGCGGCATCGCGCGCGCGCCGGAGCGCCCGCCGCAGGAGCCCCTCCTGGCGCAGCCAGATGTCGGCGACGACGGCGCCGAGCAGGATCAGGCCGATGAAGACGTTCATCCAGTGCTGAGGCATCACGAAGGAGCGGCCGTCGGGCAGGATGATCTGGAGCGACAGGATCGACCGGATCAGCGTGATCGCGCCGGCGCCCGCGAGCGCGCCGAGGATCGTGCCGTAGCCGCCGAAGATGGAACCGCCGCCGATCACGACCGCGGCGATGGCGTCGAGTTCGCGCAGCAGTCCGGCCGCCGGGTTGAACGATCGAAGATAGGCGGCGTAGATGATCCCGGCCGCGGCCGCGCAGCCGGCGCAGAATACCAGCGACCAGAACCGAACCGCGTTCGTGTCGATGCCGGCATAGCGCGCGGCGCGCTCGTTGCCGCCGACGGCGTAGATCATCTGTCCCCAGCGCGTGCGGCCCAGCACCACGGCCGCGACCACGGCGACCACGGCGATGAAGATCGTCTGCACGCTGACCGCGCGCGCGACATCGGCGACGAGGCTGCCCGGGACCGGCGCGATCCCCCAGGCGGCGAGCACGTCGATCAGCGGACGCCCGAGAAGGACGAAGCCTTCGGGGAATCCCGAGAGCTGGCGGCCTGCGACCAGCCAGACCGCGATCCCGCGGGCCATGTAGAACATGCCGAGCGTGGCGACGAAGGAAGGCAGACCGCACCTGATCGTCAGCCAGCCGTTGATGGCCCCGCAGGCGAGGCCGGCGGCCATCGCAAGAGCCGCCGCGGCGCCTGGCCCCAGGCCCAGCTCCTTCATCGCGAAGGCGGCGACGGCCGCGGCCAGCGCCAGCACGGCGCCGACCGAGAGATCGATGTCGCCGTTGCCGATCACGAAGGCGAGGCCGATCGCGAGCAGCGCGATCTCGGAGAAGGCCAGCGCGATCGCGAAGCTGTTGTCGAGGCCGCCCCAGAAATCCGGACGCAGCGCGAGCCCCGCGAGCCACAGCGCGGCGCAAAGCAGCAGGGCGGCGGCATCGCGCCGGGCGAGGAAGGCGCGCAGGCCGGTCGTCTGGGTCGCGCGCTGGTCGATCGTCGCTCCGCGGGTCTGGACCGCGGCGATGGCGACGTCGCCGCGCGGCGGCCGTGGCGGGAGCGAGGCGCCCGTCAGCCGTGCCCATAGCCGCTGCGGGCCACGGTCGCGCATCAGCCAGGGTTCGATCAGCACCGCGACCAGCAGCAGCAATCCGAGGAAGGCCGGGACCGCGCCGGGCGGAAGCTGCGCGTAGGCCTGGATCTCCATCTTGATCCCGGCGACCTCGACGATCCGGGTCACCGGAACGCCTTCGCGCAGGACCTTGTCGATCAGGACGACGGTCGCGGCGCCAAGGCAGGCGCCCAGCACCCGGCCGCGGCCGCCGGCGATCGCGGCGCCGCCGACGATGACGGCCGCGATCACGATCAGCTCGGCGCCCTGCCCGTACTGAGAGGTGATGCCCTTGTCCTGCGCCACGTTCATGAGGCCGGCGAGCGTCGCGCACAGGGACGACAGCAGATAGGCGCGCCGGCGGACCGCCGGCGAGGCGATGCCGGCATAGCGCGCGGCCTGTTCGTTCCCGCCGACGGCATAGGTCTCGTAGCCGATCCGCGTCTTGGCCAGCAGGACCATGCCGAGCGCGGCGACCAGCGCGAAGATCAGGATCTGATTGTCGAAGCCCAGCGGATTGGCGCCGCCGATCGCGAAGAACCACGGATCGGCGGCGGATTTCTGCTGGTAGGCGATGGTCTTGCCGCCGGTCAGGCCGAGCACGAGGCCGCGGCCGATGAACAGCATCGTCAGCGTCGCGATGAAGGCCGGCACGCGCAGCGTGGTCACGACATAGCCGTTGACCAGCCCGACCAGGATGCCGGCCGCCAGCGCCATCGCCACCGCCGCGCCAGCGCCCAGATCGAGATGGGACGGTGCGTAGGCGACCGAGAACACCGTCGCGACCAGGCCGAGCGTCGAGCCCACCGACAGGTCGAGTTCGCGGTTGACGATCACGATCGTCATGCCCACCGCCATGACGCCGTAGCGGGCGGTGTCGCGAAGCACCGCGCCCAGCGCGTCGGCCGAACCGAAGAAGACCGGGTTGATCGCGATCCCGACCAGATAGAGCGCGACCATGAACCCGATCAGGCCCAGCTCCCAGCTGCCGGCCAGTTCGGCGGGATGGCGGCGGGAGGCGGCGGCGGCTGCCATCGGAGAAGCCGGGTGCGGGCCGGCGCGCGTCGCGCCGGCCCGCGAACCTTCGTCAGTTCTCGAAGCGCTTGCCGACCCGGTCGACCGTTTCCTTGGTCACCAGCTGGGCGCGGGTGTCGAGATTGGCGGCGGAGATGCCGCGGTCGATCTGCAGATAGAGCTGCATGACCGGCCAGAAGCCCTGCAGGAAGGGCTGCTGGCCCAGCGAGCCGGTCAGCGCGCCGGTGCGGATCTGTTCCTGCTGCTTGGGGCCCAGGTCGAAGCCGAAGGCGCAGATCTTGCCCTGCTGGCCCATCTGCGTGATCGCGTCGCCCATCGCCGGCGTGGTGAAGCCGTTGGCGGTGAAGGCGCCGACCACGTCGCGGCGGCTCTCGAACAGCGTGCGGATCGAGTTGACCGCGTTGCTGGCGTCGACGTCGATGCCGATGTTCTGCGGCCCGGCGTCGACCTTGAAGTCGCGCAGGCGGCCGGCGGCGTTCAGCGCCTTCACCGTCGCCTCGAAGGCGAAGCGGATGCGGTTGTTCACCTCGACATTGCCGAGCGTGGTGGTGTTGGGGAACACGATCGAGCCGCCGCGCACGTTGTTCGCGATCAGGCAGCGCACCAGCGCCTCGCCGCCGATCGCGGCCGCCGAGGCATCCTGCCCGGTATGCGAGATCGACGAGCGGTTCAGGATGGATCCGTCGAAGGAGTTGGTGGTCGCGATCGGGATGTTCCGCTCGGCCAGTCGCTTGACGAAGTCGTCATAGGCGCCGGCCTGCGGCGTCGTCAGGATCACGCCGTCGATCGTCGGATCGTTGATGATCTGATTGATGATCTGGATCTGGCGCGGGATGTCGTCGACCGGCGCCTCGGAGCCGAGCATCACGAGGTTGATGCCGAACGCCTCGGCCGCGACCTTGGCGCCGACATAGGTCGGATCGAAGAAGCCGTTGCCGGCCGTGTGGGTGATGATCGCGAAGGTGAGCCGGCCGTCGCGCGAGTTGAAATTCTTCGTCGTCGGCGATTCCTTCGCCGCCTCGTCGAAGCTGTACCCGCCGACTGCCCGGGACAGCACGCCTTGCTGCGCGGCCACCGGGCCCGACACCAGGGCGACGCCCAGGGCGAGCGAACCGAAAAGGACATTGAATTTCATTTTCCATTCCTCCCGTTGCGAATTGGGTCGCGCCAGATATTAGAGTTCTGCGCCTCGGCGACAAGGCAGCCGCCGAAACCCCACTCCAGCGCAGAAACTCCCCGCGTGACGCGACGGCGCGGACCGCGATGGGTCGTCAGCGGGGATATCCGCGCTGGCGAGGATTTCTTGGTCAGGCGATCCGGTCGCCCTTGCGGATCTGCACGGTGCGGTTGTCGGCGGCCGGCAGCATCCGGGCGGGATCGCGGGTGACGATCACGTCGAGCACGGTCGGCAGGTCGCGCGCCGCGAGGCCGTCGCGGATCGCGGCGCCGAGCAGGGCCGGATCCTCGACCCGCACGCCGCGGCAGCCCAGTGCGCGCGCGGTCGCCGCGTAGTCGGTCTCGGCGAGGTCGGACGACTGGTAGGCGCCCTCGCCGTACATCGCGTGCTGCAGCGCCTTCACATAGCCGGACGCCGCGTTGTTGAAGACGATCGCGACGAAGGACAGCCCCATGCGCCGTGCGGTCTCGAGATCGCCGATCGACATGTTGAAGCCGCCGTCGCCGGTCATCGCCACGACGGGCCTGTCGGGCGCCCCGAGCGCGGCGCCGATCGCGCCCGGCACGCCATAGCCGATCGAGGCGAAGCCGCGGTCGGGAACGAAGCCGCGGCCGGGACGCTTGGTGTCGTAGAGCAGACCGCCCCAATGCGCCGCGAAGCCGCCATCGGCGATCAGGATCGCCTCGGCGGGCAGGTTCGCGTTGAGTTCGCCCAGGATGCGCGCGACGTTGATCGGCAGCTCGTCCGATCCGGTGCGTGCGACGACGGCCCGCCGCCACTCGGCCATGCGCTGCGCCACCTCCGCGGCATAGCCGGCGCGCGCGGCGGCGCCTTCGCCGCGCAGCGCCTCGTGCAGGTCTTCGATGCCGGCCCCGACATCGGCCCAGAGCAGCACGCTGGGGCGATAGGTGCGGCCGAACTCCTCGGCGACGATGTCCATGTGGATCACCGTCTTGCCCGCGGCCGGCACCGTGTAGCGCTTGGTCGCGATCTCGCCGAGCTTGCAGCCGACGACCAGCAGCAGGTCGGCTTCGGCGATCAGCGCGTTGGCGATGCGGTCGTAGCGTCCGAACAGCCCCGCGGCGAGCGGATCCGTGCAGGCGATGGCGCCCTTGCCGGTCATCGTATGCGCGACCGGGATCGCATGCGCGGCGGCGAAGGCGGCGAGCGCCTCGGCCGCGCCGGAGATGTGGACGCCGCCGCCGGCGAGGATCAGCGGCCGGCGGGCGCGGGCGATCAGCGCCACGGCCTGGGCCAGATCCTCGCGCGCCGGCCGGCAGCGCAGCGCCGGTGCGGCCTGGTAGCGCGGATCGGCGGCGAAGTCGGACTCGTCGAAGCCATGCGTGCCATGGGCGATGTCCTCGGGCACCGAGACCGCCACCGGACCGGGCCGTCCGGTCGTCGCGATCGCGAAGGCGCGACGGACCATTTCCGGCGCCCGCTGGATCGTCTCGATCCGCAGCAGGTCCTTGACCGCCGGGCGGAGGATGTCGAGCTGGCGGGCCTCCTGGGTCATGTTCTTCCAGGAATGCGCGCGGTTGGTGTCGCCGACGAAGGCCACCAGCGGCGAGCCCGCGTTCAGCGCCTCGACCAGGCCGGTGACGAGATTGGTGGCGCCGGGCCCGAGCGTGCCGTCGGCGAGGCCGACGCGGCCCGTGACCTTGGCATAGGCGTCGGCGGCGAAGACGCCGCAGCGCTCGTCGTTGATCAGCGCATGGCGCAGCCCCAGCCGCCGGCAGGCGTCGTAGAAGGGCAGCAGCTGGAACCCGCCCATGCCGAACATCGGCCCGGCGCCATGCGCCAGCAGGGTGCGCGCAAGCGCCTCGCCCCCGGTCATCTCGTTGGTCGGCATGTCTATCCCCTGGTGAAGAAATCGCGCAGGCCGGCGGCGATCGCCTGTGCGCCGACGCGCAGCATGTCCTCGAGCGGCGGCGCGTAGGCGATCGGCGCACGCGGGCTGCCCAGCCGCCGGATCGGCGCCTTGAGCGCGTCATGCGCCTCCTCGGCGACGACGGCGGCGATCTCGGCGCCGAAGCCGCCGACGCGCACCGCCTCGTGCGCGATCAGCAGCCGTCCGGTGCGCCGGACGCTGCCAAGCACGGCGGCGCGGTCCCAGGGCCACAGGCAGCGCAGGTCGACGACCTCGATGTCGCGGCCCTCGGCGGCCAGCGTCTCGGCCGCGGTCAGCGCGGCGTGCAGCGTCGCCGACCAGGTGACGATCGTGGCGTCGCGTCCGGCGCGCGCGATGCGCGCCTGGCCGAACGGCACGGGCTGCGGATCGTCGGCGATCTCGCCCTCCAGACCCCAGAGATTCTTGTGCTCCATGTAGACGACGGGATCGTCGTTGCGGATGGCCGTGCGCATCAGCCCGTAATTGTCGGCCGGGGTCGCCGGACAGACGACGACCAGGCCGGGGATATGCGTGTACCAGCTCTCCAGCGACTGCGAATGCTGCGCGGCCGACGAGCGCCACATGCCGATCGGCTCGCGCACCACCAGCGGCACCTTGGCCTGGCCGCCGAACATGAACCGCGCCTTGGCGGCCTGGTTCACGAGCTCGTCGACCGCGCACAGCGCGAAATCCGAGAACCGCATCTCGACGATCGGGCGCGTGCCCATCATCGCGGCGCCGACGGCGGCCCCCATGATGCATGCCTCCGAGATCGGCGCGTCGGCGATGCGCTCGGGCCCGAACTCTTCCGGCAGTCCCTTGTACTGGCCGAAGACGCCGCCGCGGCCCAGGTCCTCGCCCACCGCCCAGACCGTCGGGTCGGCCCGCATCGCTTCCGCGATCGCGCGTCTGGCGGCGTCGGCGTAGGTGATCTTCGCCATCTCCGCCTCCCTCAAAAGGCCGCGACGCGCGGATCGCCGGCGTCCTGGACGTCCTGCCAGGCGCGTTCGGCGGGCGGCCAGGGCGTGTCGCGGGCGATCGCGTAGACGCGGTCCATCTCCGCCGCGGCGGCCGCGCGATCGGCGTCGAGGTCCGCGGCGGCGATGCCGGCCGCGCGCAGCGCCTCGCCCAGCCGCGCGATGGGATCGTCCTTCCAGCGCGCCTCGACCTCCTCGCGTGGACGGTAGGACGCCGGGTCGACGCCGGTATGGCCGGTCAGGCGATAGGTGCGCGCGACCAGGAAGCGCGGGCCGCCGCCGCCGCGCACCTCGCCGATCAGCCGCCGCGCGGTCTCGTCGACCGCGACCGCGTCGTTGCCGTCGACTTCCTCGGCGGGGATGCCCAGCGCGCGCGCGCGCGCCGCCGGACCGTCCCCGGAAGTCATGGCCTGGGTGCGCGTCGAGGCGGCGAACCCGTTGTCCTCGCATACGAACAGCACCGGCAGCTTCCAGACGCCGGCCCAGTTGAGGCCCTCGAGGAACGGACCGCGGTTGATGGCGCCGTCGCCGAACAGGCAGCATACGATGCGCGTCTCGCGGCGCAGCCGGATCGCGTGCGCGGCCCCGACCGCGATCACGATGTTGGCCCCGACGACGCCGTTGGCGCCGAGCATGCCGACGCCGAAATCGGCGATGTGCATCGAACCGCCCTTGCCGTGGCAGGTGCCGCCCTCGCGGCCGAACAGCTCGCGCATCATCGCCAGGCTGTCGGCCCCCTTGGCCAGGGTGTGGCCATGGCCGCGATGGGTCGAGAGCATGGCGTCGTCGCGCGCGAGGTTGCCGCAGACGCCGGCCGCGACGGCTTCCTGGCCGATCGAGGGATGGATCGCCCCATGGACCAGCCTGTCGCCGACCGCGCGGATCGCCGCCTCCTCGAAGAGCCGGATGCGCCACATCGTGCGGTGGACGGCGCGGTAGCGCGCGGCGTCGAGATTGCGCGGCGCTGGCGTGGTGGACGGCATGGAAATCGGTCCCTCCCGATGAGGCTGGCGGCATGGTCGGGCGCGCCGCGCGCGCTTGTCAACGACCCGGCTTCCTCCGCATACTCGCCCGCGAAGCGCGGATCGATCGCGCCGCCACCGCAACGATACGTCCAAGGGAGACCGCCATGACACGTCGCAACTCGCGCCGTCAATTCCTGTTCGCGGGCGCCGCCGCCGGTGCGGTGGTCGGCGCGCCGTGGATCTCGCGCGCCCAGGCGCTGAAGGCGGAATACAAGGTTTCCGTCGTCGGCAACCGTCCGATCGCGCTCTCCGAAGGCGCGTTCCAGTGGGCGGAGCTGGTGACGCAGCGCACCCAGGGCCGGATCAACATGAAGGTCTATCCGGGATCGCAGCTGGTCGGCGGCGACCAGACGCGCGAACTGGTCGCGATGCGCCAGGGCGTGATCGACATGACCGTGTCGTCGACGATCAACCTGTCGCCGCAGATCCGCGAGATGAACCTGTTCTCGCTGCCCTTCCTGATGCCGAGCCCGGCCGCCTTCGATGCGCTGACGGGCGGCGAGGTCGGCGAGGACCTGTTCAAGGTGCTGGCCACGCGCGACGTCGTGCCGGTCGCCTGGGGCGAGAACGGCTTTCGCGAGATCTCCAACTCGAAGCGTGCGATCCGCGCGCCCGGCGACCTGCGCGGCATGAAGATCCGCTTCGCGGCCGGCGCGATCTTTTCGGACATCTACGCGGGCATGAACGCCAACCCCGTGCAGATGTCGTTCGCCGACCTGCAGCCGGCGCTGTCGACGGGTGCGGTCGACGGGCAGGAGAACCCGATCAACCTGTTCCTCGCCTTCAAGATGGACACGCTGGCCCAGCGCCACCTGTCGGTCTGGAACTACTGCGCCGACGCCGGCATCTTCCATGTCGCCAAGCCGGTGTGGGACTCCTTCTCGGCCGCCGACCGCGAGATCGTGGCGGAGAGCGCCCGCGAGGCGGCGCGCCGGCAGATCGCCGCCGCCCGCAAGGGTCTGGGGCTCAACGGCGACACGCGCGAGTCCTTCGACGAGCTCAAGCGGCGCAACGTCGAGGTCCAGGAACTGACCGCCGCGGAGAAGGCCGAGTTCGCCCGCGCGACCCGGCCGGTCTTCGACAAATGGGCGCAGCAGGTCGGCGCGGATCTCGTGCGCAAGGCGGAGGCCGCGATCTCCCGCGTGCGCGGCTGATCGCGCGCGCCGGCGGCGGCCGGACGGCCGCCGCCGGCGTCGCGCGAAGGGGAGGGGCAGTTGAGCGAGAACGCCGACATCCAGAAGCCGGGGCTCGATCTCGGCGAGCCGCCGCCGCGCGTGCCGGACCGGATCGAGGGCTACCTCGCCGCGGCCGGGATGGCGGTGCTGTGCCTGATCACCTTCGGCAACGTGGTCGTGCGCTACCTGACCGACGTCTCCTTCGCCTTCACCGAGGAATACTCGGTGGCGCTGATGGTCGTGGTCGCCCTGCTGGGCTCGGCTTCGGCCTTCGCGGGCGATCGCCATATCCGCATGACCTTCTTCGTCGAGAAGCTTGGCCGCGAGGCGCGGCGGCGGATCGAGGTCGTCGTCCACGTCCTTTGCCTCGCGATGTTCGCGGCGATCGCCTGGTACGGCGCGCGGCTGACCTGGGACGAGTACCGCTTCGAGGTCCTGTCGCCGGGGCTGGGCGTGCCGCAATGGCTCTACACGGTGACGCTGCCCGCCCTGTCGGCGCTGATCTGCCTGCGCATCGCCGGGCGGCTGGTGCGGGTCTTCCGGAGCCTGGGCACATGATCGAGGGCTCGCTGATCCTGCTGGGCCTGTTCTTCGGCGCGCTCTTCATCGGCGTGCCGATCGGCGTCGCGCTCGGGCTCGCCGGCTCGGTCGTGCTGCTGGTCGAGGGGCTGGGCATCATGGCGATGCCGACCAATGTCTGGACGGGGATCGCGAAATACCCGCTGCTGGCGCTGCCGATGTTCGTGCTTGCCGGGCTGGTCTTCGAGCGCGCGGGCGTCGCCGCGCGGATCGTCGATTTCGCGATCGCGCTGGTCGGCAACCGCACCGGCGGGCTGGCGCTGGTCGCGATCATCGTATGCATGGTGCTGGGCGGGATCTCGGGCTCGGGGGCCGCCGACGCGGCCGCGGTGGCCACGGTGATGGGGGCGAGTCTCGCCGCACAGGGCTACCCGCGCCCCTATTCGGCCGGTCTGATCGCCTGCGCCGGCGCCACCGCGGTGCTGATCCCGCCCTCGCTGCCCTTCATCGTCTATGCCGTGCTGGTGCCGGGCGTGTCGGTGCCGGACCTGTTCGTCGGCGGCCTGGTGCCGGGATTGCTGGTGGGGATCGCGCTGATGGCGCCGGCGGTGTTCCTGGCGAAGCGCGGCGGCTTCGGCCTGCCGGTCGCCGGCGCGACGCGGCCGGGGATCGCGAAGGCGGCGAAGGACGCCGCCTGGGGGCTCGCCGCGCCGGTCGTCATCCTGGGCGGGCTGCGCACCGGCGCCTTCACGCCCACCGAGGCGGCGGTGGTGGCGGTCTTCTATGGCTTCTTCGTCGGGGTCTTCGTCTACCGCACGCTGACGCCCGCGAAGATCGTCGACGTGCTGCGCGAGGGGGGCGAGATCTCCGCGGTCGTTCTGATCATCGTCGCGCTGGCCAGCGTCTTCGCCCATGCCGGCTCGACGCTGGGCGCCTTCGATGCGCTGGCCAAGGCGCTGATCGCCTTCACCCGCAGCGAAGTGCTGATGCTGCTTCTGGTCAACGGGCTGATCGTGATCGCCGGCATGCTGCTCGACGCGATCTCGATCTTCCTGGTCTTCCTGCCGATCCTGCTGCCGATCGCCCGGGTCTTCCAGTGGGACCTGACCTGGTTCGGCATCATGCTGACCGTCAATCTGGCGATCGGGTCCTGCACCCCGCCGATGGCGGTCAATCTGATGGTGACCTGCCGCATCCTCGGCTGCTCGATGGAATCGACCGTGCCGTGGATCGCGTGGTTCGTGGGCTCGATGATCGTTGCGCTGCTGCTGGTCACGTTCGTGCCGGAGATCGCGCTGTTCCTGCCGCGGCTGATGGCGTCGTGACCTCGCCCGCGCCGGGAGTCGTGCTTGCCGACACGATCACGCGCCCGCCGCCAGGGGCGCGCGGATCGGCGATCGTCGCCTCCTCGCATGGCGGGACCTATGCCGGGGGTCTGGCGCTGGCGGCGGGCTGCCGCGGCGCGATCTTCAACGATGCCGGCTTCGGCAAGGACCGCGCGGGGGCGGGCTCGCTCGCCCTGTTCGACGCGCTGGGCGTTCCCTGCGCGCTGGTCTCGCATGCCAGCTGCCGGATCGGCGAGGCGGCCGACATGTGGGCGCGCGGCATCGTCAGCGCCGCCAACGCCGCCGCCGCCCGGCTGGGCATCGCGCCGGGGCAGGGCTGCGCGCAGGCGGCGCGGGCGATGGCCGCGGCGCCGATGCCGTCCTATGCGCCGCCGCCGCCCGGCGCCGAGAACCGCGTCGTCCTGCGCGAGCCGGGCTGGACGCGCGCCATCGTGCTGATCGACAGCGCTTCCCTGGTGGAGCCCGGTGATGCGGGCGCCATCGTCGTCACCGGTTCACATGGCGCGCTGATCGGCGGCAATCCCGCCAAGGCGCTTCAGGTCGACGGGTTCGCGGGTGTCTACAACGATGCCGGTTTCGGGGCCGACGGGTGCGGCACGACGCGGCTGCCGGCGCTCGATGCGCGGGGAATCGCGGGGCTCGCGGTCGCGGCCGATTCGGCGCGCATCGGCGATGCGCGCTCGACCTTCGAGGACGGGGTGATTTCCGCCGTCAACGCCCGCGCCGCGGCGCTGGGCGCGGCGGCCGGGCAGAAGCTGCGCCCGCTGCTGGGGCGCTGGGCGCGCGCGGCCGGTTGACCCGGA
>JBIKLI010000338.1:0-4674 GCA_044359885.1 Alphaproteobacteria bacterium | reverse complement strand
CGCCCTGGTTCGACGGCGCGCTGCTGCGCCAGGAGGAACGGCGTGCCGCCTTCGTCGACGTCGACGGCGTCGTCCATCCCCATCTCGAAGCGTGGTTCCGCGTGTCGCGCGACCGCGACGGCCGCATTGTCGACCGTCAGGCCACGATCGAGAACGCCCGCTGCTTCGCGGCGGCGCGCGACCATATCTACGATGCGCGGATCCTGGTCGACGGGGTCGTGCGCAGCGATGCCGCGCCCCGGCGCTGGCGCGACCTGCATCACGGCCCGTGGGAGACATGGCGCTGGGCAGAGGACCGGCCGGCCGCATCCTGCGATGCGGCGGATTTCATGCGCGCGCGGCTGGTCTTTCCCTGGACCCGATTTCCGGCCGAGGACCATACGCCGGAGATGGCCTGCAAGCTGCGCGGCGCCGACATCGACCACGAGCGCAACGAGACGGCGGCGCTGCGCTGGCGGGACGGCCGTCGCGCCGAGGACTGGACCGGGCTCCGCCGTCCGGTGCGCGAGACCCTGAACGATCCGCTCTATGCCGGGGCGTGGTGCTTCACCGGCGAGGGAGGCGCGCGCGCCGAACTCGGGGTCTTCTCGAGCTGGGAATGGTGGTTCTGGACCGGTGACACGCTGGCGACCTGGCCCAGCCTGGAGGCGCAGGCCGACAATGTCTTCGGGGCCCGCGGCTTCCAGCTGCGCGACGAACTGGCCGAGGGCGCGGACGCGCTGGCCACCCCCAATCTCTACCTGCGCTGGGACGTGGCGCCGCATGCCGGCACCACCACGCGGCTGGGCAATCCCTTCGGCCGGCCGCAGCAGCCCGATCCGCGCTTCCACCCGACGGGCCAGGCCTATCTGCTCAAGCGGCCATTCCTGCCCGCGAACAGCCATCTGCCGTCGAGCGGGATCTATTCGGCCTATCTGGTGCGGCCGGAGAAATGCTTCTTCGACAAGCAGGAGCAATACGCCTGGTACGGCCTGCTCAAGACCCAGAGCGACAATCTGCTGACCATGCCGCGCGCCGGCGGCCGCCCCGGCGACCCGGACCACGTGATCGGCTACCAGGTCGCCAACGGCGAGCGCAGCTATGCCTGGCCGATGCGCGAGGTGCTGCGCGCGGCGTTCCTGCATTTCGAGGGCCATCGCCGCCGCGCCTACTGGCGGCGGGTCGCGCAGGACCAGGCCAATCATTTCAACCTGCTCTGCGCGCGCACGATCTGGGGCGCCTTCCACGTGCGCAACCTGTTCAACCCGGACTCCAACAGCTGGCGCGACGTGCCGCCGATCCTGCCGGGTGGCCGGCTGCGCGGTCCGACGCCTGGCCATGTCCAGGCCATGTCGCGGCTCGATGCCTTCAAGTCCGGCTACGTCAACATGTGCGCGATGCACGGCATGGATCTGGACGCGGCCGATTTTTCGCCCGGCATCCAGCGCTGCCTGTGGCAGCTGCGCGCGCTGGAGGATGCGCCGCCCGAAGCCTGGTTCCGGCTGCTCGGCACGCCGGGCGACGCGATGGCGCTGTGCAGCGATCTGGTCGTCCGGCCCGGTCCCGGCGGCGCGCCGCAGCTGTCCTCGGCCAGCGGCGACTGGCCCGTCTGGCCCCACGACGACATGCGCGGGCTCCATGCCTGGCTCGCCGGCGCGATCCGCGATCCGGCGCTCGCGCGGTCGCTGCGGATCCCGCGCGGGCTGGCCGAGCTGGACGCCGATCTCGGCGAGGTCGGCTACAGCTTCGTCAAGCAGCACCAGGCCGGGCTGCACATGCTGGCGCGCTATCACCGCGATGCGCGCATCCGCGATCGCGCCCGCTTCTGGATTGCGCGCATCGACGCGCAATGGCCAGGCACGGCGCGCATCGCCACCGGCGGCGACCCGGCGCGGCCGCGCGCGAAGCTGTTCCAGCAGGTCGACCTGATCCCGGAGGAACGGATCGCCTGACGGCCGGGTCAGCGCGCGTGCCGGCGCGCGGCGATCGCGATCCGGGCGCCGCGCAGCGCCGCGACCGGCTCCTCGCGATGATCGGCGTCGTCGATGCCGAAGCGCCAATGGGGTGATACCCCGCCCGATCGATCCGCGCCGGACAGCACCGGGGTGGAGGCCGGACTGCGCTTCGGCTCAGGTGCTTGTCCGGGCTGCGTGCCCGTATCCCTCTCCCGTGGCGCCGCTCGAATTGCGCCCGGCCGACCGGCCTGAGCGAGCCGTTGCTGACCGGGATGTCGCTGGGGCCGATCGCCCGGCGAAACGCCGATAGCCACGCCGCGGGGCCTTTGCGAACGGTCGATATGGCTCTGCCTTTGTGCGGCGAGGGAAGGCGGTGAGCGACTGGCGCGTCAGCGTCTGGTCACGGATATCGCGCAACCTCGCCGGCGAAGGAACGGATGTCGGCCGTGACGATGGCCATAGACGCTGGCGCAAGGCGGCACCGGGCCACGGCCGGTCCGGTCCGTCTGCCGGACGCCGGCGGATTTGCCCGCACTGGCGTTCGACATGCGAGACGCGATAGCGTCCGCGGCGTCGATCAAGCCCCATGCCGGGGGCGCTCCCGACGGGTTGTCCCTGGGGGTCGGGGGCGGTCGGCGCCATGATGACGGCCGTTCGCACTGCAGGCAGGAGATACATGAGCATGTCACAAACACCGGCCAACGAACTCTATTACACCGATCGGGAGACCGCCCGGCGGTTCGTCGACGTGGTGATGAGCGTCAGCGATCTGGGGGCCCGGGGCGCGTTCCCAAAGCCCCTGGTACTGGCCAACTACTGCAACGCCGTGGGCACGCTGACCACCCTGGACGCCTGCAGCGACGAGCTGAAGGCGGTGGAGGACCAGGTGGCCCGGCTGCCTGGCCACCCCGGCGCGTATATGCGCGGCCTCTGCCGGGGGCTGCGGGCCGTCATCGGGATTCTCCGGGGCGAGAACCGGCCCTATATTCAACTGGTTCGTGACATCCTGGACCTGGAGTTCACGCCGATCCCCGACTCGGAAGCGGAGAAGCTCCGGGCCGAATTGCAAGAGGGGCTCGGGCGGCTCGGCTATCGCGGGCGCCTGTCCGAGCAGGTGGACAGCTGGCTGGCGGGAACCAGCCTGACCGGCGAACCGGTGATCGAGTATGCCAGACAGGTGGTGGACGCCACCCGCCGTGACACCCTGGCGAAGGTGGTGCAGCTGCCGGAGACCGAGGGGCTGGACAGCATCTACGCGGTGCGCAACGTCCACTACAGCGGCCGCTCCCAGTACACCGGCAACCACCGCGGCTGGCTCCACTTCAACGTGGACAAGCACTGGCAGAAGGATGTCTTCATCCAGGTGCTCTGCCACGAAGGTTATCCTGGGCACCAGACCTTCTATTGCCTGTGGGACGTGCTGTACAACGAGGGCAGGTGGCCGCTGGAGGCGGCCTACTACCAGCTCAACTCGCCGACCAACACGGTCTTCGAGGGGGGGCCGGAAGTGGCCATGCATTTCATCGGGTGGGACGAGGGCGATTCCCGCCAGGCCCTCGAACTCCGGGTGGGCCAGACCTACAAGGACCTGCAGCGCATCGGCATGAACAATGCCTGCCTCTATGCCAATCTCGGGCAGATGACCCGGGCCGAAGCGGTGGCGTACATGGAGCAGCACCACACGCTGACCGACGACGCCGTACGGGCCTACAGCTTCATGACCGATCCGCTGGCCCGCACCAACTACCCGCAATACTATTACGGACGGCGCATCGTGAACGAAGGGTACGCCCTGATGAGCGGCACCGAAGCCGATCGGCGCCGTTTCTTCGACATTCTGTACCGGACCCCGCATACGACCTCCACCTTCATCGAGGCGGTGGCTCAGGCGACGGGGACAGACTTCAATCCGTTCGTCTACTAGGGCGCGGACCCGAAACCAGGTCTGGAGACGTTTCGGGTCTGCGGAGGAACGGATCGCCTGACGGCCGGGTCACCGCGCGTGCCGGCGCGCGGCGATCTCGATCCAGGCGCCGAGCAGCGCCACTTGCGCGCCGGCCAGCGCGATGCGGTGGCGGCTGCCGCTTTCGACGAGGCTGTGCAGGCAGAACAGGTAGAAGAACAGCAGGATCGGCAGCGTCGCCAGAGACGGCAGCCGCCCGCGCCGGGCGTACCAGGCCGCGGCGAGGAACACCGGCGTCGCGACCGCGATCGCCAGCCAGTAGGCGATCGCCACGAGCTTCGCAGCCACATAGGGCACGCCGTCGACGCCGAGCCCGCGCTTGAGCGCGTTGAACGCGCCGTCGCTGTCGTCGCCCAGGAACAGCTGCTGCTTGCGCAGCGCCAGACCGGCCGCGCGCGCCGGGTTCGCCGCGATCCATTCGCGCGCGCGTCGCAGCGCCTCGCGGCTGGCGCCCAGCTCGTCGCGGCTGTGATCGAGCGCCGGATCTCCGATCGCCGCGACGTCGATCCATCCGCCCCAGGCGCGCTCGCTGTTGGCGATGAACAGGGCGAAGCCGCTGGTGCTGGTGATCGGCACGAAGCTGCCGAAGACCGCCGCGTTGCGTACCGTCCAGGGCGCGATCGCCGCCGCGAAGCCGGCGAGGAAGCACAGGCTGCGCAGCGTCGCGCCGCGCCAGGACGAAGCGCGCAGCGCCTCGAAGGCCAGGAAGGCGGTCGGCGCAAGCAGCAGCGCCGGCTGGGTCAGCGTCGCGAGGCCGAAGGCGATGCCGGCGCAGAG
>JBIKLI010000337.1:0-4675 GCA_044359885.1 Alphaproteobacteria bacterium | reverse complement strand
CCAGGAAAAGCACCGCCATCTCGGTCATGCGCAGGATCTCGCCGCGCGAGAAGTCGAACATGCCCGCCTCGGCGCCCTTGACGTCGATCGGCTCGGGGCCGGCGAAGGGCAGGTTGATCAGCTCGAGCGTGTCGCCCCGCCGCTCGTTGAAGCCCACCGCCGAGCGCGCCGCCAGCCGCAGCTGCTCCAGCTGTTCGGGGTTGCGCGGCTGGTAGGTGGGCTTGCCGTCGCTGCCCAGCGTGGTGACGCCGTCGACGATGATCGAAGCCGAGAGGCGCTTCACGGATCCGACCTCGCGGACATGGTTGGTGACGCGCTTGGTCACCTCGTAGTTGATCGTTTCTTCCTGCCGGTTGGTCCGGCTGCGGTTCTGGTTGGCGCCCGCGCCGCCGTCGGCGTCCGGAATGTTGTTGGCGACGGTCACGCCCTGGTTGCCGGTGCTTTCGGTCGAGTCCGAGGTTTCGGAAACGGTCTGCTGCGAGCGGATCACCTGGCCGTCGGGATCGAAGCTCTCCGAATTGGTGACGATGCGGTCGAAATCCATCTCGATCGACACCTCGGCCCGGACGCGGCCGGGGCCGACGGCGCGTTCGAGCTGTTCCTCGATCTTGCGGGACAGCCGCTGCTCCATCTCGACGCGCCGCTCGTCGCTCGAGGACGCGCCGCCCTGCGCCGCGCCCTCCTCGCCGTCGCCGGTCCCGCGCGCGAGCAGCGCACCCCGGTCGTCGACGACGGAGACGCGGGTCGGCCGCATGCCGGGAACGGCGGAGGCGACCAGCGACTGGATCGCATTCACCTGGTTGCGCGGCAGGCGGCCGGCCTCGCGCATCTTCAGGACCACCGATGCGCTGGGCTCGATGCGCTCGCGGCTGAACACGTCGCGGCGCGGGATCGACAGATGGACGCGCGCGCCGGCGACCGGGCCGAGGGAGGCGATGGTGCGGGCGAGTTCGCCCTCCAGGGCCCGCACGAGGTTCAGGTTCTGGACGAAGCTGGTGGCGCCCAGCGCGCTCGACTGGTCGAAGACCTCGTAGCCGACCGAGCCGCCGCGCGGCAGACCCTGCTCCGCCATGCTCATGCGCAGGCGCAGCGCCCGGTCCTGCGGGACCCAGATCTGCGAGCCGCCGGCCCGCAGTTCGAACGGCACGTTCTGCGCCTCGAGCTTGGCCACGATCTGGCCCGCGTCCCCCTGGGCGAGGTCGCTGTAGAGCAGCCCCATCTGCGGCTGGGCCAGCCGGTTGGCGAAGAAGCCGAAAAATCCCAGGAGCCCCAGGGCCACGGCCAGCATCAGCCCGACCCTGACGACACCGAGACGCTGGAAGAAAGCGAGGAAGTTCTCCACGGCCCTGCTTGTCCCTTCGATTGGGAAGACGGGCGCCGCGGCGTCCGCCTTCCGGTTTCGGAAACAAGGTTAAGGCAGGCAAAGTGAACGGGTGGTTAATCGCCCGGAAAAAATTGCCGGGTCGGGCCCGGGGCCGGTCCGCGGTCGGTCAGCGGACCGCCTGCGGCGCCGCCTGGCGGTAGATCTGCAGCCGCGTGGCGCGCAGGCCCGGAACGCCGTGCAGCTCGATAAGTCTCTGCCAGGACTTGAATTCCTCGACGGAGAGCCGGTAGCGGTCGCAGGCTTCCTCCAGGGTCAGCTGCCCGCGGGCGACGGCCGAAACGACGGCGGCCTTGCGCCGGATCACCCAGCGCTTGGTGTCGGGATGGGGCAGGTCGGCGAACGCAGGGTCCGGCATCGCGGCGGACGCGTCGGCCGTGATCGGATGGGGATGCATGTCGGTCATTCGTCGTCGCTCCGATTCGCGGATCGGGCCTGCCGGGCTGTCGTCATCCTGGCCCTGGCGGCCTTTAGGATTCGCTAAGTTCGTTGTCGGATTTGCCTTGAATTCTCGATGATTGACGCCGCGCGGCTTCAGCGAAGATCGCGCACGGTGCGGGTCATCTCGTCGGCCGTCTGGACCAGCTGCGCCGCCGAGGCGTAGGCGCGCTGCGTGACGATCATCTGCGCGAAGGCGTCCTCCAGGCTGACATTGCTGCCCTCCCGGGTTTCGAGCGCCAGCGCCGTGGTCTTGCCGATCGCCTCGAAGCGCGGCGCGCCCGACCCGAGGGTCGTGGAGAACAGACCGCGCGATCCTTCGGCCAGGCCGTTGGCGTTGGCGAAGAGCGCGAGCGGCAGCTGGTAGAGTGGCGTCACCGCGCCGGACGCGAACATGCCCGAGACCACGCCGTCGGCGTCGACCTTCCAGTTGACGAAGTCGCCGGCCCCCAGCCCGTCCTGTTCGAACGCGGTCTTGCTGGCTGCCGTGCCCAGCTGCCTGACGCCCGATATGTCCAGTGTGAAGAGCCCGCCGGCGCTGATGCTGGACGACGACAGCAGATTGCCTTCGCCGTCGAAATCGACGGCGACGGGCGTCCCCAGCGGCGCGCCGCCGGCGTCGCGGAACGAGACCGACCACTGGTTGTTCCCGACCCGGGTCCAGTCCGAGCCGATGCGGCGTTCGAGGCCGCTGGAGTCGTAGTGGAACAGGTCGAAGGACGTCCTGGCGGCGCCGTCGGCCGGAACCGTCGCGACCAGGCTCCCGCGCGTCGTGGGCCGGCCGAGGAAGCCGTCGCGCAGCGTCGAGGGGATCGCCTCCAGATCGTCCGGGCCGGTGCCGTCGACCTTGCCGTCGGTGCCGATGGGCCAGGCCATCAGGTAGAGATCGTCATAGGCCGACAGGAACGGGATGCCGGTCGCCGAGGTTTCCGCCGGCATCGGCCGCAGCGCCCCGTTGCGGGAGTAGAAGATGTCGCCACCCGGCTCCGGGGTCGTCGAGTAGACGAACATCCCCGGGCCATCCAGCGCGATGTCGAGCGGATTGCCTGTCCGCTCGTAGCTGCCGGCCGCGTCGATCAGCCGCCTCGTCTGGGCGACGACGCTGCCGGCGACCCGATCGCCCGGCAGCGGCTCGGCGACCAGGGACGCGAACTGCACGTCCGCGCGCTTGTAGCCGGCCGTCCGCAGGTTGGCGATGTTCTGCCCGATCGCCCCGATGGCCTCGGACTGGGCCATCATCGCGGCGACGCCGTAGTCGAAGCTTGTCATCATGCTCATGTCGGATCCTCCGGGCGGGCCGTCGCCGGCCCGCCGCTCCCGTCACGATCAGCGCTTCACGCGCAGCAGCTCGTCGAGCATCTCGTCGGCGGTGGTGATGATCTTCGTCGCCGCCGAGTAGGCGCGCTGGGTCGTGATCATCTGCGAGAACTCCTCGCTCAGATCGACGTTCGACCCCTCGAGCGACAGCGGCTCGATGCGTCCCGCGCCGCCCTTGTTCGCCTCGCGCAGGGTGAACTCGCCCGACGCCGTCGTCTGGCCGAAGGCGCTGCCCGGACGGGTCTGCAGTTCGTTCGGATTCGCGAAGGTCGCGACCGGGATCTTCCACAGCTTCTGGGTCGCGCCGTTCGAGTAGGCGGCCACCACGAAGCCCTCGCTGTCGATGCTGACGCCGGTGCGCAGCCCGACTTCCGCGCCGTCGCGGCTGATCGCCTGGACGTTGAAGTCGGCGGCGAACTGGGCGAAGCCGCTCGACGTGTCCTCGCCGCCGAAGTCGATGCTGATCGAGGAGTCGTTGGCGCCGTTCAGCCAGTCGATGGGAAGCGTGGCGACCAGCTGGCCCGCCGTGTTCGCGGCGATGGCCGCCGGGGCCGTGTCGGAGCTCGAAAACCGCAGGCTTGCGAGCGTGCCGTCGCCGTTGAAGCTCATCGTCCCCCAGCCGATCAGGCTGTTGGTCGTGGTCGCGATCCCCTCGGCGTCGGTCGAGGACAGGGCGAAGGCCCAGTCGTTGCCGGCGCCGATCTTCATCAGGTTCATGGTCACGTTGTGGCTGTTGCCCAGCGTGTCGAAGACCTTGAGGGTGCGGCTGAAATCCTGGCTGAAATCCGGCGCCGCGATCGCGTCGGCGTCGGTCAGCGCGAAGCTCGTGGTGGTCATCGTCGCGAAGTCGATCGGCGTCGACTGGGCGACGGCGCGGGCGTCGAGGTTGCCGCCCAGCTTCAGCGTCTTGGTGTCGGCGGCGACGCCGCTTTCGGTGCTGACCGCGACCGTCTCGATCTTGGAGGAGTCGATGATGGCGCCCGTCTGGTCGACCTTCCACCCCTGGAGCACCAGGCCGGCGGCGTTTTCGAGCTGGCCCCGGCTGTTCTCGTTGAACGACCCGGCGCGCGTGAACAGCTGCTCGCCGCGCGCGTCCTCGACCACGAAGAAGCCGGAACCGATGATGGCGACATCGGTCGAACGCTGGGTGGACTGAAGAACGCCCTGCTGATTGACGAGCTGACGCGCGATGCCGATCACCCCGCCGGGCGAATACGTGGTGTCCTGGCTGGCGCCGCTGATCAGCGTGGAGAAGACGGCGTTCGTCTTCTTGTAGCCGACCGTGTTCACGTTGGCGATGTTGTCGGACACGGCCGACATGCTCATGGTCTGTGCCTTGAGGCCGGTCACGCCGGCCATGAGGGATGCGTAGAGGCTCATTGTTCTTTCTCCGTGGTTGTCGGTTCGTGGTCAGACATGGATGTCCAGGCGGCCGTTGCCGGAAGCCTGGGGTGGTCTTTGCAGAGGCAGGGACGACGTATCCGCCGCCCGGTCGTCGGATGGGCCGCCGCGGTCGTCGCCGGCCGGACCATGCCCGCC
>JBIKLI010000336.1:0-4678 GCA_044359885.1 Alphaproteobacteria bacterium | reverse complement strand
GCGCCGTGCCCAAGCATACGCATCGCGGCGAGGAGATGACCCTGGTCCTCGACGGCGCATACGACGACGAAGCCGGGCACTACGGGCGCGGCGATCTCAGCGTCACCGACCCGACGATCGAACACCAGCCCGTCGCCTGCGCCGGGCGGGATTGTCTGTGCCTGGTCGTGACCTCGGCGCCGATCCGGCTGACCGGGCCGCTGATGCGGCTGCTCAATCCGTTCCTCGCGCGCCGGGCCTAGCGCGGCGGATCCTGGGCGGCGCGAATTCGTGGCGCGGCGGCGGTTCGATCGGACCGCCGGCGGCGACGGGACGCGGCGCGAACCGGCCGAGGCTGACCATCCGGTCGTACATGACCAGCGCCCCGGCCAGCGACAGGTTGATCGAGAACCGCGTCGGTATCCTGACCACGTGCGCGCAGCGCGCCAGCAGCGCCGGGGACAGCGCGCCGCGCTCCGGTCCCATCACATAGGCCGCGGCATGGGGGTGGCGGAACGACGGCAGCTCGATGGCGCCGGCCATCAGCTCGACCCCGACCAGCACGCAGTCGCGCGGCAGGACGAAGTCGTCGATGCCGCCGAATTCGTAGAACGGCAGGCTGCCCGGCGTGTCGGAGGTGTCGGCCAGCCGCGCCTCGTCGCGCGCATAGGCGGCCGCCAGCGTGAACGCGAAGGACGCGCCGAAGGCGTGGGCGGTGCGCATCAGGGCGCCCACGTTCATGGCCTTGGTGACGCCCTCGACGCCGATCGCGAAATAGCCGCGCAACGCTGATCCTCCCTTGCGGTGGCGCCGGAGATTGCGCCGCGCGCGCGGCGCGGGCAAGCTGCCCCGCGTCATGGACGCAAATCCCTTCCTTGTCGACGCCACGCGCGGCGCGATGGTCGAAAGCCGCCATCGCGGCCGCTACGTCGTCGCCGACGTCGACGGCCGCATCGTCGCCGCCGGCGGCGACGTCGCGGCCCCGGTGTTCCCGCGCTCGGCGATCAAGTTCCTGCAGGCGCTGCCGCTGATCGAGAGCGGCGCGGCCGACGCCTTCGCGTTCGGCGATCGCGAGCTCGCCGTCGCCTGCGCCAGCCATGGCGGCGAACCGCGCCATGTCGAGACCGTCGCCGGCATGCTGGCCCGGATCGGGCTCGGCGAGGCCGATCTCGAATGCGGCGCGCATCCGCCCTCGGCCGCGGCCGCGGCCGAGGCGCTGATCCGCGCCGGGACCCGGCCCGGCGCCCTGCACAACAACTGCTCGGGCAAGCATGCGGGCATGCTCGCGACCTGCCGCCATCTGGGCGACCCGACCCGCGGCTACATCGCGCCGGAGCATCCGCAGCAGCGCCGCGTCCTGGCGGCGTTCGAGGCGATGCTGGGCCTCGACCTCGCCCACGCGCCGCGGGGCGTCGACGGCTGCGGCCTGCCGCAGATCGGCGTCCCGCTCGCGGCGCTCGCGGCCGGCATCGCGCGCTTCGGCGCCCCCGACCGGCTGCCGGCCCGCCGCGCGGACGCCTGCCGGCGGCTGGCGGCCGCCATCGTCGCCGAGCCGTTCATGCTGGCGGGCACCGGACGATTCTGCACCCGCGCCATCATGGCCTGCGGCGGCAAGGCCGCGATCAAGACCGGCGCCGAAGGCGTCTATGTCGCCGCGATTCCGGCGCTTGGCCTCGGCATCGCGCTCAAGATCGACGACGGCGCGGCGCGCGCGGCCGAGGTCGCGATGGGACACCTGCTGCTGGCCCATGCCGGGCTCGACGAGGCGGCGCGCGGGCGCGTGCGCGAGATGATCGCGCCGCCGGTGCTCAACGTCGCCGGACGGACGGTCGGCGGCCTCGCGCCCGCACCCGGCTGGTGAGAGGCGCGATGACCGGCACCGGCCCGGCGGACGATCCCGTGCGCATCCAGTACGAGGCCTATCCCTATCCGCCACGCGATCCGCGCGACGAGGCGAAGCGGCTGATCACCGGCAGCCCCAGCCATCTCGCCGAGCTGGTCCATCACGTCCGCGGCGGCGTCTTCGACGCGGCGGCCCCGTTCCGCGCGCTGATCGCGGGCGGCGGCACCGGCGATGCGGCGATCATGCTCGCCCAGCAGCTCGCCGATGCGGGGGCGGCACGCGCGCGGGTGACCTATCTCGACGCCTCGGCCGCGTCGCGGCGCATCGCCGAGGCCCGGGCGGCGGCGCGCGGGCTCGCCAACATCGCGTTCGTCACCGGCTCGCTGCTCGATCTCGACGCCCTCGGCCTGGCCGGCTTCGACTATGTCGATTGCTGCGGCGTGCTGCACCATCTGGAGGATCCCGATGCCGGGCTGGCCGCGCTGACCCGGGCGCTGGCGCCGGGCGGCGGCATGGGGCTGATGCTCTACGCGCCGCTGGGCCGCATCGGCGTCTATCCGATGCAGCACGCGCTGCGCCTGCTCGACGGCGGCGGGCCGCCGGCCGCGCGCGTGGCGGACGCGCGCCGGCTGCTGGCGCAGCTGCCGCCCACCAACTGGCTCAAGCGCAACCCCTTCGTCACCGACCATCTGGTCGAGGGCGATCCCGGCCTGTTCGACCTGCTGCTGCATGCGCGCGACCGCGCCTACTCGGTCGACGAGGTGCACGACTTCCTCGCCCGCGCCGGGCTGCGCCTCGCCGGCTTCGTGCCCGCGGCGCGCTACGAGCCGCGCCATCACCTGAGCGATCCCGCGCTGCTGCGCCGGGTCGAGGCGATGACGCCGCGCGAACGCGCCGCGCTCGCCGAATCGCTCAGCGGCAACATCAAGAGCCACGCCTTCTATGCGCTGCGCGCCGGCGATCCGGTGTCGCCGCCCCGCCCCGACGATCCCGATCTGGTGCCGGTCGGCGCCAACGCGGATCTGGCGGCGATCGCGCGCGCGGTGGGCAGCTCGGGCAGCATCTCGGCGACGGTCGACGGCCTCGCCTTCAAGCTGCGGCTGCCGCGGCGCGCCGGGGCGATCCTGTCGCGCATCGACGGCGCCACCAGCCTGCGCGCGCTGCATGCCGCGCTGGCCATGCAGGACCGCCGGCTCGACGAGGCCAGCTTCATGGCCGAGTTCGCCGAGCTCTTCGGCGCCCTCCACGGCCTGGGCAAGCTGATGCTGCGCCGGCCTGCGTCCGGTCCCTGACCGCCCGCCGCCGCGTCAATGCGGGCGCGGCGGCGTCGCCTGCGGATCGCGCGACGGCAGCCCCGGCGCCGGGCCCGCCTGGTGGTGGAAGAGGCGCCAGGTGCCGCCCTCGCGCCGGAACAGGTTGGTGGCGACCAGCGCCTGGCCGGCGACCGCCTCGTGGCAGATCAGCACCGCCTGGTCGCCCGCGAGGAACGCGCGCGGCGCCACGCATTCGACCCGCGGCGCGCCGGGATTGGCCAGGATGCGCGTCCAGCTCGCCATCACCGCGCCGCGTCCGGTCAGCGGCGGCCAGCCCGGATGGATGCAGATCACCGGCTCCGCCTGCGCCCAGAGCGCGTCCATGGCGTCGATGTCGCGATCGGCGAAGGCGCGATAGAAGGCCTCGTTGGCGAACAGCACCGCCGCCAGATCGGCGGCGGCGGTCATCGCCCACCCCCGGACAAGGTCAGCAGCAGCGGCTGATGGTCGGACGCCGCGGTCTCGGTATCCACCGCCAGCGCCGCCAGACGCGGCGCCAGCGGCGCCGAGACGAAGAAGAAGTCGCGGGCATGGGCACCCTGCGGCCATTGCCTGAAATCATGGACGCCGCAGGTCGGGGCATGCGGTGCCGCGCCGTGCAGCGCCGGCCAGGCATCGACCATGCCCGCCCCGGGCGCGGTCAAGGCGGCGTAGCCGGGCTCGTCGAGCGGAAAGTTGAAGTCGCCGCACAGCACCGTGCCATCGACCGGCGGCAGCGCCGCGTAGGGCCCGCGCCCGGCCGGCGACGGCGTGGCGGCGCGCGCCCGCCACTCGGCCTCCAGCGCCGCCAGACGTTCGGCCTGCGCCAGGCGCTGGGCCTGCGAGTGGTATTCGAGATGGGTGGTGACGACGCGCAGCGCCCCGGCACCGGTCGCGACGACCGCCTCCAGCGCATGGCGCTGCATGTTCATCGCCGCCGGATCGGCCGGCCGCGGCAGGGCATGGGCGACCACGTCCAGCACCGGCAGCCGGGACAGGATCATGTTGCCGAAACGCCGTCGCCCGGCAGCGCCGGGCCGGTCGACCGCGGGCACGAAGACCGGCTCGTGGCCGGCGAACAGCCGCGCCAGCGCCGCGACCTGATCGGCCGCCGCCGCCGGTGCCAGTTCACCGAATCCGACCGAGACCTCCTGCAGGCACACGATGTCGGCGTCGCCCAGCGCGCGGCAGGTCGCCGCGATGCGGTCCAGATCGACCGCGCCGTCGACGCCCAGCCCATACTGGATGTTCCAGGACAGGATCGAGATCGTTGCGCTCATGCGGGTCCCCCGGTCAGAGATGCGGGCGGCAGCGCCGCGACCTGGGCGCGCGCCGTCCAGCCGATGCGGTCGAAGCTGCCGCAATGGCCGCAGATGGCCTGCCAGCGCGCGTGCCCGGTGCCGCAGGCGGCGCAGATCCAGCCGGCCTCGCCCGGCGCCTCCGTGGCCCGCGCCAGCCATTGCCGGGCCGCGGCCTGGTCGCCCTTCTCGTCTTCCTCGATCTGGGCCATCAGCCGCGGGGGGGGGGGGGGGGGGGGGCGCCCCCCCCCCCCCGGGGCGCCCGG
>JBIKLI010000063.1:0-16189 GCA_044359885.1 Alphaproteobacteria bacterium | reverse complement strand
GCTTTTGCGTCTCAGAAAAAACATCTCAGACAAACGATTCACTCGCACAAGACAGACGGGCGGTAAACCTGGTTCAGAAGGCTGCCGCTGCTGCCGCCGACCTCGGTTCCGCCGCCGGTCACGTAGATGAGGCCGTTGGCAAACGTGGCCCCCGTGACGCCGTGGATCGGGATCGGCATGTCCGGAAGCTTGGTCCAGGCGTCCCGCCGCGGATCGTAGACGTCGTGATCCGGGAAGACGCCTGCGGCCTCTTCGCCGCCCCAGACATGGACGCAGCCATGGGCGGTGACGCTGTTGATGCCGCTGCGCGGCTTCAGCATCGGCGCGGCGACGCTCCAGCGCCGGGTGCGCGGATCGTAGATCTCGTGCGCCGCGGTCTTGTCGCTCTGGAATCCGCCGCCCAGGCGGCCGCCGAAGACATGGATGCGGCCGGCGATCAGTTCGGCGGCGATGTGGTTGCGCTGGCTGGGCAGGTCGGGCAGCGTTTCCCATCTGTCCGTCGCCGGATCGTAGACGGCGAAATCGTTGCCGCGGGGCGGGCGTCCGCCGACGACATAGATCTTGCCATCATGCACGATGGCGACACCGGCGCTGCGCTTGGTCGGCATGCGGCTCTTCTCGACCCAGCGCGCGGCGGCGCCCTGGCGCGTGTCGAGCGCGTAGACGGTGTCGACATAGGCCGTCATCGGGTCGGTCTGCCCGCCGAACAGATAGACGACGCCGTCGAGCGATGCCGCCATGCCATGGTTGTTGACCTCCGGCAGCGGCGGCCCCAGGTCCCAGCGATCGGCGGCGATGTCGTAGATCTGTACGGTCCGCACGCTCACCCGGCCCCGCGGATAGCCGCCCAGCACATAGATGCGCCCGCCCGTGGAGGTGAGGGTGAATTCGGAATTGGCCTCGATCAGGGGCGCCCGCTTGCCCCATTGACCGGGCGCAGGATCGCCGGCCTGCGCGACCGCCAAGGCGGGCGATAGCGCGAGAACCGTCAGCATGGCGGCGCGGGGGAGAAGCTTCAGCATGGCCTCGACCTTTCTTGTCTTGTTCGAGTTATCGCAATGCCGGCTCAGACATTGACGATCGGCTGGGACAAAATCCAGAGGCTCAGCATGGTATAGCCGACCATCAGGACCGCCATGGGCAGCTGGCTGAGGGTCGCGCGTGCGCCGTAGGCGCGCCGGGCCGAGGCGTCGGCAAGCGCCACGCCGATGGCATGGCCGCCCACGATGGCCAGGACGGCCGTCACCCATACCGATCGCATGTCGACGATCCCGATGTCGATCTCGTGGCCGCGCAGGCCGAACAGGTTCCATCCCAGCGCCAGCGGATCGGCCAGGAGCGGCAGCCCGGCCTGCCCCTGGATCAGAAGATAGGCGAGGTAATGGGCGAGATGGTAGCCGGCCGCGATCGGGACGAGGCTGAGCACGAAGCGGCGCGCAACGCTTCCGGTCGGCTCGTCCCCGATCCGGCCCGTGGCGGCGCAGGCCAGGGCGAACGCCGCAAACAGCGCGAACGGCGCCAGCACCAGCCCTGCGGTCTTCACCAGCGTGCCGGCGATGCCATAGCCGAAGGCATGGACGAAGCCGCTCGCGTAGAGCACGGCGAATGCCTGGCCGATCGTCGCCTCCCACGCCGCGGTCTCGGCGATGCCGTCGAAGCCGACGGTCGCCAGCGCCAGGATCACGAAGGCGGCCTGGGACACCGAGGGCGGGCGCCGCAACGCGAGCCCCGCGCCGGGCCAGCGCAGGACCAGCACCCATCCGCCGCGCACCCGCCTCATCGCCAGCGGGGCGCAGTCCCCGAGCATCGCGAAGAATCGCGCGAACGGGTCGCAGCATCGCCGCCAGCGCCCCGGCCCGATCAGGCCCATGCCGATCCAGGCCAGTCCGGTATAGGCCAGGATCAGCATGGCGAGACGCCGTGGATCCGCGTTCCCGGGCCAGACCAGTTCGGCCCAGGAAAAGGCGAAGAAGAGTGCGACCGCCGGCCAGCAATTCCTCGCTGCCGGCGCGAGATCGGGCCGAAGCGCCGTGATCCGGGCCATCTGCGCCAGCGTCCGCCACGGATCCAGCAGCCGCCAGAGATCGCCCGCGACAAGGCACAGGAAGGACAGCCCCACCCACCACCAGATCCATACCGCCACCGGCAGCAGGTTGCTGTCCCAGTCGCCGCGCCGGCCGAAGGCTCCCGCGGCCAGCAGCAGCATGAAGGCCAGGACCCCGGCGCCGCGTATTCCCTGGGCCAGCAGCCGCGCCGGGGAGTCACCGATCCGCAGGATCGCGACCCGGGCGCGCCCTGGCCGTGCGCGTCCGGCGGCCGAAACCGCCGCGAAGGAAAGCGCGACGGCGGCGCCCGCGCCGGCGAGATAGTGCCAAAGCGGCAGCGGCAGGTCGTAGCGCTGGGCGAAGGCATGCGCGGCAGCGTGCGACGGGACCGATGCCAGCAGCACGGCCGCCATCGCCGCGACCGCGGACGCTGGTGTCATCGCGGATGGACCTCGAGGTAAAGGACCGTCAGGTGCCGCCCTGCGGGATCATGCGTTTCGACCGCGAAACGTCCGGCGGCACGGGCCAGGAACGCCATGACGGTCGTGCCGCCCTCGTCGGCTCGCATCTCGATTCCGTAGCCATGCAGATGCAGGTCCATCGTCCGGTCGCTGGACCATCGCAGTTCGACCCGGTCGCCGCGCGTCAGGCGCAGCGTCGGTGCCCCGCGGGCCGGCGCGCGCAGTTCGGGTCCCGACACCCGCCCCTCGCGCAGCTCGATCTCGACCACCCGGGGGGGCCTGTCCTGGGCCTGCACGCCGCCGGCGCCGCACAAGGCGATCGCCGCGGCCACGGTCGCGCCAAGCAAACGACGCCTCATCTGCGCGAGCCTCCCCCGTCGGATCGCGATCAGGATAGCATTCTTCCAGCGAAGCTGCCGAGATCGAGGGTCCGGTCGGCCATCGCGGCGAGCAGGGCCTGGTCGTGGCTGATCAGCAGCAGCGCGATGCCGCGTTCGTCGACGCATCGGCGCAGCACCCTGGCCGTCTCGCGCTGCACCACCGGATCGAGCCGCGAGGTCGGCTCGTCGGCGACGATCGCGTCCGGCGCGAGAAGCATGATCCGTGCGATCGCCAGCCGCTGCGCCTCGCCGCCCGAAACCTCGCCGGGCCGCCGCTCGAGCAGCGCCACGCGAAGCTTGAGGCTCTCCATCAGCGGCGGCAGGTCGCGGCGCAGATCGAGACCGGGAACCACGCGGCGCAGGGTCGCGAACTGCCGGCCGAACGGCATGTCCGGAAGGAATGCCGAATCCGGCTCCTGGCCCAGCTTCTGGTAGCGCCGCCGCAGGGGCCGGAGCGCCGCCGGCGCTGCGACGATGTCTTTGCCGGCCCATTCGACGCTGCCGGCGGTCGGCCGGATCAGACCGAGCAGGACATTGCCCAGCGTCGTCTTTCCGCAGCCGCTGGGCCCGCGCAGCCCAAGCACCGCGCCGCGGGGCAGATGCAAGTCGAGATCGCGGAACAGCGGCGCCCGCCCGGGCCAGGCGAAGGCGAGCCCATGCGCCGACAGGGCGGCGGCCGCCCTGTCGCAATTCCTGGCGCAGGGCGTCCAGCGCGCCGGATCGGCGGCCAGCCATTCCCGCGCGAAGACGCTGCGTGGCGCAGCCAGGACGCGCCGGTTGTCGTCCTGCTCGACGAACCGCCCGCCATCGAGGACGGCGAGCTGCCCCGGCATCGCTTCCGCGACGCGGCGGTCATGGGTGATCACGACCAGCGATCGTCCCTCGGCGAGCAGCCGCCGCAGCAGCGCGATCACCTGCCCGGCGCGATCCGGATCCAGGCACTTCGTCGGCTCGTCCGCGATCACGATCGGGGCGCCGGTGCCCAGCGCGGTCGCCACCACGACCCGCTGCGCCATGCCGCCGGAAAGTTCGAAGCCGAAAGCGTCGCGTGCGGCAGGGCCGAGATCGACCGCGGCCAGGGCGGCATCGATCCGGGCATCGTCGATGTCTGCCAGCGCCATCTGGCGCCGCACCCGCATCACAGGATCGAGCGCCGCGACCGGCTCCTGCGGGATCAGCATCAGTTGCCGGCGCCAGAGTTCCGCCAGACGCCTGCGGTCTGCCGCGTCGATCGGTGCCGCGCCGGCGATCGAGATGCGGCCGCCGGCGCGCATCGTCTCCGGCAACAGACCGAACAGCGCCTGGGCGATCAGGCTCTTGCCGCTGCCGGTCTCGCCGATCACCGTGAGCGCGCCGCCGGGGGGGATCGCGAAGGAGATGTCGGCGACGACGGCCCCGCCCTGCCGGTCGCGGATCGTGAGACCGTTCACCGACAGGGCTGCCTGCGTCATCGGCGTCTTGCGGCGGCGCGCGCGCCATGCGTCGCCAGGAGGATGGACAGGAAGATCGCCACGCAGGGCGCCAGGGCCTGGACGATCCCTTCGGCGAGGAAGGGCATGGTCTCGTTGATCATCGCCCCCCATTCCGGGGTCGGCGGCTTGAGGCCGAGGCCGAGGAAGCCGAGCGCCGCGATCGACATCACCGCCTGACCGATGCCGAGCGTCGCCAGCGGCAGGACCATGCGCAGCACCGGCGGCAGCACATGGCGGGCGAGGACGATCCACTCGGGAAATCCCGCGAGGCGTGCGGCCTCGACATGGCCCGCGCGAAAGACCGCCGCGGCCGTCGCGTCGGTCATGCGCGCATATTGCGGCCACATCGCGAGATTGAGTCCGGCGAGCATCGGGCCGATCCCGCCGCCGAACAGTCCGGCGAAGAGCAGGGCGAGCAGCAGGCCGGGAAAGGCCAGGGTCAGATCGGCGGCGCGCAGGATCGCCGCACGGCGCACGCGGCCGCCATTTGCGGCCAGCAGGCCCAGCAGGGTCCCGAGCGTGGCCGCAAGCGCGACGCACAGCGCGGCCAGCCCGAGCGAGACCGGCGCGCCGGCGAGGATCCGCGACAACACGTCCCGGCCGAGATGATCCGTGCCCAGCCAATGCTGCATGCCCGGCGGTTCCATGACCCGCATCAGATCCTGCGCGCCGGGATCCATCGGCGCGAGGAACGGCCCGAGCCCGGCGAGCATGGCCAGCGCCATGACCGCCCTCATGGCGCGGCACCGGTCCGCCGGCGTGGATCGAGCGCGAGGCAGAGCAGGTCCGCGGCGAGATTGACCGCGGCGAAGGCGAAGCCGATCAGCAGGGCGGCGCCCATCACCACCGGCACGTCGCGCGCGATCAGCGCCTTGACCAGCAGGTCCCCCAGCCCGGGATAGTTGAACAGCGTCTCGACCACCACGAACCCGTCGACGACGAAGGCGAATTGCAGCGCCGCGAAGGTGACGACGGGTATCGCCGCGTTGCGCAGCCCGTGATGCCGGAACGCCGCCGCGGGGCCCAGCCCCTTGAGGCGCGCGAAGGTGAGGAAGAATGCCGCGCGGACCTCCACCACGGCGTTGCGAATGACGGGGATCGAGAAGGCCGCCAGCGAGAGCGCGAGGGTCAGCGCCGGCAGGACCATGTGCGCGCCGGTGCGAAAGCCGGCCGGTGGCAGCAGCCGCAAGGAGAGCGCGAAGAGCGTCACCAGGCCGATCCCGGTCATGAACGACGGCAGCGATGCCAGCGTCAGCGAGATCGCGTCCGCGACGCGGTCGGCCACGCCGCCCGGCCGCAACCCGGCGAGCAGGCCGAGCGGCACGGCGATGGCATATGACAGCGCCCATCCGAGCAGGCCGAGCCGCAGCGTGAAGCCGGCGTGATAGGCGAGTTCTTCGGCCACGGGCCTGCCCGACAGAAGCGACCGGCCGAGCTCGCCGCGCGCAAGCCCGAGCATCCAGGCGCCATATTGCAGCGGCAGCGGGCGGTCGAGCCTCTCTTCCCGCCGGATGCGCTCGGCGGTTTCCGGCGTCACGCGCTCGTCGCCGACCCGTGCGGCCGCGATCCTGAGCGCGATGTCGCCGGGCAGCGCATGGACCGCCGCGAAGCAGAGCGACGCCAGCAGCGCGGCCGTCGCCAGGGCCTGGCCCAGGCGGCGCGCGATGGCGCCAAGCAGCGCGCCGCCCGCCGCCACGGTCGCCCGCCTCAGGCGAGCGTCACCGAATGCAGCATGTAGCGCATCTCGAACGGGTCGATCGCCAGCCCGCGCACGCGCTTGTGGACGGCGACGGTATGCTCGAACCAGGCGACCGCCGTGACCGGCAGTTCCTCGTGCAGCAGCCGCAGCATGTCGCGGCGCAGCGCGGCCTTGCGCGCGGGGTCGAAGCTCTCGACATAGGCGTCGGTCAGCGCCTTCATCCGGTCGCGCCCGTCCCAGTTCAGGCTGCCCCAGGTCGAGCGCTCGCGGGTGAAGTCGGGAATGATCGAGGCGATCACTTCGGGCACGTTGACATAGGTGCGCGCGAACATGGTCATCTGCATCCGCCCGGCCTGGATCGCGGCCGGCACGGCGGCCGACGGGCCGGGTTCGACCGCGATCTCCATGCCGATCGCCCGGAGCTGCGCCTGCATCGCGGTCCCCATCACCGTCAGCTCGGGACGGTTCGCGATGGTCATCATGGTCGCGGCCAGACGTATCCCGTCCCGGACGCGGATCCCGTCGGCCGCGCGCACCCATCCGGCCTGGTCGAGCAGCGCGTTCGCGCCGGCGACGTCGTGGACATAGGCCGGCAGCGCCGGATCGTGCCAGTCGGGAACGGCTGCCGGCAGCAGCTGGGTCGCGGCCGATCCGGGGTGGCGAAGGATCCCGGTCGCGATCCCGCGGCGGTCAAGCGCCATCGACACCGCGCGGCGCACGCGCAGGTCGGCGAATTGCGGAATGCCGCTGTTGAACGCCAGGACCCGCACGCGCGGAATGGTCATGCTCTCGACGCGCATCTGTCCCGCCGCGTCGATGCGCGGCGTCGCGGCGGGGACGGTGGTGAACATGATGTCCTGGTCGCCGGCGACCGCGACATTGGTCCGCGTGTCGCCGGCGGGAATCGCGGTGTAGCGCACGCGCGCGACCTGCGCCGGCGGCCCCCAGTGGCGATCGAACCGGGCGAGCTCGAGCACGGTCCTGCCGTCCTGGCCCTGGATCCGGAACGGGCCGGTGGCGACGACGCGTACGACCTTGCCATCTGCACCCCAGGACGACGGCGCAAGGATGACGGAAGCGTAGTCGACCAGCACCGCCGGCAGATGGCTGAACGGCGTCCGCGTCCTGATCACCACCGCGTCGCCCTCGGCCGTGATCCGGTCGAGCGGGATCTGCTGCATGCTCTCCCCCTGCAGCGCGCGCTCCAGGGATACGACCGCGGCGGCGGCGGTCACCGGCGAACCGTCATGGAAGACCATGCCGGGCCGGATGCGGAAGCGCCAGGTCAGCCGGTCGTCGCCGACGGCCCAGGACTCCGCCACGCCGCCCACCAGCCGGCCGTCGGGCTCGACCATCACGAGGGTCTCGGCGATCTGCAGCCGGGACATCATGTAGCCGGTGTCGGTCGGCTCGTTCGATGTCCATTCCCACGGCGAGGCGACGCGCAGGACGCCGGCCTCGTTCGCGCGCGACGGCGACGGCGCAGCGATCGCGGCGGCGCCGGCGAGGGCCGTGCGGCGGGTGATCCTGGGGGAATGGCGCATTGGAGGCTCCTTGCGAGACGCGCGGGATGTCAGGGCGGCGGGAAGCGCCCCGGTTCGTCGAAGCTGAGCAGAAGACGCGGTTCGCCGGGCGACGCCGCGGGCGGCGAGCGGTGGATGCAGCCGCTGCCGCGGGCGAACCCCTCGCCCTTCATCACGGCCACGGCGCCCCTGGGTATCGCGCGTGGCGCGCAAGGCAGCGATGCGGCTTCCTCCAGACGACGCGCGGCGTGCGCGCCGCCAGGCAGGGGCAGCCATTGCGTCGGCGCGCCTACATAGGTGCAGAGCAGTCGCAGGCGGACGACATCCGTGTGCCAGCGCCGGCAGGCCGGGCCGGCGATCCTGCGCAGGCGGACCCGCACGGCGCCGCCGGTCGCGGCGATCGCGTCGAAGCGCTGCGCCAGCGCGGCGATGTCGTCGGCGAGGTCGGCCGGTGCCGGCCTTGGCAGGCGCGCCAGCGTCGCCGCGACCACATGCGCGATCGTCCCCTCCGCGACGATGTCGAAAGCGTCGCCATGCGCCAGGTCGTGCAGCCTCCGGCCCGCGTCGGGCAGCCGCGGCCTCGCCCAGATCGCGATCGCGACGCCGTCGCCGAGGACGGCATCTAGGGCGTCCGGCGTATCGCCGATGACCATGATGTCCCGAGCGGGCGAACGGGGAAGCGAGCTCATCGCCATAGATATGTGATAACATCACAATTTATGCAAGGGGCTTGCACCCCGGGCGATCAAGGCGGACAACCATGACGGGCTTTCTGGGAGAGACCGGATCATGCGCGCGCGCGACGACCTGTCCCGCAACCAGGCGCTCGTCCTGGAGGCGCTCAAGTCGGCGCCCGGCACGGCCCTGACGGCCTATGACCTGCTGGCACGCCTCGCGACCGCCGGCTTGCGCGGGCCGCAGACCGTCTATCGCGCCCTCGCGTCGCTGCAGCGGGCGGGACTGATCCATCGGATCGAAAGCCTCAACGCCTACACCGCCTGCGCGCATGATCATGCACACCGCCCCGGCGGCGGCCACGAGCCGCATCACCGGCCGGCCTTCGCGGTCTGCCGGGCGTGCAAGGCGGTGCGCGAGCTGGACGACCCGGCGCTGTCCGCCGTGCTCGGCGTCGTCGCCGCAGCGACCGGCTACAAGGTCACGGATCGGGTGGTCGAACTGGTCGGCGCCTGCCCGTCCTGCGCCGGCTGACGTCGGGTCTCGCCCTTCGAGACCCCATCCCGAACATTGCACAAACCCATTGTGATATCTTATTACATCACGAAACAGGTGCGATTGCGCCTGAAGACCGATCCGTCCCCGAGGAGCATGACCGCGATGGAAAAGACCGAGACCCGGATCCCCGTGACCGTCCTGACCGGTTATCTCGGTGCGGGGAAGACGACGCTGCTGAACCGGATCCTGTCGGAGCAGCATGGCCGCCGCTTCGCCGTGGTCATCAACGAATTCGGCGAACTCGGCGTCGACAACGACCTGGTGGTCGATGCCGACGAGGAAGTGTTCGAGATGAACAACGGCTGCATCTGCTGCACCGTGCGCGGCGACCTGATCCGGATCATCGGCGGCCTGCTCAAGCGCAAGGGACTGGACGGGATCATCATCGAGACCACCGGGCTCGCCGATCCCGCGCCCGTCGCGCAGACCTTCTTCGTCGACGACGACGTGCGCGCGCGGACGCGGCTGGACGCGATCGTGACCGTGGTCGATGCCCGCAACCTGCCCGCGCGGCTCGCCGACGCCGCCGAGGCCGAGGAGCAGATCGCCTTCGCCGACGTGATCCTTCTCAACAAGACCGACCTGGTCTCGGGCGAGGATCTCGCCGACGTCGAGTCGCGCATCCGCGCGATCAATCCGCAGGCGCGGCTGCATCGCACGCGCCGCGCCGAGCTGCCGATCGCGGAGGTGCTTGGCCGCGGCGGGTTCGACCTCGACCGGATCCTGGAATTCGAGCCCGCCTTCCTGACCGGCGACGACGACCACGCGCATGACAGCGACGTCGCCAGCGTGTCCTTCGAGCTCGACCAGCCGCTGGACCAGGACCGTTTCCAGTCCTGGATCCGCGACGTGCTCGCCCGGCGCGGCGTCGGACTGCTTCGCACCAAGGGCATCCTCGACTTCGCGGGCGAGGACCGCCGCTTCGCGTTCCAGGCCGTCCACATGCTCGCGGAAGGCGATTTCATCGGTCCCTGGCGGCCGGGCGCCGCGCGACGTTCGAAGCTCGTCTTCATCGGCCGCCAGATCGACCGGGCGGAACTGGAGCACGGCTTTCGCGCCTGCATCGCCTGATCTGCCGCCAAGCGGCCGGGCTTGCCGCGGCGTTTGCGCGGCGGGCGGGCCGCTGACTATCCTCACCCCTTCGTCGGGCATGTCCAGCGCATGGCCCGAGGCGGATCGAGGGTGACGGCGATGGCGGAACAGCAGGACGACGGGCGCGGCGCCACCGCCAGGATCGTGACGCTCGGCGCGATGGACGGTGCCGGGATCGGTCTGCCCGGCTTCCGGTCCGGCATCCCGGTGCCGCAGATCCTGCGTTCGCGCCAGGGTCGGCCGCCGCCGCATCGCGCGGGTCGCAGCCGTGGATGCGAGCGACCCATCTCCCCGGACTGCGCGCGCGACGGCCTCGCCGCCCTCGCCGGCCGGCCGGCTCCTCGTCTTGTCGTCGATCCAGTCATGTCGAGGGCGTGATGAGCGAGGTCCTGACCGAACATCCCGCGTCTGGCGTGACGCTGGTCCGCATCAACCGCCCCGAGGCGCGCAACGCCCTGAACCTGGCGGTGCGCGAGCAGCTGGCGGCGGCGTTCGCGGCAGCCAACGACGACCCGGAAATCCGCGCGATCGTCGTCACCGGCGACGCGAAGGCCTTCGCCGCGGGGGCGGATCTGCGCGAATTGCAGGGACTCGACGCCGCCGGCGCACTGGCGCGGCGTGCGCCGGAGCTGATGCGGCCGGTGGCGGAATCGCGCAAGCCGACGATCGCCGCGGTGCGCGGCTTCGCGCTCGGCGGCGGCTTCGAGCTGGCGCTGGCCTGCGACATCACGATCGTGGCCGAGACCGCGACGCTGGGCCTGCCCGAGATCGGCGTCGGCGTCATGCCCGGCGGCGGCGGCACGCAGCGGCTGACGCGTCTGGCCGGCAAGCACCGGGCGATGCTGCTGGCGCTGACCGGGCGCCGCCTCACCGGCGTCGAGGCCGGGGCGATGGGCCTCGCCAGCCTGGTCGTGCCCGACGAGGACGTGCTGGCGATCGCGCTCGGCGTCGCGGGAGAGATCGCGGCCCAGCCGCCGATCGCCGCCCAGCTCATCAAGGAATCGATCCTGCGCGGCGCCGATCAGCCGCTCGATGCGGCCCTCGCCTTCGAGCGGCGTTCCTTCCAGTTCCTCTTCGCGACCGAAGACCGGCGCGAAGGCATCGACGCGTTCTTCGCGCGGCGCAAGCCGGATTTCAAGGGACGCTGAGCGCGATCGCGCCGCGGCAGATGGGGGCAGGGATGGGGTTGCGGGCATTGGTGGTGGGGGCAGGCTCGGCGGGCGAGGGCCATGCCATGGCGCTGCAGCAGGCCGGCGTCGAGGTCGCGGGGATCGCCAGCCGCACGCGGCCGGTGGTCGAGGCGCTGGCGGCGCGGCTGGGGATCGCGGTCGCCAGCACGGACTGGCGGCGCGCGCTGGACGATTTGGCGCCGGACATCGTCGCCGTGGCGACGCCCGGCGACACGCATGCCGCGATCGTCGACGCGGCGCTGGCGCGCCGCGCGCATCTCTATGTCGACAAACCCGTCGCGCCGACCGCGGCCGAGGCGCGGCGGATGTGGCGCGCGGTGCGCGCGGCCGGCGTGACCAGCGCCTATGCCGCGACCTCGAACTACCAGCCCTCGGCGCTGCTGGCCCGCGCGCTGATCGCGGAGGGGGCGATCGGCGACCTGCTCGAGGCCGAGTTCGTGTCGCATTACCATTGGCATGAGCGCCTGCCCCATGGCTGGCCGCACCGGCTTGCGGATGGCGGCGGGCGTCTCAACAACAACTTCACCCACAAGCTGGCGATCGCGGAGAGCGTCTGCCGGGGCGTGACGCTGGCGGTCGCGGGCGAGACCCGCAACGATCTGAAGCGCGCGCCGATCGTGCCCTTCCCGCATGATTTCCGCGACTGGACGCGCGCCCTGGTGCCGGCGGAGCAGGCGCGCGACGCGGCCTGGGGCGAGGTCGACAGCGACTGGTCCTACACCGTGCTGGCGCGGATCGGCCCGCCGGGCTCCGATCCCGGCGAGGCGGTCAGCGTCACCTTCCGCCATTCCTGCCTGCGCAAGGGCAGGCACCAGGACTACGTCGCCTTCTATGGACGGACCGGGACGATCCATGTCGACGAGGCCTATTGCCAGGGCGACGTCCATCTCTGGCGCGAGGGCGAGCCGGGGTTCTCCGTCGTGCCGATGCGCCCCGAGATCCCCGCCGGCCTGCCGCGCGTCGATGTCCAGCCGCACTGGCAACCCGGCTGGAGCGTTCCCGCCCGGGCCTGGAACGCGCTCGCCCGCGATTTCGTCGCCGCGATCGAAGGCCGGCCGCACGCGCCGTTCTTCACCCTGGAGGATGGCTGGCGCCACCAGGAGGTGATCGACGCGGTCCGGGCCCGGGCAGGCTGGCACCGCCTGCCCGCCGACGCCGGCTGATTCATGTCATCGGGAGAGATTGAGACCGCCATGACCACCCCCACGCTCAGCCGTTCCGATCTCGAGGCCCGCATCGCGGCGCTGCCGCGCGTCAGGCTCGCCTGCCTGCCGACGCCGCTGGAGGATTGCCCCAACCTGACGCGCGCGCTGGGCGGGCCGCGGATCCTGGTCAAGCGCGACGACATGACCGGCCTCGCCTTCGGCGGCAACAAGGCGCGGCAACTCGAGTTCCTTTTCCCGCGGATCCTGGCCTCGGGCTGCGACACGATCGTCGCCGGCGCCTATACCCAGTCGAACTGGTGCCGGCAGATCACCGCGGCCGCCTGCCGGCTGGGCCTGCGGGTCGAACTGGTCCTGGTGCATGGCGTGAAGGGACCGGTGTCGCAGGGCAATCTGCTGCTCGACCGGCTGATGGGCGCGGACGTGACCGTCGTCGACATCGACGACATCCAGCGCCTGCCGCCGCTGCTGGAAGAGCGGGTGGCGACCCTGCGCGCGGCCGGGCGCAAGCCGTTCCTGGTGTCGCCGTTCGGGATGGACACGCTGTCGATCTCGTCGATCGGCTATGTCGCGGCGATGGCCGAACTCGACGCACAGCTGGCCGCGCGCGGAATCGGTGCGGATGCCGTCTATCTGTCCGGCGCCAACATGACCCCCGCCGGCCTGCTGCTCGGCGCGCGCCTGCTGGGCCTGCCGACGCGCGTGATGGGGATCAGCCCGGTGCGATGGGACGAGGATCGCGGCACCGACATCGCGCGCATCGCCAATGCCGCCGCCCGGCATCTCGGCATCGAGGCCGGGATCCAGGCCGGCGACGTCGACAACGACGACGGCTTCGTCGGTCCGAAATACGGCATCGTGACGCCGGAATGCCGCGCGGCGCTGCGGCTCGCCGCCTCGACCGAGGGCTTGATCCTCGATCCCGTCTATACCGGCAAGGCGATGGCCGGCCTGATGGCGCATATCCGCGCAGGGCGCCTCGGCAAGGACCAGACCGTGGTCTTCGTCCATACCGGCGGCATGCCGGCGCTGTTCGCCTATGCCGAGGATCTCGGTGTCTAGGTGCGCGACGATCCGCCGGGTGTCGCCGGCCGTCCGCGACATCGCCGCCGCAGGCCCGGCGTGACGCCGCCGGGCGAGATCGACGCCGCGATCGATGCCGCGCTGGTGCGGGCCCTGTCGCCCGGAGCCGGTGCGCGCGCGATCCGCGACGGCCGCCGGCTCGCGCGGTTGTTCGCCGATCTGGGGCGTCCGCAGCCGGCGGACAAGGCGCGCGAGATCGAGGCGCTGATCTGGGCGCTTTGGACCAACCACGCCGACCCGGCGCTCGACGCGGCGATGGCCGAGGCGCTGGATGCCCTGGTCGGCCGTCGTCACGCCGAGGCGCGCCGGGTCCTGGACGAACTGGTCGTCGCGGCACCGGACTGGTCGGAAGCGTGGAACAAGCGCGCCACCCTCGCCTTCGTCGAGGAACGCGATCTCGAAAGCCTCGCCGACATCGCCCGCACCTTCGAGTTCGAACCGCGCCATTTCGGCGCCGCCGCCGGGCTGGGACAGATCTGCCTGCGGCAGGACCGGCGACGCGAGGCGCTGGCCGCGTTCGACATCGCGCTGCGGATCAACCCGCACATGGCCGGTGTGGCGCAGGCCGCGGCCGAGTTGCGCCGCGAGTTGCGTGGCGGCCCCCTCAACTGAGCCTTCCGGCGAGGAGAAACCCACCGCCATGCCGCCGCCGCCGATCCTGCCCGTGCGCGTCGAGCCGCTCGCCGCGCATCCCCGGTTCGTCGACCTGGTCGCGGCCTGGGGCTTCGCCGAATGGGGCCATCTGGCGCCTGGGCGCAGTCTCGTGCAGCGCGTGGAGCGGGTGCGCGGCGGGCTCGACACGAGCCGGCTGCCGGTGATCTTCCTCGCGCTCGATGCCGCGGACCGGCCGGCCGGAACGGCGGCGCTGATGTACGACGACCTGGAGGGCGATCCGCGCAATCCCTGGCTGGCGAGCGTCTATGTGCGTCCCGAGGCGCGACGGCGCGGCATCGCGGCGGCGCTGGTGCGCGCGGTCGAGGATGCCGCCCGGCGAATGGGCTTTCCGCGGCTCCATCTGTTCACCGCCTCGGCCCCCGCGCTCTATGCCGGTCTCGGCTGGCAGGCGCGCGAGATCCGCGACTATCGCGGCGAGACGATCACCGTGATGGACCGCGATCTCTGACCCACCGGCTTTCGGTCAGCTTCGCGCCAGCATCTCCAGCGCCGCCTGGACGCCGCCGCGGCGGAAGGGAACGCCGGCGCGTTCCAGCCCCATCTCGACGCCTGCCAGCGTGCCGGCGAGCATCAGGTCGTTGAAGTCGCCGAGATGGCCGATGCGGAAGATCCTTCCCTTCATCCGCCCCAGGCCCTGACCGAGCGACATGTCCCAGCCCGCGAGGATCACCGCGCGCAGATGGTCCGCATCATGCCCCTCGGGCATCATCACGGCGGTCAGCGCATTGGAACGTTCCGCCGGGTTGCGCGCCAGGATCTCGAGCCCCCAGGCGCCGACCGCGGCGCGCGTCGCCGCGGCATGGCGAGCGTGGCGTGCGAAGACCGCTCCAAGACCCTCCTCGCGCAGCATGGCGATCGCCTCGCGCAGGCCGTAAAGCAGGTTGGTCGCCGGGGTGTACGGAAAGAAGCCGCTGGCGTTGGGCCCCAGCATCGCGCCCCAGTCCCAGTAGGAACGCGGCATGCGCGCCGCCTTGGCCGCGGCGAGCGCCTTCGGCCCGATGGCGTTGAAGGACAGGCCGGGCGGCAGCATCAGCCCCTTCTGCGAGCCGGCAACGGTGACGTCGACGCCCCATTCGTCGTGGCGGTAGTCGATCGAGCCGAGCGACGAGATCGTGTCGACCATCAGCAGCGCCGGATGGCCCGCCGCGTCGATCGCGCGGCGCAGCGCCGCGGTGTCGCTGGTGACCCCGGTCGAAGTCTCGTTGTGGACGGCGCAGACCGCGCGGATGGCGTGCCGGCCGTCGGCGCGCAGCAACGCTTCGGCGGCCGCGGCATCGACGCCGCCGCGCCAGTCGCCGGGCACGAAGGCGACATCCAGGCCCAGCCGCGTCGCAAGCTCGCGCCAGAGCGTCGCGAAATGGCCGGTCTCGAACATGAGCACGCGGTCGCCGGGCGAGAGCGTGTTCACGAGCGCCGCCTCCCAAGCGCCGGTGCCCGAGGCCGGATAGACGACGACCGGTCCGGCGGTCTGGAACACCTCGCGCAGACCCGCCAGGACCTCTTGCCCCAGGATCTGGAATTCGGGCCCGCGGTGGTCGATCGTCGGCATGTCCATCGCGCGCAGGACGCGGTCGGGGACGTTGGTGGGGCCGGGGATCTGCAGGAAATGACGCCCCGCGCGCCGCACCGGGAGATTGCCGCGTGTCGTGTCGCCCATCGTCGTCGCCTCGCTGACGCGGCCGCGCGCGGGCCGCTATACTCGCACGCCGGAGAACCATCCGCCCTGGAGGCCCCCATGCGCGCCCATGTCTTCGTCGTCAGCTTAGCCGCGGCGCTCGCCGCGTCCACCGTCGTGGCGCATGCTGCCTCTTGCGGTCCGGTCGATCATGTCGCGGCCTTCCTGAAATCCTGGGAGACGCGCCAGCCCGCCGCCAGCCCGGGCGAGGGGCTCGGGGCCGACGAGGCCCTGTGCGTGCAGCGGGCGCTGGTCGCGCGGCTGCGTTCCTCCGAGGGCCGGCCCGTCGGCTGGAAGGTGGGGCTGACATCGCCGCAGGTCCAGCAGGCGCTGGGCGTGTCCAGCCCGGTCGTCGGCCGGCTGCTGTCGGGAATGATCCTGCAGGACGGCGCGACGTTGCGCCCGGGCTACGCCGCGCGTCCGATCGTCGAGGCCGACATGATCGCGATCGTCGGCGATGCCGCGGTCAACGCCGCGCGCAGCCCGGCCGAGGTCGCC
>JBIKLI010000335.1:0-4685 GCA_044359885.1 Alphaproteobacteria bacterium | reverse complement strand
GTGCCTGGCTCGGTGCCGGGGGCGAGATTGGCGCGCACCGACTCGATACCGGGCAGGTCGCCCGCGATGCGCAGCGCCCGCTCCAGCCGCGCGCCATCCAGCGGCTTTCCGGCGGTCACGCCGCGCGCGAGGATGGTCTCGACCACTTCGGGCCGGACCCGCGCGCCGCTCTGCTCGACCGTGAGGCCGCCCCGGCCCACCGAGCCGTCGACGATGCCTTCCTGGACCGCGATGCGGATCGTGCCGCCATCGACGCGCTGCTGCGGCAGGAAGGCCTGGGCCAGCGGGAAGCCCTTGTTGCGCAGATGCGCGGCGACCGCCTCGGTCGCCTCCTGCAATTCGGCCACGGTCAGCGCACGGCCGGTCCAGGGCCGCAGCGTGCCCTGGATCTCGTCGGCGCTGGCGACGGTGACACCGTCGACCGCGAAGGACCGGACCTCGATCGTCGGCGGGCGCGGCTCGGCGGCGGTCAGGTTCGCGATCGCGATCTGGGCGGTGCGGCCCAGATCGCGCGACACCTGCACCTCGGCGTTGGGATGACCGTTCTCGCGCAGATAGGTCGCGAGGGCGTGCACGGCCTCCTCGAATTCCGGGAAGCTCAGCTCGCGGCCGCGCCACGGCGCCAGCACGCGCTCGATCTCGTCGGCGGCGACGCGCGGGTTGTTCTCGACCCGGAACCCGTCCAGCGAAAGCCGCAGATTGGCGGGCGGCGACTCGACGCGCGGGACGCCGACGCGCACGACCGTGCGCCCGGTCGACCGGCGCGGCAGCACGACCGTGTCGGTCTCCTGCGCGGGATCGGCGCGGCTGGGCGCATCGGGTGCGAGCTGGGCGATCGCGACGGTCGTGCCGCCGGGAAAGACCAGCGCAACGCCGGCGCAGAGCACGACGACGATGCCGGTCTTGCGCATGGTGCGGCTCCGGTCACGAAGTGGATAACCAAGATTTTTGGACATCGCTCGCAGACCGCATTTCGCGCGGCCCCCAAATGGACGTCAGACCCTAGAGTCCGGCCATTGGTAAAGCAATCATAGTTTATACACTATTTTTTTTTTAGTGGATATCGCTTGCGCTCATCATCTGAGAATACTTATAAGGCCGAACCGGAACGGCCGCCGACGCGGCGGCATGGCCGCGAACTCGGCGCAATCATCGACCGGCGACCGGCCGCGCGGCGGCAGGCTCTCGGCCTTCGCCGCCGGCACCGGCCGGTAGCCGATCGCGACCTCCAGCGCCGCGGTCGCCTCGTCGCCGGGACGGCGGCACCACTCGCCGTCATGGACGATCGCGAACAGCGTGCGGCGGCGCGCCGCCCCGGCGAGGATCGCGTCGAGCCCCGCATCCCGGGCGGGCGGCTCGGCGAAGAGCCGCGCGTCGAAGACGCCGACGCCGCAGGCGGCCAGGGCCGCGATCTCCGTGCCGGCGCGCGGGCGCGCAAGGCCGGCCGGGTCGAGGAAGAAATCGCCGCGCCCGGCCTCGCCGATCGCGCGGGTGGTCGGATGCAGCAGGATCAGCGCCTCCATGCGCCGTGGATCCCATTTGCGCGCCAGCCGTGCCAGCGCCGGCACGAAGCCGTCGAACCAGACCTGGTCGGCGGCGACCGCGTAGAAGGGCGCGCCGTCCAGGGCCCGCGCCGCCGCGGCGAGGGCAGCGGCGGCGCCGAGCGGTTCCGGCTCGGCCAGCAGTTCGGCCCGCGGCCCGCCGGTCCGCCGCTCAAGCTCGGCGGCGATGCGCGCGCGATGATGATGCACGCTCAGGAGCGCCCGGCCGACGCCCTGCGCGGCGAGACGGTCCAGCGCGTGGTCGAGCAGCGAGCGGCCACCGATCATGGCCAGGGCCGGCGGCGCGTCGCCGGTCAGCGGCTGGCGGCCGGCGGCGGGTCCGAGGCCATAGATGGCGGCACGGTCGATCATCGCCCCTCCCTTCCCGTCGCGCGGCGCGCGGGCGGCGGCGCGTGCCGGTCGAACCAGTCGCGCAGCCCCGTCAGCGCCGGATGACGCAGCGCCGTTTCCAGCTGGCGCCAGCTGCGCGGCAGGAAGGCGAGATAGCCCGGCTTGCGGTCGCGCCGCCAGAGCCGGATCCACAACCCCACGATGCGCGCATGGCGGGCCGCGGCCAGGGTCGCGCAGGCGCGGTCGAATTCTGTCGCCGGCAGATGGGCGCAGGCGGCGCGATGGCGCGCGCGCATCGACGCGGCGACGGCGGGCGCCACGTCGCGGCGCGAATCCTCCAGCAGCGACACCAGGTCGTAGGCCGGCGAGCCGATCGCCGCGTCCTGGAAGTCGAGCAGCCCGCAGCGCGCCGCCCCCGCGCGGCCCGCCAGCACCATCAGGTTGTCGACATGGAAGTCGCGCAGCGCCAGCGTCGGCTTCAGGTCCAGCGCCGGCTCCAGCGCCGCATGCCAGAGCGCCAGATATCCCGCGCGCAGGTCCGGCGGCGTCGGCCGCCCCGTCGCCTCGGGCAACCACCAGTCGACGAAGAGCGCCGCCCCGTCCTCGGCCAGCATCGCCGCGTCCTGGCGCGGCAGGTCGATCGCGGTCGCCTGCGGATGGGTCTGCAACGCGATCAGCGCGTCGGTGGCGAGTTCGTACAGCGCGGCCTCGTCGTCGCCCGCGGCGAGCGCGCGGGTGAAGGTCGTGTCGCCGAAATCCTCGACGAGCAGGAACCCCGCCGCCTCGTCGGCCGCCAGGATCTGCGGCGCCGACAGGCCGAGCGCGCACAGATGCCGCGCCACGCGCATGAACGGCCGCACATCCTCCTGCGGCGGCGACGCATCCATCACGACATAGCGCGCCGCCCCGTCGGCGATCCGCAGATAGCGGCGGAACGACGCGTCGCCGGCAAGCGGCGCGCGCGGCGCGGCGGCGAGGCCGCAGCGCGCCAGGAACGCGTCGAGGGCGGCGGCCCGCTCAGCCATCGGCCGGCAACGCGGCGAGGCGCGCGCGCCATCCGGGCGACGCGGTCAGGATCGCGCGGCGCGATCGCGGATCCGGTCCGGGCGCGAAGGCGATCGCCAGGTGCTCCGCCGGCAGCAGCGCCTCCAGCCGCTCCGGCCACTCCACCAGGGTGATCGCCTCGGCGAAGGCCTCCTCGATCCCCAGCTCCCAGGCCTCCTCGGGGGCGTCCAGCCGGTAGAGGTCGAGATGCCAGACCGGACCGCCGGGCAGGTCGTAGACCTGTACCAGCGTGAAGGTCGGGCTCGGCACCTCCAGCCCCGGGTTGCCGGCACGCGCGCGCAGGAAGGCCCGCGCGAAGGCGGTCTTGCCGCTGCCCAGGCCGCCGCTCAACGCCAGCACGTCGCCCGGCCGCGCCAGCTGCGCCAGCCGCCCGGCGAGGCGGGCGGTCGCCGTCTCGTCGGCCAGATCGAGGCACCGGGTCGAATCGCTGTCGTCCGTCATCGCGCCGGCGGTTCTATCCGCGCCGGGACATCGGCGGCAACCGCTCGGGGCGGGATGCCGCGCGCCGCTTGCGGGCCACGCGACCGCGCATCTACCTTGGCCTCGCCTCCCGCGGCGTCCGCGGGCCTCGATCCGGACAGATGCGCATGGCGCCACATCGCCCGCGGCCGCGCGACGCCGCTTCCCGGAGGCGCCGGTGAGCCGCATGGCCATCGTGCTGCTGGCCTGCAGCGACTACGAGTCGCTGGAGGTGTCGCTCGCCTGCCACGCCGCCTATCTGCCGGCCCATGCCGATCTCTTCGTGCTGCAGAACTGCCGCGGCACCTACGACGCCGAGCGTACCCTGTCCGTGGGCCAGCGCTATGCGCGACTTTTCCCCGGCCGCATCCATCTGGTCACCGGCAGCAAGCCCACCACGCCGTACCGGGCGATCGCGGCGCTGCTTGCGACACGTCACTTCGCCGCCGTCGACCTGGTCTGCAAGACCGACGACGACTCGTTCCCGATCGCCCCCGGGTGGCTCGACGCGCTGGCCCGGGGACATGCCGCCGCCGAGGCCGCCGGCGGCCCGGCGCTCGCCTATGTCACGCCGCTCATCAACAACAATTGCTGGGGGTTCGCCGAGACCCTGCAGGTCATGGGGCTCGAGCCGGCCTTCGCCGCGGAGATGGCCCGCGACCATTGGGTCGGCACGCGGGCGCAGCGCCGCATCGCGCCGGCCGGCGAGATCGATCGCGGCGGCCATGGCACGATCTGGCAGGCGCCGCATCTGGCGCGGTGGCTGCATGCGCGCACCACGCTGGTCCCCAACCGGTTCATCGCCGCGACGCAGGGCCTGTCCGACGTGCCGGTGCCCGGGACCGAGCGCTATTCGATCAACTGCATGCTGTTCCGGCCCGCGCTGTGGCGGCGGATCGACGACGGATCCGGCGAGGACGAGCACATGCTGCACCAGCACTGCCTGCGCACCGGCGAACGGATCATGTGCGTGCGTTCGGTGCCGTTCGTCCATGTCGCCTATTTCCCGCAGCGCGAGGAGAACCGCGATCTGGTCGCGGACATCCGGCGGGTCTACGAAGCGCGGCTCGGCCACCCTTTCCCCGTCGCGATGCGCGCGTCGCGCGAGCTGGAGATCGAGGCAAGGCTGCGCTGGATCGAGGAGGCGATCCGCAATCCGGCGAAGCCGCGCTGAAGACGTCGCCGGACGCCCCGTATACGGCGGCCCCCGGGTCGTGCTTTCCTTCGCGTCGCGACGCGGCAGTGCGCCTGTGCGAGGTGTCCCATGCA
>JBIKLI010000334.1:0-4694 GCA_044359885.1 Alphaproteobacteria bacterium | reverse complement strand
GCGGACCGAAGACCGGCGCGCCGCGAGCCAGCCGCGACGCCGTCGCGTCGTCGATCGCCGGCAGATCCGCGAGCAGGCTCGCCGCGGTTTCGGGACGGCCGTCGCAATGGAGCGCGATGTCGCACCCCGCGGCCAGGGCGGCGCGAGCCCGCTCCAGCGGCGTGCCGCCCAGCGCCTGCATCCCCAGATCGTCGCTCAGAAGCAGGCCACGGAACCCGATCGTCTCGCGGATGAACCGGATCACCGCCGGGGATACCGTGCCGGGCAGTTGCGGGTCGATCGCCGTGTAAAGGACATGGGCGGTCATGCCCCAGGTCAGATCGGCCAGCGCCCGGAACGGCACCGCATCGACAGCCTCGAGATCGGCACGCGCGGCCTCCACTACCGGCAGCTCGCGATGGCTGTCGGCGCGCGCGCGGCCATGCCCGGGCAAATGCTTGACGACCGGGATCGCGCCCAGTTCGGCGATGCCGGCCGCCATCGCCCGCGCCAGCCGGGAGACGACCTCCGGCGCATCGGCGAAGGCACGATCGCCGATGACGTCGTGGCCATCGGCCACGGGAACGTCGGCGCAGGGTGCGCAAACCACGTTCAAGCCGACGGCGAGGCAATCGGCGGCGATGAGCCGGCCGGCGAGGCGCGCAGCCTCCAAGGCGGCGGCCGGCGAATGGCGGTAAAGCGTGCCGAAGACCCCGGCCGCAGGCATGCCACGCCAATGCGGCGGGCGCAGCCGCCGCACCCGCCCGCCCTCCTGGTCGACCAGGATCGGCGCGTCCGCGCGACCGACGCTGTCGCGAAGCGCCGCGGTGAGCCGACGTACCTGGTCGGGATCGGCGACGTTGCGGGCGAACAGGATGAAACCCAGCGGGTTTCCGGCGGCGAAGAGGTCGCGCTCGTCAGCACCGAGCGTGGTCCCGGAACAGCCGAGGATGACGGCGCGCGGCCGTCCGCCGTCAGGCTGGCGGAACGACAAAACAGACCGTCCCAGCCTTCGACAGCCGTTCGCATGCGCTGCGCGCCGCGTCGCGCGACGGCAGCGGTCCGGCCTGCACGCGGAAGAAGGATCCCCGCTCGCCCAGCTCGACACGGGCGAAGCTGGGTGCCAGCCGCCCAAGGATCTCCGGATGCCGGCGCTGGACCTGATCCCACGCCGTGCGCGCCTCGGCCTCGGTGCGCATGGCGCCGACCTGGATGCGGAACCCGCTCGCCGGCGCCGCCTGCGCCGGCTGTGCGGGCACAGGCGCCGTCGCGGCCTGGGGCGCGGCCGCGGCGCTGCGGACCGGCGCCGGCGGCGGCGGCGGCACCGGCCGGAGCGGCGCCGCGACGCCGATCGCCGCCTGTGTCGCATCGGCCGGGGGCAGTACCGCGGGCGCAGCCGGCAGGGACGATGGCACGGACGCCATCTGGGCCGCGCCGTCGGGCCGCGCGCTGACGGGGACGGCCTGGGCCGCCGGCGACGGAACCGGCCGCGGCAGCGGCGCCTCGGGCAGCGGCAGCAGCGTCTCGGCGCCGCGACCGGCGGCTTCCTCGGCGGATCGCTGGCCCGCCCCGAAAACGGCGATGTTCTTGTGCGGGATGGCAAGGGCGCCATCGTTCTCGGGCTTGGTTCGCGCCGGGCGCGGATCGGCGGTCACGAGCGGCGCCGGGGCCAGCGCGTGACGGTCGGCATAGCTGAGATAGCCATAGGCGACGATCGCGCCGAAGCCGAACACCGCGACGACGGCCACGCCGATCGTGGCGTAAAGCCGCCAGCGCGGCCGGCGCGGCGGCGCCTCGACGTCGTAGGCGACGTCGTCGTCGGGGCCGGGCGCCTGACGCGGATCGTAGCGATCATCCTGGCTCTGGCGCATCGGCATGGACAACCTTTCCCGGCAGCGGCTCGCGACAATTTCGATCCACGCGCGCGTTAAATCAATCCCGGCCGAGTCGCGTCAACGCAGCGGCGTCCCGGTGGCGAGCAGACGCGCGTGGGCCTCAAGCGCGAACTTGTCCGTCATGCCGGCGATATAGTCGGCCACCACCCGCGGCCCGCCGGCGGCATCGGCACCGGCACGCAGCCGCCACCCCGCCGGCAACTGCGCCGGATCCGCGAGAAAGTACCGGAACAGGTCCTGGACCACCTGGGCGGCATGGCTACGGACGCGGTTCACGCGCTCGTGGCGGTACATCCGCGCATGAAGGAACGCCCGCAGCCCCTGCATCGCCATGCTGACGTCATCCGAAAAACAGGCGGTCGGCCGGCCGGCGCGGCGGACGTCGTCGGCGCTGACCGCAGCGGTGGCGACGAGCCGGGCGCGGGTGGCGCTCAGCAGGTCGCTGACCATCATGTCGATCGTCCGGCGCATCGTCTCCCCGATGAAGCGCGACAGCGGCAACGGCCCGAACAACCGGTCGACCTCGGCCACCACGGGTCCGATCAGCGGCACGTCGCGCAGGTCGTCGACCGCGAACAGACCGGCCCGCAACCCGTCGTCGATGTCGTGGCTGTTGTAGGCGATGTCGTCGGCCAGGGCGGCGACCTGCGCCTCCAGCCCCGGCCATGTCCCGAGTTCCAGATCCTGCAGCCGGGCATAGTCCACGATCGCCGCGGGCAGCGGTCTCGCCACGCCGCGCCCCGGTCCGATCAGCGGACCATTGTGCTTGACCACCCCCTCCAGCGTCTCCCAGGTCAGGTTCAGCCCGTCGAACGCGGCATATCTCTGTTCCAGCAGCGTCAGGATGCGCAGGGTCTGGGCGTTGTGGTCGAAGCCGCCATACGGCGCCATCACCTCCTGCAGGGCATCCTCGCCGGTATGGCCGAACGGCGTATGGCCGAGATCGTGGGCGAGCGCGACCACCTCCGCCAGATCCTCGTCGAGGCCGAGGCAGCGGGCGAGCGTGCGGGCGATCTGCGCCACCTCGATCGAATGGGTCAGGCGCGTCCTGTAATGGTCGCCCTCGTGATAGACGAAGACCTGGGTCTTGTGCTTCAGGCGGCGGAAGGCCGTCGAATGGATCACGCGATCCCGGTCACGCTGGAAGGCCGACCGGAACGGCGATTCGGGTTCGGCGTAAAGCCTGCCCCGGCTGCGCCCGGCATGCGCGGCGCAGGGCGCCAGCCCCGGACGCGCCCGGCCCATGTCGTGCGAGGGTTCTGGCGAGGTCACGATCGAGAGGCTAGTCTGCGCCTCGCGTCCGGGCAATCGGGCAGATTCTTGCGCTCCGCCGCCCCGGCCCCATATCTGAAGGGCCGTGTGCCCCCTTCCTGGAGTGACCGTCATGGCCGAAGCCGAAGCACCGTCGCAGTCCCTGGGGCAGGTCGAATTGACCGAACCCGCCGCGCGCCGCGTCGCCTGGGTCCTGTCCCAGGACGCCTACAAGGGGCGCATGCTGCGCATTTCGGTGTCGGGCGGCGGGTGTTCCGGCTTCCAGTACGGCTTCACCTTCGACGAGGATCGAAACGACAGCGACCTGCTGATCGAGCGCGACGGCGCGCGGATCGTCATCGACGACGTGTCGCTCGACCTGCTGCGCGGCTCGGTGATCGACTATGTCGAGGACATGATCGGCGCCTCCTTCGCGATCCGCAACCCACAGGCGAAAAGCGCCTGCGGTTGCGGCAATTCCTTCTCGACCTGACGGTGGGGCGCCTGGTGTCGCGCTTGGCCGGTTCCGCGCCGGGCTGAGCCGACCGACGGGTCTGGACGGCGGGGCCGGCGGCGGCGCGACGAAGACCGGTCCTCCGCAGCCGGGTGGATGGCAAGGCCGATGGGCAGAGAAGCGGAGGCGGAGTTCGTCATGACCGATCGTCTGCGGTGAAGATCGCGACCTGGAACGTGAACTCGGTCAAGGCGCGGCTCGCGCATCTGGTCGGGTTCCTCGGCGAGTTCCGGCCCGATGTCCTGCTGCTGCAGGAACTGAAGTGCCGGGACGAGGAGTTTCCGCGCCTGGAGGTCGAGGCGGCCGGGTATCGTTTCGCGGCGCGCGGCCAGAAATCCTACAATGGTGTCGCGATCCTGGCGCGCGCGCCGGTCCAGGTGGTCGCCGACCGACTGCCCGGCGACGCCGACGACGACCAGGCGCGATATCTGGAGGCGCGGATCGAGGGTGTCCGGATCGCCTCGCTTTACGCGCCCAACGGGAACCCGGTCGGCACCGAGAAATTCGCCTACAAGCTCGCCTGGATGGCGCGGCTCGAACAGCATGCCCGCGCGCTTCTGGCCGGCGAGGAACCGGTCGTTCTGGGCGGCGACTACAACGTCATTCCGGCAGCCGAGGACGTCTACGATCCGGCGGCATGGACCGGCGACGCGCTGTGGCAGCCGGAAAGCCGGGCGGCGCTGCGGCGGATCCAGTGGGCCGGCTATACCGACGCGTTCCGCGCGCTCGATCCCCGCCCCCATCGATACAGCTTCTGGGACTACCAGGCCGGGCGCTGGCAGCGCGACGAAGGCATCCGGATCGATCATCTGCTGCTGTCCCCCGCCGCCGCCGACCGCCTGGTCGCCGCCGGGATCGATCGCGGACCGCGGGGGCGCGACAAGGCATCCGACCACACGCCGGTCTGGTGCGAACTGACCTAGCTGCGGGGATCGAAGGGCGGGCCCAACGGCCCCAGCCGCAAGCCCCGGCGCAGCTTCGTCCAGGCGAGGGCAGCAGGATCGGCCGCCATCGGACCCGGCGCGGCGACCACCAGCACCTCGGCCGCGATCGGC
>JBIKLI010000333.1:0-4700 GCA_044359885.1 Alphaproteobacteria bacterium | reverse complement strand
CGCCAGGCGCAGCTGGCGACGCGCGGGATCTGCGGCGCGGCGTGGATCGCGATGCCGCGGGCGCCCGCCCAGGCGGCGAAGCCTTCCCTTGCGCGCCGTTCGCTCTCCTCGGCGCGCCGCTCGGCGTCCGCGATCAGCGCCTCGACCGCGCCCGGCGACATGCCCTCCCCCAGATAGGGGACGAAGGCGGCCGGATCGGGCCGGGCATGCAGCACCTCGACATGGGCGGCGAAGGCCAGCGCGAGCGTCGCGGCGGCGTCGAGCGCGCGGCGGTCGCCTTGGGTTCCCGAGACGGGGCAGAGAAGTCGGGCGAGCATGTCTTGTCTCCGGCGGCTGTCCGACGCGATCAAGCCAGTTCCGCCGGCGGTCTGCGTTGCGCGCGATCAAGCGCGGCGGCGGACGACGACGCGGCCGCGCAGCCCGCCGGCCATCAGCCGTGCCAGCGCCGCCGGCAGGCTCTCGAAGGCCGCGACTTCGGCGACCAGCGGCCGGATGTTGCCGTTGGCGACGCGGCGCAGCAGCGCGCGGGCGACGATCGACAGGTCGCGCAGCCGCGCCGCATCGCCGCAGCGATAAGCCGCCCCCGGCGAGATCTCGTGCAGCGTCAGCGCGCTCGCCAAAGGCACGCGGCGCCGCAGCCGCGGCAGCCCGGCGACGCAGGCCAGCGCTCCCTCGGGCTGCAGCAGCGCGACGCAGTCCGCCGCATGGGCACGACCGACGACGTCGAGGGCGGCATCGACGCCGCGGCCATCGGTCAGGGCCCTGACCATGGTCGCGACGTCGACCCCGCCGCGGTCGATCGCCTCGGCGGCGCCCAGCGCCAGCACATGGTCGCGCGCATGGCCGGAATGCACCGCAAGGACCCGCGCGCGCCGCGCCGCCGCCAGCTGGACCGCGAAGCCGCCCACGCCGCCGGCGGCGCCGAACACCAGCACGCTCTGGCCGTCGCGCGGCTGCAGCCGACGCTCGATCGCATGGAAGGCGGCGATGCCCGCGCCGGACAGGGCGGCGGCCTCGGCGTCGCCGATTCCGCGCGGCACCGGGGCCGCGACCAGCGCCGGCATCACCGCGAAATCGGCGAAGCCGCCGCCGCGCGCCGGATCGAGCATGCCCATCACCCGCGTGCCCAGGCGCCAGCCACGCACCGCCTCGCCCATCGCCTCGATCCGGCCGACCACGTCCAGCCCGGCGATGCGTGGCCAGGGCGCGTCCGACCCGCCACCGGCCAGGAAGGCGGTGTCGTGCCGGTTCAGCGCGACCGCGTGCACGGCGATGCGCAGTTCGTCCGGGCCGGGCTCGGGCAAGGGCACCTCGACCAGGCGCAGATCCTGGATCCGGCCGGGCCGGTCCATCGTCCAGGCTAGCTGACTCTGTCCCGACCTCGCCACGCCCTGCGCCCTCCTTTCGCGCGCCGAACCGGTCGCATGGCCCGCACCGGCGCGCCATGCGGCGGCTCAAGCGCGGCCGCGGTCATTCCTGGAACACGTAGAGGCCGGGCGCGTCGCCCAGCGGCGACGGGCCCGGACGCGGCGCGGCCACCGGGCGGCCCGAGCGCGCGGCGAGAAAGTCGACGAAGCTGATCCACCACGAACCGGCGCGGCGCTCGGCCAGAGCGGCCCAGCCCTCCGGATCGAGATAGGGCGCATGCGCGGCGCGGGTCAGGATCTGATGGCCGCGGCCCGGCTCGCCCGGCGGCGCCACGATCCCCGCATTGTGGCCGCCCTCGGCGAGCGCGAAGGTGATGTCCGTATCGGAGAGCAGATGGATCTTGTGGACCGATTGCCACGGCGCGACATGGTCGCGCGTGGCGCCGACCGCGAAGACCGGAACGCGGATGTCGGTGAGCGCGACCGGCCTGCCGTCGGTGCGATAGCGGCCTTCCGCCAGATCGTTGCCCAGGAAGAGCCGACGCAGATATTCCGCATGCATGCGAAACGGCATGCGGGTCGCGTCGGCGTTCCAGGCCATGAGGTCGGTGAGCGGCCGTCTGTCCCCCATCAGGTAGTCGCGGACCGCGCGCGACCAGACCAGATCGCTGGAGCGCAGCATCTGGAAGGCACCGGCCATCTGGCGCGCGTCGAGGAAGCCCTGCTCCCACATCAGATCCTCGAGGAAGGTCAGCTGGCTCTCGTCGACGAACAGCATCAGTTCGCCCGCCTCTGTGAAGTCCGTCTGCGCCGCCAGCAGGGTCACGCTGCGCAGGCGCCGATCGCCGTCGCGCGCCATCGACGCGGCCGCGATCGCCAGCAGCGTGCCGCCCAGGCAATAGCCGACGCCGTGGATCCGCCGCCCCGGCACGGCCTCGGCGACCGCGTCGATCGCCGCCATCGCACCCAGGCGGCGATAGTCCTCCATTCCCAAGTCGCGGCTTTCGGGACCTGGATTGGCCCAGGAAACGGCGAAGACGTCGAAGCCATGGTCGACCAGGTGCCGCACCAGGGAATTGTCCGGCGACAGGTCCAGCACGTAGTACTTCATGATCCAGGCCGGCAGGATCAGCACCGGCTCCGGCCGCACGCGCCGGCGGGTCGGCGTGTAGCGGATCAGCTCGATCAGCCGGTTGCGGAACACGACCCGGCCCCTGGTGCAGGCGACATCGCGGCCGACCGCGAAGGCCTCCGCGCCCGCGGGCTTGCGTCCGGCCAGCGCGCGATCCCAGTCCTCGGCGAGGTTGCGCGCGCCGCGCAGCAGATTGACGCCGCCGGTCGCGAGCGTGCGCTGCAGCAGTTCCGGGTTGGTCGCCGGGAAATTGGCCGGCGACATCATGTCGAGCACCTGGCGGGCCGCGAACGCCACCGCCTGCTCGTGCTGTCCCGTGACCCCCCGCACCCCGGTCGTGGCGTTGTGCCACCATTGCTGATGCAGCAGAAATCCCTGATAGACCAGATCGTAGGGCCATCGGCCCCAGGCCGCGCCGTCGAAGCGGCGATCCTGGGGCAACGGCTCGATGCAGGGCGGCGCCGGCACGCCCAGGACGCGCTTGAACGCGTAGTCCGCCAGCCGCATCGCCTTGCGCCGCGCCTTCTCGATCAGCTGCAACTGCTTGCCCGGCGCGATCGCCAGATGAGCCGCCCAGTCGAGCGAGGCCGCGGCGAGCGCCGCCGGCGACAGCCCGAGGGTGAAGCGCGCGATCGCCGCATGGATCGAGCGGTCGACGACGTCGCCCAGCGCGGTCGAGGCATAGCTGTCGCGCGGCGGCGACGGGATCGGCGCCGGCGCGGGCGGCGCGGCCATGCGCCGACGGCTGCGGGCGGCGGGCAGCCGGGTTAGGATGCGCTTCGGCTGCGAGGAGGGTTTCGCCATGGGCTTGAGGATCGCGATCGCCGGGCTGGGCGCCATCGGTGCCAAGGTCGCGCGGCAGCTCGACGCGGGCATTGCCGGGCTGGAACTGGTCGCGGTCGCCGGACGCGACCCGGCGAAGACCGAAGCCGCCGTCGCCGGGTTCGCCCGCCCGCCGGCGACCCTGGCGGCGGCGCGGCTGGGCGAGGTCGCCGACGTCGTGGTCGACTGCGCGCCGGGCCCGCAGCTGGGCGAGATCGCCGAACCGGCGCTCGACCGGGGCCGCATCGTCGTCACCGCCAACGCCGCCGCGCTGCTCGACCGCATGGACCTCGTCGAGCGCGCCCGCGCCGGCGGCGGCCGGATCATCGTGCCGACCGGCGCGCTGCTCGGGCTCGATGCCGTGCGCGCCGCGTCCGAGGGACGCGTCGACAGCGTCACGATGATCACGCGCAAGCCCCCCCGGGGCCTCGCCGGCGCTCCCTATCTGGCCGAGAACGGGATCGACGTCATGTCCTTCGCCGAACCGACGCGCGTCTTCGCGGGCACGGCGCGCGAGGCGGCGCGCGGCTTTCCCGCAAACGTCAACGTCGCCGCCGCGCTGTCGCTGGCCGGGATCGGCCCGGACCGCACGCGGGTCGAGATCTGGGCCGAACCGACCAGCGGCCGCAACCAGCACACGATCGAGGTCGAGGCCGAAGCCGCGCGCTTCACCATGACCATCGCCGGCGTGCCCAGCCCCGAAAACCCGCGGACCGGTCGCCTCACCCCGCTCAGCGTCATCGCGTGCCTGCGCGGCCTGGTCTCGCCGCTGCGCGTGGGCAGCTAGCGCGCCTTGTCCGCGACGGCGGCGTCCTGCTGCTCGCCGGTGCCGAGAGGCATCTCCGGGTGGCCACGCATCTCGCCGACGCGATCGCGGACGATCGCGATCCGGCCCGCGGCAGGCACAGCGTGGCCGACGTCCCGTGTGCGCGCGCACTGGCCATCGCCTGTGGCGACGAGGACACCGACGATCTCGGCGCGCTGCGCGACGATCCCGCCTTCAAGCTCGCCTGCGGTCGATTGCCCGAGACCGGTCAGGCGCTCTGCTCGCAACCGACTTTGTCGCGCCTGGAGAACGCTCCCAGCCTGAGCCAGGCCGTCGAACCGACGCGCAGGCTCATGGATCTCCACTGCGCCAGCTATCGGACCGCACCGGCGCGCGTCGGGATCGACATCGACGATACCGTCGACGCCGTCCACGGCCAGCAGAAATTGTCGTTCTTCAACGCGCATGACGACATGCGCTGCTTTCTGCAGATCCATGTCTGCGACACCGCCGCGGCGCGCCCGGTCGCGGTGATCCTGCGCACCGGCTTCGATCATGTCTTCGGCCTGGCCGGCAACGCCGTACTCGACAAACGCGTCGCCGCGCTCGCGAC
>JBIKLI010000332.1:0-4703 GCA_044359885.1 Alphaproteobacteria bacterium | reverse complement strand
CCAGGATCGCGGCGAGCAGCAGAAGATGCGGCCGTGCCGGCAGCCCGGCGAGATGGGCTTCGGTCGCGGCCACGCCGAAGACCACGACCGGCACGAAGAGCGGCATCGCCAGCAGCGGCAGCAGCACGCCGCCGCGTCGCGCGCCCAGGGTCAGCGCGGCGAAGACCCCGCCGACGAGGCTGAGCGTGGGGGTCCCCAGCAGCAGCGCCAGGACCAGCGTCGCCAGCCCGTCGGGCGGCAGGTTCAGCATGATCGCGGCCAGCGGGCTCGCGGCGATCAGCGGCAGCCCCGTGGTCAGCCAATGGGCGAGGCATTTCGCCAGCACTGTCGCTTCCAGCGGCGCCGGCGCGAGCAGCAGCAGGTCGAGCGTCCCGTCCTCGTGATCGAGCTGGAACAGCCGCTCGAAGGACAGCAGCGCCGCAAGCACGGCCATGGTCCAGACCACGCCGGTGGCGATCCGCGCCAGCAGCTGCGGTTCCGGTCCGACGCCGAACGGGAAGAGGATCGCGGCGAGCGCGAAGAAGGCGACGACGGTGAGGCTTTCCTGCGGGCTGCGCCAGGCGAGGCGCAGGTCGCGCACGAGGATGGCGCGCAGCGCCGCCATCATGGCGCGGCGAACTCGATGCTGGCCGCGGCGGCGACGGGCAGATCGACATGGGTCGCGATCGCCGCCATGCCGCCGGCGGCCAGGTGGGCGCCGAGCATCGTTCCCAGCCGTCCGATCGCGTCCTCGTCGAGCGCCAGGGTCGGTTCGTCGAGCAGCCAGAGCCGCGCCGGCGTCACCGCAAGGCGGGCGAGCGCCGCTCGCCGCCGCTGGCCCTGGCTGAGCCGCCGGGCGGGCAGGCCGGCGAGTGCGCCGAGGCCGAGCGCGGAGAGCGCCGCATGCGGATCGCCGCCGCCGCCCCGCAGTGCCGCGTGGAAGGCGAGGTTCTCGGCCAGGGTCAGCCCTGGCTTGAGAGCGTCGGCCGCGCCGAGATAGGCGACCCGCGCGCGATGCGCGTCGCGGTCTTCGTCGATGTCGGTGCCGTCCCAGGCGATGGTGCCGGCGCTGGGCCGCAGCAGGCCGGCCAGCAGCCGCAGCAGCGACGATTTGCCGCTGCCGTTGGGGCCGCGCAGAACGATCGCCTCGCCGGCCCGCATGTCGCAGTCGAGATCCCGGAACACCAGGCGGCCGCCGCGCTGGCAGGCAAGCCCGCGGACCGTCAGCGCCGGCATCGCATCGGCGGCGCTCATCGGCCGCCGCGCGTGAAAGAGCGGGCCGGCCCGGTTCCGGACCGGCCCGCCATCGCGCGAGTTGCCGCCGTGGCTGGAGTCCGGGGGGCCTCGGCGGGGGTGTGATATCCCGGACGTGCGCGGCGCGATGTCGCCACGTCCATTGCGCACACTAGAGCAAGGAAATGCGGCCTCATTGGGCGCGGATCATGGCCAAAGCGCGAAATGCGCGCGCGCGATGTCGCAGCGCCGCGCTCTCAGCCCGGGCTGCGGGCATCCTCGATGACCTTGCCGTCGTTGGGCAGGCTGCCTGGATCGACGAACACGACCTCGCCGCGCAGCTTGGTCACCGCCTGTATCGTCCCGGCGATGTCCGCGGCCAGATCCGGGCCGCGCGCCGCCGGCGCCACCTCGGCGCGAAACTCCATCCGGTCGTTGCTGCCGTCGCGACCGACCACCAGCCGGTAGCGACCGATCGCCGGATGGCGCCGCGCGATCTCCGCGACCTGCGCGGGATGCACGAACATCCCGCGCACCTTGGTCGTCTGGTCGGCTCGTCCCATCCATCCCTTCAGCCGCGGCGCGGTGCGCCCGCAGGGGCTGGTGCCGGGCAGCATCGTCGACAGGTCGCCTGTCGCGAACCGGATCAGCGGGTAGTCGGGATTGAGCGTGGTCACCACGACCTCGCCGACCTCTCCCGGGGCGACCGGATCGCCCGTGCCCGGGCGCAGGATCTCGACGATCACCCATTCGTCCAGGATCAGCCCGGCGTCGGGGACCGATTCGTAGGCGATCAGCCCGAGATCGGCGGTGGCGTAGCACTGCCGGACCGTCAGCCCGCGTCCCGACAGCTCGGTGCGCAGCGCGCCGGGCAGCGCCTCGCCCGAGACCAGCGCGCGGCGCAGCGAGGACAGGTCGGCGCCCATTTCCGCGCCCTTGTCGAGGATGATCTTGAGGAAGGACGGTGTGCCGACATAGCCCGCCGGGCGGATGTCGGCGATGCTGCGGACCTGCTGTTCGGTGTTGCCGACGCCGGCGGGAACGACCGGGCAGCCGATCTCGTGGGCACCGGTCTCCAGCATCATGCCTGCCGGCGTGAAATGATAGCTGAAGCAGTTGTGTATGATGTCCCCACGCCGGAATCCGGCCGCCCAGAGCGCCCGCGCCATGCGCCACCAGTCGCCGCGCCGGCCCTCCGGGTCGTAGATCGGCCCCGGCGACACGAAGATGCGTGCGAGGCGCCTGGTCTCGACCGCCGTCAAGCCGCCGAAGGGACGGTGGGCGTCCGGTCCCTTGGCCTGATGCCCCATCAGGTCGGATTTGCGCACCACCGGAAGCTTGGCCAGCGCGGCCCTGTCGACGACCGAGTCCGGATCGATCTCGGCGAGCCCCTCGGCGAAGGCGGGCGCGCGCCGCCGTGCATGCGCGATCTGCTCGGCGAGGGCGACGAACTGCCGCCGTTCGCGCTCGTCGGGATCGCGTGTCTCCAGTTCATCGAGGAATTCCGTCATCGTCATGACCCTGTCCGGTCGCACGCATCGGCACCGATCTGCCGTAGGTCGCGCCCACCGGCGTCAGGATAGCACGGCCCGTCGCGGGGCGCAGGGCCGCCCAGCGTCAGACCCAGCCGCCGTCGACGACATATTGCTGGTTGGTGCACGCGCCGGATTCCTCCGAGGCGAAGAACAGCACCGCGCGGGCGATGTCGTCGGGCATCAGCTTGCGCTTCAGGCACTGCCGGCGCATCAGCTCGGCCTCGCCCTCGGGCGTCAGCCACAGATCGATCTGCCGCTGGGTCATGATCCAGCCGGGCGCGATGGCGTTGACGCGTATGTTGTGGACCCCGAAATCGCGCGCCAGCGACCGCGTCAGCCCCAGCACGGCGGATTTCGCCGCGGTGTAGGCCGCCATGCCGCCCTGGCCCGCCATCCACGAGGTCGAGCCGAAATTGACGATCGATCCCGCCTTCTTCGCCACCATGTCGGGAAGCACCGCCTGGGCGGCGAAGAACTGGTGCTTGAGATTCACCGCGATCCGGTCGTCCCAGTATTCCGGGGTGACCTCCATGGTCGGATGGCGCTGGTCGTGCGCGGCGTTGTTGATCAGCACGTCGACCGGACCCAGCGCGGCCCGGATCCGCGCGATCGCCGCGCGCAGCGCCGCGGTGTCGGTCAGGTCGGCATGCTCGAAATGCACGACCCCCGATCGCGAGAGGTCGTCGGCCAGGGCCTGCGAGGGCTGCGCCTGGATGTCGATGAAGCTGGTCCTGGCGCCCTGGGCGACGAAGCGGCGGACGATCGCCTCGCCGATCCCGCTGCCCCCGCCGGTGACCAGCACGACCTTGTTCTTCAGATCCGGATAGACCACACCCGCCATGTCCTGCTCCCTTCATGCGCTGTCGCGACGCTTGAGGCTTATCACCGCTTCCCTTCCCCGCGCATCCGTCGTGCGAGGGGAATTCGCCGGCGCCACGCGGTGCGTGCCGCCGCGACGATGCAGAAAGGTCGCCAGCCGCCGCCGTCTGCGTCAGGATGATGCACATGTACTGGCCCATCCCCGGACTCAAGTCCCACCCAGAGCGGCGCTGGAAGCAGCCGGATCGCATTTTCTTCGGCTTCGGCGCTTGCCATGTCCTTGCCGGGGTGTTTCTCGCGGAGACCGATCTCGAAGGTTTCTACGGTGAGTGGATCGTTCCCGCGGAAGGGTTCGCCGGGAACCACATGTATGCCACCGACGGTCGGATTTCGTTCGACTTTCACGGGTATGCGCTGCGCGAGAGGCTACTGACGCGATATTGGCGGGGCTATCGGCGCCGGTTCCCCGGATGGTCGGCGCAGGTGCGGAAGATCGACTTCCCCTTGCTCGACACCTGCGAACTGAACAGACGCAAGCATCTCGGACCTGACCAGTTCTTCGCCGATCCGATCCCCAGGGCGAGGCGGTTCATCGCGGCGAAGACATGCCCTGGTGCGCTGCGCGTGACCGCCTGACTGCAGGAAACGAGATGATCCTGTCCATGACGAACCGCCAGACCATGATTGCCGCAGGCCTCGTGCAAGGCGGCCTCATGCTGTCCCTGCACGAATGGTTCCGGGTCTTCGGCTATCACGCCGCCGATCACGTCTGGGCCGTGCCGGCTTACGCGGCGATCATCCTCGCGCCGACGACCTTCAATGTCCTGCGCGGCGAGTTCTCCTGGCGCCGGAGCCTGGCAGGGGCGTGCGGCGCCACGTCGCCTTTCGTCGCGACGGCGGCGTGGTTCGGCTGGTCCGCGCTCCCGGTCGCCGAGGCGCCTCCCGTCCCGGTGCCGGACATCGCCGGTTTCTTCATGTTCTGCCTCGCCAGCCTGGTCGCGTGGTTCATCGTGCTGCCTTTCGTGCAGTCGCGCCTGCGCGACGGGACCATGGCCTTCCAGTACGCGCGTCTGTTCGACGACGCGTGGCGAAATGCGCTGCTGCTGGCGAACTGCATCCTGTTCGCGGCGCTGTTCT
>JBIKLI010000331.1:0-4731 GCA_044359885.1 Alphaproteobacteria bacterium | reverse complement strand
CTCCGCGCCCCATTGGTAGTTGCGGAAGATCACCATCGTGATCGCCGGCCATTCCTCGCGGCCGATCGAGCTCATCTCGCTCATGCTGATGCCGAAGGCGCCGTCGCCCGCGAAGCCGACGACGGGCGTGTCGGGACAGCCGATCTTGGCGCCGACGATCGACGGAAACCCGTAGCCGCAGGGCCCGAACAGCCCGGGCGCCAGATATTTGCGCCCCGTCTCGAAGGTCGGATAGGCGTTGCCGATCGCGCAGTTGTTGCCGATGTCGCTGGAGATGATGGCGTCGGCGGGCAGGCCGGCCTGGATAGCGCGCCACGCCTGGCGCGGCGACATGCGGTCGGCATCGCGCCGCCGCGCCTCGGCGTTCCAGACCGTGCCGGGATCGTCGTCCTCGTGGTCCATGCTGCTGAGCTGCTGCAGCCACGCGGACTTGGTCTGGTGGATGAGCGCCTTGCGCTCGGCGCGTCCGGCGTCGCCAGCGGTCGGCGCCAGCTGCGCGAGGATCTGGCGCGCGACCTGGCGGGCGTCGCCGCAGATACCGACCGTAACCGGCTTGGACAGGCCGATGCGATCGGGGTTGATGTCGACCTGGATGATCTTCGCGGTCTTGGGCCAGTAGTCGATGCCGTAGCCCGGCAAGGTGGAGAACGGGTTGAGCCGCGTGCCCAGCGCCAGCACGACATCGGCCTTGGCGATCAGTTCCATCGCCGCCTTCGAGCCGTTGTAGCCCAGCGGCCCGCAGGCGAGCGGATGGCTGCCGGGGAAGCTGTCGTTGTGCTGGTAGCCGCTGCAGACCGGCGCGTCGAGACGCTCGGCGAGCGCCACGCAATCGGGGATGGCGTTGCCGATGACGACGCCGGCCCCCGACAGGATCACCGGGAACTTCGCCTCGGAGAGCAGCTTCGCCGCGTCGGCGATCGCCTGCGCGCCGCCGGCCGGCCGCTCGAAGCGGACGATGGGCGGCAGGTTGATGTCGATGACCTGGGTCCAGAAATCGCGCGGCACGTTGATCTGCGCGGGCGCCGAGCCGCGCACGGCCTTCTCGATCACGCGGTTGAGCACCTCGGCGATGCGCGCGGGATCGCGCACCTCTTCCTGGTAGCAGACCATGTCGCGGAACAGCGCCATCTGCTCGACTTCCTGGAAGCCGCCCTGGCCGATCGTCCGGTTCGCCGCCTGCGGCGTCACCAGCAGCATCGGCGTGTGGTTCCAGTAGGCGGTCTTGATCGCGGTGACGAAGCCGGTGACGCCGGGGCCGTTCTGGGCGATCACCATCGCCATCTTGCCCGAGGCGCGGGTATAGCCGTCGCAGATCAGCCCGCCGTTGGTCTCCTGCGCCACGTCCCAGAACCGGATACCGGCCTTCGGGAACAGGTCGGAGATCGGCATGAAGGCCGAGCCGATGATGCCGAAGGCATGCTCGATGCCGTGCATCTGAAGGACCTTCACGAAGGCTTCTTCCGTCGTCATGCGCATGGGGCGGTTCTCCTCGAAATCCGCCCGCAGACTAGCCCGGATGCCCCTCGTCGCGGCAGGGGGATCAGATCTGGCCCCGCAGCGACCGCCACAGCGCCATCGTGTCGGCGGCGCCGGGATCCCTGAACTGCGGCCGCACCGCGGTATGGACCATGGCGAGCCGCCGGACTGGATCGACGTAGATCGCCTGACCGCGCACCCCGAGCAGCGCATGGCTGCCGTCGTCGGCCGGAAAGATCCAGGTCTGGAACCCATAACCCCAGAAGCCGCCGGTCTGGCGCGGCGTGAAGTGCGGGCGCGTCATCTCCGCGAGCCAGCGATCGGGCACCACCTGGCGGTCGCCGACCCGCCCTCCAGCCGCCAGCATGCGCGCCAGACGCGCATAGTCGCGCAGCACGGCGTTGAAGCCCATGTACCCGACCGCGTTGCCCGACGCGTCGACCATCCAGCTGGCATCGGCCTCGGCGCCGATCGGCTGCCAGAGCCGGGAGGCCGTATAGGTCGCGACCGGCTCTCCCGCCGCGCCCGCGAGGACCAGCGCGAGCACGAATGTCTCCGACGAGGCATAGGACCAGCGCGCCCCGGGCGCCGCATCGCGGCGGTCGAAAAGCCGCGCCGCAGCGGCACCACCGGGCCCGGCGCCGCCGACCGTCGCCCGGCTCAGGCGGGAGATGTCGTCGTTGCCGTCGTAGTCCTCGCGGAAGGCGACCCCGGACGACATGGTCAGAAGATGGCGGATGGGCGTGCGGCCGTATTCGCTGCCTGCCAGCGCAGGCACATAGCGTTCCGCAGGATCCTCGATCGACGCGATGCGCCTTTCGCCGACGGCGATCCCGATCAGCAGGGCAACGATCGTCTTGGCCTTCGAGAACGACGTGAAGCGATGCCGGTCGTCGCGTCCATAGCGGTATCGCTCGACGAGCAGCGTGTCGTCCTTGACGATCGCGAGGCCGGTCGCCGGATTGCGGTCCAGATATCCATCCAGCGTGAAGCGACCGGCGCCGCCGGCGGCGTCGTAGGCGATGCCAGGCTCGCGCTCCGGCCGGCGCCAGGGCGACGGAGCGGCCGCCGCCGCGACGGCTTGCGCGCGATGGAGTTCGTCGGCGCGCGAGAAGCCGTCGACCGATTGCGGCACCTGCATCCAGGTCTGCGCGCTGGCGGTCGGCTGCGCACCGCCGTCATGGACCAGCCCGGGCGCCGCCGCGCCGAGCGGGCTGAACATCGGCCCGCCAGCCCGCGACCCGGGCGACGGCACGCAGCCGGCCGCCAAGAAGGCGAACGGCAGCGACGCCGCGGCGCCGCGCAGAAGGGTACGACGGTCGACGGACCGCATGACCGTCATGGTCCATTCTCGGGCACCATCGCCGTCGCTTCGATCTCGACCACGGCGCGATCCTCGATCAGCGCCGAAACCTCGACCGCGGTCATCGCGACGTCGTAATGGCCGATCAACTCGCGATAGGCCCGGCCGATCTCGCGCGCTGCGGCGAGATAGGCGCGCTTGTCCGTGACATACCAGGTCATGCGCACGAGATGGCGGGGCTCGGCGCCGCCCGCGGCGAGCACGGCGACCACATTGGCCAGCGCCTGGCGCGCCTGGGTCGCGATGTCGTCGCCCGCGAAACGGCCGTCCGCGTCCCAGCCGATCATGCCGGCGACGAACACCATCCTGCCGCTGGCGCCGACGCCGTTGGCGTAGCCGCGCGGCCGCGGCCAGCCGGGGGGAAGAAGTGCCGTCATCCTGCGTCCTCCACGACGCTGCGCAAGGCGGGATCGAAGGCCTCCAGAGCGGCGCGCAGATCCGCCGGCACCGCGACCGGGCGATGCGTGTCGAGGCTGGTGACGACGATCGTCTGTCGGATCGCGACGCGTGTCCTGGTCGCATCGGCGCAATCGAGCGCGAGAGCTATCGAACTGCGTCCGATCCGCAGCACGCCGAGCCCCATCGAGACGGTGTCGCCCAGTCGACTGGGGTAGGTGAACTCGCACGCGAGGCTGACCGTCGGAAGCCCGATGCGGCGCGCGCCGATAAGCTCGGCATAGGACAGGCCGAGTTCCTCCGACACGAAGTCCTCGACCAGCGAGACGAACATCGTCAGGTAATGCGGGAAGAAGACGATGCCTGCCGGATCGCAGTCCGCGAAGCGGATCCGTCGCTCGCGCAGGAATCGCCGCGGCGTCGCGCTCACGGCAGGTCCCGCAGCCGGAACCGCTGCAGCTTGCCGGTCTCGGTGCGCGGCAGCGAGGCGTGGAAGGAGATCGCCCGGGGGTATTTGTAGGGCGCGATCTGCGCCTTCACGAAATCCTGCAGCGTCTTGACCATGGCCGCGTCGCCGGTCTCGCCGGACCGCAGGACGACGAAGGCCTTGACGATCTGCCCGCGTTCGTCGTCCGCGATCCCGCAGACGCCGCATTCGGCGACCGACGGGTGCAGCAGCAGTGCCGCTTCGACCTCGGGCGCCGCGATGTTGTAGCCGGCGGAGACGATCATGTCGTCGGTGCGCGCCTGGTAGCGGAAATATCCGTCCTCGTCGATCAGATAGGCATCGCCGGTATAGTTCCAACCGTCGCGGACATAGTCCCGCTGGCGTGCGTCGGCGAGATAGCGACAGCCGGTCGGCCCCTGCACCGCCAGGCGCCCGATCTCGCCCCGCGGCACGTCGCGCCCCTCGGCGTCGACGACGCGCGCGCGATAGCCCGGGATCGGCTTGCCGGTGGCGCCCGGCCGGGACTCGTCCTCCGTCGCCGAGATGAAGATGTGGAGCATCTCGGTGGCGCCGATGCCGTCGATCATCTCGATGCCGGTCGCCTCGCGCCATTGCTGGCGCGTGGCCGCCGGCAAGGCCTCGCCGGCCGACACGCATTTGCGCAGCGTCGTCGCGCGCAGCTCGGCGCCGCGCGCCGCCATCGCGCGATACGAGGTGGGGGCGGTGAACAGCACCGTGGCGCCGAAATCGCGGATCGCGTCGGCCAGCGCCGGCGGCGACGGCTTGTCGAGCAGCACCGTCGAGGCGCCGACCGACATGGGGAACAGCAGCAGGCCCCCGAGCCCGAAGGTGAAGCCCAGCGGCGGGCTGCCGATGAACACGTCGTCCGGCCCGGCCCGCAGGACGTGGCGGGGAAAGCACGTGCAGATCGCCATCACGTCGCGGTGGAAATGCATCGTCGCCTTGGGCACGCCGGTGGTCCCGGACGTGAACGCGAACAGGCAGCAATCGTCCGCGGCCGTGTCGAGCGTCGCGAAGCGCGCGGGCT
>JBIKLI010000062.1:0-16398 GCA_044359885.1 Alphaproteobacteria bacterium | reverse complement strand
CTCGGCGGCGATCAGGGCGTTCTTGCGGTCGAGGAACATGACGAAGAAGCGCTCGGTGTCGCCATGCGCCAGTTCGGCGCGGGCATAGGCGAGGACCTTGTCCCAGGACGACATCAGGGGGCGGCCGAGGATCTCCTCGCGCGCCAGCCGCAGCGCCGCCTCGCGCACGAGCTTGAGCGCGTCGATCGCGGTGTCGCCGATCCCCGGTATCGCGCGCAGCGCCGGGCGTGGCGCCGAAATCGCGCCGGCGAAGCTGCCGAAACGGTGCAGCAGCGTCCGCGCCAGTGGCCGGACGTCGCGCCGCGGGATCGCGAAGAGCAGCGCCTCCAGCAGGTCGAGATCGGAGAGTGCGGCGCCCTCGCTGCGGCGGAACTGGGCGCGCAGCCGGGCGCGGTGCCCCGACAGGCGTTCCGCGTCCCCGTCCCCGTCGCTGTCCTGCACCGCGGCGCCTGCCGCCGTCACCTCGCTCGCCATGCCGCCTCCGTCGAGGGAAGCGATCCTAGGCCGGAGGCCGGGCTTAGGCTGAATAGGGCGGACGGTGTAATCCGGCGGGCGAGGCGGTGAAGATCTCGACCCCGTCCGCGGTGACGCCGACCGAATGCTCGAACTGCGCGGACAGGGACTTGTCGCGGGTCACCGCGGTCCAGCCGTCGCCGAGGATCTTCACGCGCCAGTCGCCGGCGTTGATCATCGGCTCGATGGTGAAGAACATGCCAGGGCGCAGCTGCAGCTTCTGCAGGGCGTTGCTGCGGTCGTGGTAATGAAGGACCGACGGGGCGTCGTGGAAGACCCGGCCCAGGCCGTGGCCGCAGAAATCCCGGACCACGGAGAAGCGATGCCCCTCCGCGTGGGACTGGATCGCGCGCCCGATGTCGCCGAGGGTCGCGCCGGGCTTCACGGCCGCGACCCCCGCCATCATCGCCTCGTAGGTGACGTCGCAGAGGCGCCGCGCCTTCACCCCGACGTCGCCGACATAGAACATCCGGCTGGTGTCGCCGTGCCAGCCGTCGAGGATCACCGTGACGTCGATGTTGACGATGTCGCCCGCCACCAGCCGCTTGTCGCCGGGAATGCCGTGGCACACGACATGGTTGACGGAGGTGCAGATCGATTTCGGGAAGCCGCGATAGCCGAGCGGGGCAGGGATCGCGCCGTGGTCGACGATGAACGCGTGGCAGAGCCGGTCGAGTTCTCCCGTCGTCACGCCGGGCACGACATGGGGGAAGATCATGTCGAGCGCCGCGGCGGCCAGACGGCCCGCCTTGCGCATGGCGGCGAAATGAGACTCGCCATGCAGCTTGATGCGCCGGCCCTCTTCGTCGGCTTCGGTGTCGATCATCGCGCTGTCGTCCATCATCCGGCCGGAATATAGGGTCCCCGGGCGGCGGCCGCCACCTGCCGCTGCGCCGGATCCAGGCGGGACTCCGCCAGGTCGTCCATGCCTGCCATCGCGGCCTGCCCGCGCTCGGGCGAAGCCAGCAGCAGCGCCAGCGCAGCGACCATTTCGAGCGTGTCGCCGGCGATGCCCGCGTCGCGCTGCGCGGCGGCGAGGCCGGCGAGCGCGGCATCGGCGATGCGCACCGGGGCGAGCGGAAAGGCGTCGGGCGGTGCGTGACGCGCGTCGCGTTCGCGTGCCGCCTCGTCGGGCCGCTCGGTCTGCGCGCGGCAGATCGCGGCGTCGCGCGAGTGCAGCCCGCGGCAGCGCAGCGGCCGGACGGCATAGATCGCGCAGCGGCCATCGGGTTCCAGGAACGGGCAGGCAAGCCGGGCACGCCGGCGCTCGGGGGCGGCGAGGCACGCGATGCGCGGGGCGGCGGCGGCCAGGCGCGCCGCCAGTTCCGGGCGGGCCGCGAGTTCGCCGGCGATGGCGACCGCTTCCACGACGCAGACCGCGACATGCTGGTGGCAGCACATCGCGCAACCGGGCGCGCAGGCGATCGGACCGTCGCGCTCGACGGCCGGCCGTGCCGCCTGCCATGCATCCTCGAAGGCCGCGCAGGCCGCGTGCTGCGCCGCGCGCGCGCGGCGCGCGCGGTCGGGAAGCCGCAGGCCATCCGCGACGGCCATCCTCGTACGCACACGGATCGCGTCGTCGTTGTTGCGCATCGCTCGCCGTTTCCGTCATGTCCGGGCGCGGCACGTGCCGATGCCCATCTCGCGAGGGAGTATCCATCATGACGGACAGGAACGTCACCGCCGCGGTTCTGGTGATCGGAAACGAGATTCTTTCCGGCCGGACCCGGGATGCGAATATCGGCTGGCTGGCGAGCGAACTGACCGGGCTCGGCATCCGCCTGCGCGAGGCGCGCGTGGTTGCCGATCTGGAGGCCGAGATCATCTCCGCCGTCACCGATCTGAGGAAGAAATACGACTTGGTGTTTGCAACCGGAGGTATAGGTCCGACCCATGACGACATCACGGCCGGCGCCGTCGCCAAGGCCTTCGGTGTCCCGCTGATCCGGAATCCCGAAGCGGTGCGCCGGCTGCGGGCGCACTACGCCGATCCCGCCGCGCTCAATGCCGCGCGATTGCGCATGGCCGATATCCCCGAGGGCGCCGGACTGATCGACAATCCCGTCAGCAAGGCGCCGGGATTCCGGATCGCGAATGTCCACGTGATGGCCGGCATTCCCGCGATCATGCAGGCGATGTTCGGCGGGCTTCGCGACAGCCTGGCGCGCGGTCCGCGGCTGATGTCGCGAACTCTCGACGCCGAGCTCGCGGAAGGCCTGATGGCGGCTCGTCTGGCGGCGATCCAGCGTGCCCATCCGGCGGTCGAGATCGGCAGATATCCGCATCTGCGCGACGGCAGGCCCGGCGCGGCCATCGTGCTGCGCGCCGTCGACGCGCAGGACCTGTCCCTGGCCACGGCCGCGGTCGCGGCGATGATGCGCGAGCTGGGCGCCGAGCCGCGCGAGGCCCATTAACGGAGCCTTAACCGGCCGATGCGCACCTTATCCTGCGGGATCCCCGGCGGTTGTGCCGGTGCGACATCGCCGCGTTCGCCGACGAGAGGCCGATGGACATCAAATCTTCCGCCGACCGGCCAGACTGGCGCCGACTGAGCCCGGGGCAACTCGCGTCGCTCATCGACTCCCATCAGCGCTTCCTGAAGGGCGACGAGGAGGGGGTCTGCGCTGACCTGACCTTCGCGGACCTGACCGAACTCGACCTGACGGGTGTCGATCTGCGCCGGGCGCGCCTGGTCGGTGCGCGATTCGCCTACGGCCGCATGGCCCAGTCCCGGCTTTCGGGAGCCGATCTCTATGGCGCCGATCTTCGCATGGCGCGTCTGAGCGGGGCCGACCTGACCGGGGCGGATCTTCGCGGGGCCTGCCTGCGCGGGGCGGATCTCGCCGACGCCGTGCTCGCCGATGCGGATCTGCGCGAAGGCGAACTGGCCGCCCGTCCGCGGTCGTCGGGCGAGGGCGCCGGCGGGGGACCGGCCGAACTCACGCGCGCGACGATGCATCGCGCCGTGTTTTCGCGCGCCCGCATGACCGGCATGGTCGGGCTGCAGAGCGACTTCACCGACGCCGATCTGCGCGGGTCGGATCTGTCGCGCGCGGATCTTCGCAATGCGGTCCTGTCCGGGGCGATCCTGGGCGGGGCCAGCCTCGCCGGGGCCAATCTCGCCGGCGCGTCGCTGCGCGACGCCGATCTCAGCGACGTCGATCTCGCCGGCGCCGATTTCAAGAACGCCGACCTTGCGGGCACCATGGTCGATCCGTCGGCCTATCGGGCGCCGGAACTCAAGGGCACGAATCTGGCGCGCATCGACGAGGCCCTGCTGCTGCGGCTGCCGGACATCCTGATCGCCCATGCCGCCTGGGTGCGCAGCGGCGGGCGCGAGGGCGCACGCGCCGACCTGTCGCGCGCGGTCGTCGCGGGTCTCCATCTGCGCGGCGTCGAACTGGGCGCCGCCACCATGTGCCATGTCGTGCTGCGCGGCAGCGATCTCGGCGGCGCGGTTCTCGCGATGGCCGACCTTTCCTTCGCCGATCTGCGAAGCGCCCGGATGGAGCGGGCCGACATGCGGGGCGCCAACCTGTTCCGGGCAGCCCTCGGCGGCGCCGATCTTTCGGGCGCCGACCTGTCCCCGCTGGAACTCGTCGAGGGCGGACGCGTGGTCCCGGCGCGGATCGAGCGCGCGAGGCTCGACGGCGCCGTGCTGCGCGGCGCGAGCCTGCGCGGGGCCAAGCTGCTGGGCGCGAGCCTCGCCGGTGCCGATCTGCGCGGGGCCGACCTGACGGGGGCGTCGCTGCGCAAGGCGTCGCTCGCCGGCGCGCAGATCGACGGGGCGCGGTTCGAAGGCGCCGACCTGCGCGAGGTCTCGGGTCTTTCTTGAAGCCGCGGCGCGCAAGGGCTTAGCCTCGTCGCGTCGCGCTGCCCGCTTGGCGGAACCGGTAGACGCATCGGACTTAAAATCCGAAGCCTGCGAAGGCGTGCCGGTTCGAGTCCGGCAGCGGGCACCAGCGCGCGCTCCCGTGGCGGAGGCAAGGCATGCGACGCTATCTCGTGACCGGCGCGTCGAGCGGTATCGGCGCAGCGACTTGCCGGCGGCTGGCGGCACCGGGTGTCGCGATCATGGTCCACGCGCGCCGCAATCGCGCCGGTGCGGTGGCCGTCGCGGCCGAACTCGTCGCGCGCGGGGCGCGGGTCGAGACCGTCGTTGGCGACCTCGGCGACGCCGAGACGCCGGCGCGCCTCGTCGGCGCAGCGGTCGCGGCCTTCGGTGGGCTCGATGTCCTCGTGTCCAATGCCGGGTTCGCCGACCGGACGTCGCTCCAGGACCTGACCGCCTCGAAACTCGGCGAGTCGCTGACGGCGATCGCCGCGGCCTTCCTCGAGCTGGTGCGGGCCGCCCGCGCGCCGCTGGCCGACGGCTGCGACCCCCGGATCGTGGCGGTCGGATCCTTCGTCGCCCATTCCTTCCGTACCGACGGTCCGGTCTTTCTCGCCTCGGCGGCGGCGAAGGCGGCGCTCGAAACCATGGTGCGGGCAATGGCGATCGAACTGGCGCCGCTGGGGATCACCGCCAACTGCGTCGTTCCCGGCGTCATCGCGAAGGATCCGGGCCGGCAGAGCGCCATGACCCCGGCGCAGTGGCAGGCGGGTCTCGCCCGCATCCCGCTCGGCCGTCTGGGTCGCCCCGAGGACGTCGCCGCCGCGATCGCCTTTCTCGTTTCGCCGGAGGCCGGCTACGTCACCGGCCAGTCGTTGCACGTCGATGGCGGGCTCGTGATCTGAACGGGTCTCAAGGCTTGCGGTGGACCCACCAATGGGTCTCGTTGAGCGAGAACACGGGTCTGTAGTGAAGGATGCGACGCGACTCGACGACGTCCGGGACCTGGTTGTCGAGGACCAGCAGGCGTTCGCCGTCGGCCACCACCAGGACGGCATGGGCCGCGCGCAGGTTCAGATCGTCGACCACGACGATCCGCATCTCCTCGCTGGCGAGCCCGAGCTGGCGCAGCGTCACGAACTTGGCGATCGCGTAGTCCTCGCAGTCGCCGCTGCGGCCAAGGAACTGGAAGGGCGTCGCCCAGTAGTCGGCGATCCCCCAGGTCGACGCGTCGACGGCATAGGGCATGCGGTTGAAGAACGCATTGACCCGATCGATCTTCTCGCGTCGCGGCCGGTCGGCGAGGCGGGCGACCAGCTGCCGCCACTCGCCGCTGTTGCAGCGGCCCGCGAAACGCGTGGCGCAGGGATCGTCGTAGCCGATCCATTCGTGAAGCGAGCGTTCGATGGCTCCGGTCCAGCGCCGGAAGGCGCCGAGATTCGCGCTGGGCGTCTCGGCCGCGCCGAAGACCGCTGGGAAACCCGGGATGGACCCCGGCGGCGCCGGGATCTGACCATGGGCCGGCTCGATCGCGAGCAGCGCCAGAAGGGCGGCGACGAAGGGCAGGGCTGGACCGGAAGGGGGCCGAATAGGCATGGTGCGTCGATGAGGATCGGGCGGGACCCTTGATCGAACCATGAAGTCCATCGCCGGGGCAATCGCGGCGCTGCTGGTCGCAGGCCTCGCTTGGCCCTGCACCGCCGCGCAGCCCGCCGACATCTATGGTCGCTGGGCGACCGATCCGGCCGATTGCACCGACAACCGGTATGTCTGGGTCTTCGCCGAGGACCGCGCCGGGCTCGTGATCGGCAATGCGGCGCTCGGCGGCTGGCGTCGCCCGGTCTACGAGCCTGGGGAGGGCCCGGCGATCGCGGTGGTCTTTCCCGGGCCGCCGCGGCGCCAGATCGCCTGGCGGATCGTCAAGGAGGGCGAGATGGTCGCCGCCGCCCATCGCCAGGACGGGGAAGCCATCGAGCAGCGCTCCTTCCAGTCCTGGCGGCGCTGCCCGAACTGAGTTCAGCCCGCCGGCGCCGAGGGACCGGCCAACGTGCGGCGCAGGCTGACGAAACCGAGCCAGCACGAGGCCGCGATCCAGGGCCAGAACAGCGCCGCGTGCCCGTTGCCGAAGACCACGAGACCGGCGCTGCAGAACGCCCAGGCGAGCAGGGCGGCATAGGTGAGCGGCCGGTGGTCGCGCACGCGGATCGGATGCACGAATTTGATCGGCACGAAGGTCAGGATGCCGAGTGCCACCACGGCCACGGCATTGGCCACCGGCGGGGTCTCCAGCACCCACATGTAGAGCACGACGACGTTCCATATCGCCGGAAAGCCGACGAAGTAGTTGTCGTGCGTCTTCATGTCGAGATTGGCGAAGCAATAGAGCGAGGTGACCAGGATGAAGCCGGCACCCGGCAGGTCCCATCCGGCAGGCAGCAACCCGAACCAGTAGACGAACACCGCCGGCACGAGGACATAGGTCAGATAGTCGACGACCAGATCGAGCACGGCGCCGTCGACCCGCGGGATCAGGTCCCGGATCCGCAATTTCCGGGCCATCGGGCCGTCGAGGCCGTCGATTGCGAGCGCCAGTCCGAGCCAGAGCAGGGCGGCGCGCTCGTCGTTGCGGATGATGGCCAGCATCGACAGCAGGCCGAGGACGGCGCCGCTGGCGGTGAGCGCGTGCACCGCCCAGCCTGCGGCGCGCTTGGCGGGCGTCGCTCCAGGCCGGTCGCTGGCCTCAGTGCCGGGCGACTTGTCGATCATCGGGGCACATTAGTCGCATCCACGTCTCAGTCCAAGCCGCGTGGTTTCGCGCGGCGCGTCGGCGGTGCCGCCAGCGGATCCTCGGGCCAGGGATGGCGCGGGTAGCGCCCGCGCATCTCGCGCCGGACCTCCGCATAGCTGCCGCGCCAGAAGCCGGCGAGGTCGCGCGTCACCTGCAGCGGCCGACCGGCCGGCGACAGCAACCGCAGCGCGAGCGCCACGCGGCCATGCGCGATTCGCGGACCGTCGCGCGCGCCGAACATCTCCTGGAGCCGGACATCGAGGGCCGGCTCGCCCGGGTCGCCGTAATCGACCGGCAGCCGCGATCCGGACGGCACCTCGACATGGGTCGGCGCCTCGGCGTCCAGGCTCTGGCGCCGGGACCAGTCGAGCAGGCCGGCAAGGCAGGCGTGGACGTCGATCCGCGCCAGATGCGTCCGGCGGGTGACGCCGGCAAGCGCGCCGCCGATCCACTCCGGCAGACGTGCCAGAAGGCTCGCGTCGTCGACCGCGGGCCAGCCACCGGCAGGATCGCGCAGCGCCAGGAAGGCGATCCGCTGCCGCAGGCCGACCGCCGCGCGGGTCCAGTCCAGGCAGTGCAGTCCGATCGATCTGATGCCTTCGATCATCGCGGCGGCCAGCGCCTCGGGTGCGGCGTCTTCGACCCGCGCCCGGTGAAGGACCAGCGCGCCCAGCCGCGTCTCGCGGACCGCCTCGACGGCCTCCTCGCGCCCGTTCCAGCGGACGCTGTCGAGGATCTCGATGCGCGCGGCGAATTCCCGCTCGATGGCGGCGCGCGCGAGCGGGGCGGCAAGGAAGATGCGCGACTCGCGCGCGCCGCCGTCGAGATCGGCCACGGCGAGGAAGGCCTCGCCGGCCAGCGGATCCTCCGGCGGGAGGAAGGCCCCCCGGCCATTGGCCAGCCGGAACTGTCCGGGCGCGCCGCGGCGCTGGGCGATCCGGTCGGGCCAGCCTAGCGCGACCAGTTCGCCGCCCGCCGTCGCGTCCGGCGGTGCCGCGCCCCGCGTGTCCGCCGGCAGACCCAGCTGACGCTCGAGGTCGCGGGCGAGCTTGCGGGCTGCGGCGAGCGCGCCGCGGTCGAAGCCGCGCCCGGCGGCCTCGCCATCCGCGCCGCGCAGCGCCTCCACGCGCGGGCGCAGGTCCGCGGGGCGGAGCATGCCAGGTCCGCCGCCGCGCATCGGATCGCGTTCGCCGATCAGGCTCGCCAGGGCGCAGGCCAGCGGACCGGCGCCGCGCCGCCGTCCCTCGAGCAGCATATGCGCCAGGCGCGGGTGGAGCCCGAGTTCCGCCATCTCGCGGCCGCGCGCGGTGATCGCATGTTCGGCGTCCAGTGCCCCGAGATCGCGCAGCACCTCGCGCGCCTGGGCAAGCATCGGTGGGGGCGGCGGCTCGGGCCAGCGCAGCGCGGCCGGGTCGCGCACGCCCCAGCGCGCGATCTCCAGGGCGAGGCCGGCGAGGTCCGCCTCGCGGATCTCCGGCGCCGCGAAGGCGGCGAGCGCGCGGTGCTCCGCGGCGCTCCAGAGCCGGAAGCAGGTCCCGGGTTCGACCCGGCCCGCGCGGCCGGCGCGCTGTTCGGCCGCGGCGCGGCTGACCCGCAGCGTCTCCAGCCGGCCCATGCCGGTGTTCGGATCGAAGCGCGGCGCACGGACCAGACCCGAATCGACGACGATCCGGATGCCTTCGATGGTCAGGCTGGTTTCGGCGATCGAGGTCGCGAGCACGATCTTGCGCCGGCCCGTCCCCGCCGGCCGGATCGCGGCATCCTGCGCGGCCAGCGGCAGGTCGCCATGCAGGGCCACGACGTCCGTTCCGGGCGGCAGCGGGCCGGCGGTCAGTTCGGCCTCGGTGCGGCGGATCTCGGCCAATCCGGGCAGGAAGGCGAGCGCGCTGCCGCTCTCCTCGGCCAGCGCGCGGCGCAGCGCCGCCGCCATCGCGCGCTCCAGCCGCTCGCCCGGCCCCGGACGCTCGAGATGGCGGATCTCGACCGGGAAGCTTCTGCCGCGGCTGCGCACCACCGGCGCGCCGCCGAGCAGCTCGGCGACGGCGGCCGCATCGATCGTTGCCGACATCGCCAGCAGGCGGGTGTCCGGGGCCAGGGCGTCGCGCGCATCGAGCGCCAGCGCCAGCGAGAGGTCGGTCTCCAGGCTGCGCTCGTGGAACTCGTCGAAGATGACGAGCCCGATGCCGGCGAGGTCGGGTTCGCGCTGAAGGCGCCGCAGGAACAGACCGTCGGTCACCACTTCGATGCGTGTGTCGCGGCCGACCCGCGTCTCGCCGCGCACGCGATAGCCGACGCGCGCGCCCACCTCCTCGCCCAGCGTCGCGGCCATGCGGCGGGCGGCGGCGCGCGCGGCGAGACGCCGCGGCTCGAGCATCACGATGCGCCGGCCCGCCAGCCAGGGCGCGTCGAGCAGGGCCAGCGGCACGCGCGTGGTCTTGCCGGCTCCCGGCTCCGCGACCAGCACCGCCGCGGCGCGGTCGGCGAGGGCGGTGCCGAGGGCATCGAGCACGTCGTCGATCGGCAGGGCGGGGGCGAAGACGTGGGGCATGCCCGGCGGTTTTTGGACGCGGGCGCGCGCCGATGTCAAATGCGGCCGCGGCGCGCCGGTTGCGCGACGCGCGCGCACCGCGCATTGTCGCGCGATGCGCGTCCTGTTCGGCCATGTCCGGGTTTTCGCCGTCGCCGCGGCGTTCGGCCTCGCCGCCTACGCGGCGGTGTCGCTTCTGGTCTGGATCAGCCGCCGCGTCGGACTGCTGGAGCGGATCGCAGGGTGAAACGGGCCGCACACGGATCGAGGATGCCGCCATGAACATCGCCCATCATCTCGATCGCATGGCCGCGCTGCGGCCGACGGCGCCGGCGCTGGCGCTGGGCGAGGAGGTGATCCTCGACCATGCCGGGCTGCGCGATCGCGTCGCGCGCCTGGCGGGCGCCCTGCGCGACCGGTTCGGCCTGGCGCCCGGCGATCGCGTCGCGCTGCTGATGTCGAACGTGCCCGCCTATGTCGAACTTCTACTCGGGTGCTGGTGGGCCGGGCTTGCCGCGGTCCCCGTCAACGCCCGGCTGCATCCGCGCGAGATCGCCTATGTCCTCGACCATTCGGGGGCGCGGCTGGCCTTCGCGACGCCGGACACGGCGGGCGCGCTGGCGGAGGCGGTGCGGCTGGCCGACGGGCCGGCTCCCGCCGTGATCGTCGCCGGATCGTCGGATCATGCCAGCCTGGCGGCGTGGGAGCCGCGGGCAATGGCCGACACCGACGCGGCCGCGCTCGCATGGCTGTTCTATACGTCCGGCACCACGGGACGGCCGAAGGGGGCGATGCTGAGCCACCGCAACCTCCTGGCGATGACGACCAGCTACTTCATCGACATCGACCCGCCGCAGCCCGGCGGCAGCCAGATCCATGCCGCGCCGCTCAGCCATGGTTCGGGGCTCTACATGTTGCCCGCCCTGGCCCAGGGCAGCTGCCAGGTGATCCCTGCGTCCGGCCATTTCGATCCTGCCGAACTGCTCGCGCTGTTCCGCCGCTGGCCGCATGTGTCGATGTTCGCGGCGCCGACGATGGTCAAGCGTCTGGTCGACCATCCGGGCGCCGCAAGCGCCGCGCTCGACAATCTGCGCGTCGTGGTCTGGGGCGGGGCGCCGATGTACGTGGCCGACATCGAGACCGCGCTGGCGCGATTCGGCTACCGGTTCGCGCAGCTCTATGGCCAGGGCGAGTCGCCGATGACGATCACCGGCATGAGCCGGGCGATGCTGGAGGCGTTCCATCGCGACGGGGACGCCGCCGGGATGGCGTCCGCCGGCTGGCCGCAGAGCGTCGTCCAGGTGCGCATCGCCGATTCCGGCGACCGGCCGCTGCCGGCCGGCGTGCCGGGCGAGATCCTGGTCCGCGGCGACAGCGTCATGGCGGGCTACTGGCGCAATCCCGACGCGAGCGCGGCGGCGCTGCGCGGCGGCTGGCTGCACACGGGGGATGTCGGCGAGCTCGACGCCCGCGGGCTGCTGACGCTGCGCGACCGCTCCAAGGACCTGATCATCTCTGGCGGCGCCAACATCTATCCGCGCGAGGTCGAGGAGATCCTGCTGCGCCATGCCGGCGTCGCGGAATGCGCCGTGATCGGGGTTCCCGACGCGGACTGGGGCGAGAGCGTGCTCGCCTTCGTCGTGCCGCGCGCGCCCGGCGCGGTCGAAGCCGCCGCGCTCGATCGCCTGTGCCTCGACAACATCGCGCGGTTCAAGCGGCCCAAGGAATATCGCTTCGTCGACGCCCTGCCGAAGAACAACTACGGCAAGGTCCTGAAGACCGAGCTGCGCGCGCGCGCCGCCGGCGGCTGAAAGGCGTCAGGCGCCGGCGCCGATGCGGTCGCGAACCAGCTGGATATGCGCGCGCAGCTGGTAGAGCTGGCCGGCATAGGCGAGCGGCACGCGCAGGGCGGCGACGCTGTCCTGCAGCTTGTCCAGCCGCGCGCAGACCCGTCGCACCGTGTCGGCCGAAGCCTGGGCGGCACCGGCCTCGGCCTCGATCTGGCCCAGGTCGCGGTACCAGCGATAGATGCGGCGCTCGATGCGCCAGCGGTAGAGCGACGGTCCGATCTTCCACATCGGCAGGACGAGGCCAAGCACGGGCAGCAGGAAGATCAGCAGCCGTTCGCCCCACACCGCGACCCAGAAGGGCAGATAGAGGGCGAAGACCGACGGCCCCGCCTCGATCAGCCGCCGCGCATAGGCGTTCAGCGGGTAGTCGAGATTGGCGGCCGACGGGAAATGGCCGGCCGGGGCGAAGAGCTGCGCGTCGCCATGGATCTCGCGCGCGGCGCGCGCCAGCAGGTTCTTGAGCGCCGAGTGCAGATCCTCGCGCACCACCAGCGCGGCGACCGGCGCGACCAGCTGGACGTCCTGCGCCGGCACGTCGCGCGGCAGATCGATCGAGCCCGCCGGCAGCCGCACCGGCGCGAGATAGGGAAAGCGCATCCGATAGGCCTCGGCGCGCTCGAAGCCGAGCAGTTCCAGGGCCGGATCGTGCAGAAGTTCGCCGAGGCTCGGCAGCGGATGCGCGATCACGAAGATCGCGGCATCGACCTGTCCGGCACGCAGCGCGTCCCGGGCCTCCTGGCCGCCGAGCGGCAGCGTCTCCTCGGGCCGCAGCGCGAGACCGTTGAAGTCGAGAAGCGCCAGCGCCAGCGCGCGGGTGCCGCTGCCCGGCGGTCCGATCGCGATCCGCCGGCCGGCGAGGTCGGCGAGGCGTGCGGCGCCCAGCGAGCGGCGCGCCAGGACGAAGACCGGTTCGTGGAAGACGCTGCCGAGCGCCTCGGATCCTGCGGTATCCGTCGCGGTCCCGATGCCGCCCTGCACGAAAGCGAAATCGGCGCCGGGCGGATCGGACCGCAGCAGATCCAGGTTTTCGACCGCGCCGCGCGTGGCGCGCACGGCGACGGCGATGCCGTCGCGCGCGAGGCGTTCGCGATAGCGCTGCGCGACCGCATGGTAGTAGCCGCCTTCCGGACCGGCGGCGAGCACCACCTGGCGGGGCGGCAGCGGCTCGAGCCATCGCGTCGCGAGCGCGATCGCCACCAGCAGCAGGACTGCCGCGGCGATCCGGGTGCCGCGGCGGCCGGACGGGGAGGAGGCCAAGCGCGGCATGGCGGTCAGGACCGCGCGCGCAGGGCGCGGTAGACCGGCGGCGCGACCACCACGACCATCAGGATGCGCGCGATGTGGTGCGTGGCGACGAAGACCGCGTCGACGCCGAGCGCGATCGCGACGAGGCTCATTTCGGCCAGTCCGCCCGGGGCGAAGCCCAGCAGGAGCGTGACGGCGGGGATGCCGAGCGGCCCTGCCAGCAGGCCGCTGGCGAGGATCGCGAGCGCGACCATGATACCGCCGGCGACCGCGCCATGAAGGATCGTGCGCGCGATCAGCGCCAGGGGGAAACCCGCGAAACTGGTGCCCAGCGTCGCGCCGACCACCACCTGGGCGGCCGAGACCAGCAGCGTCGGCGGCGCGGATTGGCTGAGGCCCGCCAGATGCACGGCCGCCGACAGCAGCATCGGTCCGACGACCGCGCCCGCGGGGAGCCCGAGGCGGGCGGCGATGGCCCAGCCGCCGAACGCGCAGCCCCCCAGGAGCAGGTAGTCGGCGACGGAGATCCCGGACATGGCGACATAGGCCGCCCCCGCGCCCGCGCCGGCGCTCGCGAACCCGTCATGCAGCCGCAGCCAGATCGGGATGCTGAACACGGTGATGAACACGCGGGTCGCGTGGACGAGCGCGATGCGCCGCTCGTCGCCCCCGAACCGGTCGCCCATCAGCACCATCTCGTTCAGGCCGCCGGGCATCGCGGCGAAGAAGGCGGTGACCGGATCGAATCCGGCGCAGCGCCGGAAATAGGTCCAGCCGGCGGCGCCGGCGGCGACGGCGAACACGAACAGCGCCGCGATGGTGACCGCCCAGTCCGCGAAACGCGCCATCGACTCGGGGGTGAAACTCGCGCCCAGCATGACGCCGAGAACCGTGATGAAGCCGGTGCGCAGGCGCCGCGGCATCGCGATCCGCATGCCGCCAAGCGCGCAGACCGTCGCCGCGGTCATCGAGCCCAGCATCCATGGCAGGGGCAGGCCGGCCCAGGCGAACGCGGCGCCGCCGAGGGTGCCCGCGGCCAGCGCCGTCGCGACCGGCACCATCGTCGCGATCAGGCCTTGGGGTCCCTGGAGCATTCAGTGGACGAAGCGGCCCAGGCGCACGGCGGTCTGTCCGCGCGCGAGGCGCCGCGACGGCATGATCAGGACGCAGTCGTCGTAGGGCGTCGTGACCGGGGTCTCGCCGTCGTGGCCGATCACCGTGCCGCGCCGCGGCACGATTTCCATGCCGACGAAGTCGCCCGCGAAGGCGAAGCTGTCGGTGGCGACCGTGATCGCCGCCGTGATTTCGATCAGGCGTGCCGGCGGCGGCGGGTCCGCGGGCAGATGGACCGCGACATCGGCGCCGCCGAGCGTGCCGAGGTCTCTCAGGACGCGCAGCATGGTCTCCCGGGCGACCTCGGCGGCGGCCCGCTCCCAATGCTGGCCGCATTCGACCAGCAGCGCGTTGCGCGCGCTGTCCGGATCCCCGAAGCCGCCATAGTCGCGCATGCGCAGGCCGGCGGCGTGACCGGCGTCGCTGACGATCGTCTGCGGAAAGCCGATCCGGCGTGCCCAGGCGCGGCCCTTTTCCAGCGGGCCGCACAGCATCAGCGGCGCTGTCGGGTTCTGCATCGAGTGGATGTCGAGCAGGAAGTCGGCGGCGTCGACGACCGGCCGCAGCGCCCGGGCGCGCCGCAATTCGGCGCTGTCGCGCCCGCCGTCCAGCGTGCGCGGATCCCAGACGCGGTTGAAGTCCTCGTCGACGAACCGCGAGCGGGTCGGTTCGGCCGGATCGAAGCGGCCATAGGCCTCGACGTTGCAGAATGCGAGGGTGAGAGTCCCGCGGCGCGGCCGCAGATCCGACCTCATCAGCCAGTCGAGGGCGATGGCGCCGCAGAGTTCGTTGCCGTGGACGATGGCCGTGACAAGGACATGCGGCCCTGGCTGCGGGGCGACGAACCGGTGCACGTAGTCCACCCCGGCATTGCCGGTCCGGAAGGACCGGATGTCAGGCGCCGTCAACTCGATCTGCGGGTCGGTCATGGACAAGGGCGATCTCCGCCGCGCGGCCGGGCAGGCATGACCCGGCGGGCATTCATGGCGGCGGGACGCCGCCGCGGCGTGGGTGCCAGGGATCTGGCATCCCCAGCACTATAGGCGGGGCGGGGCACCGCGCAAGGCGGCCGACAGGCCGCCGTCCCCGCACGGACGGCTTGCGATCGACCGGTCAAGGTGCGATGACGCAGCACGCAAGCGACCGGCTGCCCGTCGATGGCAGCCGACTGGAACAGGAGAGGACACGACATGCTCAAGCGTGCATTGCGCGCCGTGCTGGCGCTCGCATCCCTGACCGCGTTCGCCCCGATTTCCGATGCCCGGGCGCAGGATCTGACCATCGCCGTCCAGGGCGCGATCACCTCGATCGATCCGCATTTCCATGCGCTGGCCCCGAACGCCAACGTGGGCGCGCATATCTTCGACCGGCTCGTCCACCAGGACGAGCAGCAGCGCCTGATCCCGGGGCTCGCGACGTCGTGGCGGACGATCGACGACCTGACCTGGGAATTCACGCTGCGTCGCGGCGTCAAGTTCCACGACGGCAGCGACTTCGACGCCAACGACGTGGTCGCCAGCTACCGGCGCGTGCCGTGGGTCCCGAATTCCCCGTCGTCCTACGCCGGCTTCGTGCGGCCGATCGTCGAATCCACGATCGTCGATCCCTTCACCCTGCGCCTCAGGACGTCGGCTCCGGCCCCGCTGCTGCCGACCATGCTGTCGGCCGTCAACATCGTCAGCCGCAAGGCGGTCGAGGCCCCGACCGCCGATTTCAACGCCGGCCGTGCGGCCATCGGGACCGGGCCCTTCCGCTTCGTCGAATTCGTACCCAACGATCGCGTCGTGCTCGCCCGCAACGACGCGTACTGGGGCGACCGGCCGGCCTGGAACCGGGTGACGCTGAAGCTGATTTCCAACAATTCCGCCCGCACGGCGGCGCTGCTGGCCGGCGACGTGCAGATGATCGAGGCGGTGCCCAGCGCCGACCTGCCGCGCCTGCGGTCGAACCCGCAGGTGACGCTGCACCGGACGACGTCGAACCGCGTCATCTACCTGGCCTTCGACCAGGCCCGCGACCAGACGCCCTTCGCCACCGACAAGGCCGGTGCACTGCTGCCCAACAACCCGTTCCGGGACGTGCGCGTGCGCCAGGCGGTCAGCAAGTCGATCAACCGCGCCGGCATCGTCGACCGCGTGTTCGAGGGCGACGCCATCGTCGCCGGCGGCCTGCTGCCCGAGGGTTCCTTCGGCGCGTCGCCGCGGCTGAAGCCCGACGCCCTCGATGCCGACGGCGCGCGCGCGCTGCTCGCCGCGGCCGGCTATCCCAACGGTTTCGCGATGACCCTGCACGGCCCCAACGACCGTTACCCGAACGACGAGCGGGTGCTGCAGGCGATCGGGCCGATGCTGACCCGGATCGGGATCGACACCAAGGTCGTGACGTTGCCCTGGGCCACCTACGCCACCCAGGCCAGCGCGCCCAACTTCGCGTACAGCGTCATGCTGTTCGGGTGGGGCAGCAACACCGGCGAGGTTTCAGACAGCATGCGCGCCCTGCTGGCGACCCCGAACCGCGAGAAGGGGATGGG
>JBIKLI010000330.1:0-4817 GCA_044359885.1 Alphaproteobacteria bacterium | reverse complement strand
CCTGCTGCCGCGGGTGTCGCTGACCGGCAACCTCGCCCTGGGGACAGGGCTGATGGCCGGCGGACTCACGATGGCACTCGGCGTGCTCGGGCCGTCGGTGACGCTGCCGATCTTCGACCGCGACATACGCCTGGCGCGCGTCGCAGCCGGCGACGCGGCCATCGAGGCGTCGCTGGCGCGGCATGCAGGGCGAGTGACGGAAGGCGCCGCAGAGCTACGGTGGGGACTTGCGGCGGTCGCCGCGGTGAGGGCCGAGGATGCGGCGCTGGCCCGCGCGCAAGAGGCCGCGATCCGCGCTAGGCAGGGCGCCGAGGCCGCCTTTCGCGCCGGGCTCGCCGACCTGTCGTCGACGCTCGATGCGACGTTGTCCGTTGCGGAGATCGATCTCGCGCGGCTCGCGGCGGCGCACGCCGAAAGCGAAGCCATCGCCGCGGTCATCATGGCGGCAGCAGGTGGCTGACTCGACCTCCGCGGAATCGACACCCCAAGGCCCCCAAATCGATGGGTTCGCGTCGTCTCCCGGGACCTGGTGCAGGAACTGAGCGCTGGAAGCGCTGGAAGCGCTGCGAGATATGGCGACGATGCCGGAGCTGGCCGCAGGGTTCGGCTTGCATCCGAACCGGATCTGCACGCCGAGGCACGAACTGATGGACGACGCGGCGGCGGCTTTCGACGCCGGCCCGTCGCCCCGCGATGAAGCGCGTGAGGCCGCGCTGGTCGACGCCGACGCCAAGATCGGCAAGCTGACGTTCGAACTCGATTGTCCTGCAAGGCGCTCCGGTCGACGAGCCGTGCGGACCGCGCGGCGATGATCGATCGCGGACGACGGGGGCTGTCGGCGCGGCAGCGATTCGACCGGCTCGACGCGCTCGACATGCCCCATCCGTTCCACGGCTCGCGTCGGATGGTGATCACGCTGGGCGCCGACGAACATCGGACCAACCGCAAGCGCGTGCAGCGGCTGATGCGCAGGATGGGGCTGGAGGGGCGGGAAGCACCGGCGCCGAAGCCGGGGACGAGCAGGACAGCGCCGCAAGACCCCGTCTATCCGTATCTGCTGCGCCATCTGACCATCGACCGGCCGCACCAGGTCTGATGCGCGAACGTGACCTGCGCGGCTATCGCGCGGGGAGCCATCTGCCTGGTGGTGGTCATGGATTGGGCGAACCGCTGGGTTCTGGCATGGCGGCTGTCGAACACGCTTGACGCCTCATTCCGTCTGGCCGCTCTCGAAGAGGCGCCGACAAGGGGCAAGCCCGGGATCTTCAGTACGAACCATGGCGCGCAGGGGACGATGGATCGACTTCTACGACCGGGAGCGCGGCCACATGGCTTTCGGTTGCCGTGCGCCCGGGGCACTGCGGTCGGCCGGCGCGCCGATCGCTCCGCCGCCGAAGCGAAGGTGCCAACAGGCCCAGCATCAGCCGCAGGGAGCAGCTTGATCAGGCAAGACGAAAACCCGACCCGGCGACAGGCGTGCAAGGACACGGCCATGGTCTCTCGGATGGGGTCCAACTCATCCCGTCGCAGCGGAATGACACAAGATCCTGGTCGCCTCGCTCCCTTGGACCACCAAACCGACGGCGGACGCCCCGGAAACATGCGCTCGATGGTGCCGCTCACTTCCATGTTCGCCCGCTCCCGGCTGTCCAGGAACGTGGCAGCTCCGGAAAGAACTCATTCACGACGTTTCGTGGGCTGCAGTGCCATGTCGATCACCTTCCGCCTTTTGCCGCGTGCTCCCCGATGAACTCCAGAAGCACGCCGAACGACTCCGGGGCGCGACCGCCGCCAAGACGAGCGATCGCCGTTGCATGCCGAGAGCCGGGCACGACGATATGCCGGCATACGACCCCGTCACGCTGCAGCCGCGCGCAGAGTGCATCGGATTGGGGGCCAGCCGAGCGGTCCTGCCCCGCGCTCGGCAAGAGAGTCGGAGGCCAATGCGCGCCAGCGAAGGTCGATGGCGACGCCGCGTCCCAAACCTCACGGCGCGGGCCGAAGGCAGGTTCGACAATGAACTTGCGCACCGGGAATGACTGCGAGAGATGGTGCAGGTCGAAGAAGCCGGAGACTGCGAAGACAGCGCGGATCCGCTCCGGCGCGGCCCCAGATTCCCGAAGCCAACGGTGATCGCCTGCGACCAGCGCGGCGAGGAAACCGCCCGAAGAGAAGCCGCCAAGCACGATGCGATCCGGATCGCCACCATGCGTGCGGCCATGATCCACCGCCCAGCGCACGGCAGCAGCCATGTCCTGGACCTGGACCGGATGGGGCGCATGCGAAGCCAGACGATGATTGATGTTCAGCACCAGATAGCCATGCCGGGCCAGGGCAATGGCCATGTTCGTGTTGACGCCGGTCTCGTCGTCCTTCGCGCCGGCGTTCAGTCCGCCGCCATGCACGAACACGACGATCGGGCGAAGCGACGCGCTCGCGTGCAAAAGGGGCAACGGCGTCGAGAAGCCACGCTCATCAGCCTGGTCACGTCATGTCGACCTGCCATGAACGAGGCTTTCATCGGACCTGTTCGACGAGTTCCATGAGTACCGCACCGACCTGCTCGGGCTGATCCATCGCCGAGATGTGGCCGCTGGAAGGGAGCATGACGAAGCGCGCACCGGGAATCCTGTCGGCCGCCGCCTTCAGCGTCGGCGCTGGATAGAGCTGGTCGTCTTCGCCGGCGACGACGACGGTCGGCACGTCGATCCGCGGCAACAGCGGCAGCACGCAAGCGCGCTGGAGCAGTACCGAGCGAGCGGACACCGCCATTCCCGCGCGGTCGGACGACCTGAGCGCGGCAACGAACGCGGCGAACTCGTCGGAATGGGCGTTGCGCCACGTCGCCGGCAAGAACGACCGCGCGACCCCGGTCGCATAAGCAGTCGAGTTGCCGATCCAACGCGCGCCCCAGACCACCATGCGGTCCGAGAAACGCGGACCGTCGGCCGGCACGCCGAACGGCGTGTTCATGAGCGCGAGGCCGCGGACAAGCTGCGGATGCCGTATGGCGAAATGCACGCCGACGATCCCGCCCCACGAAGTGCCGGCCCAGACGACGTGCGGCACTTCGAGTTGTCGGAGCACCTCGGCTGCCGCGTCGGAACAGGCTTCCATCGTGAACGGGCGCGTCGGCGCATCGCTGCGACCAAAACCCGGTCCGTCGATCAGGATGAGCCGGTGGCGCCCGCGCAGCGCCTCGACTTGCGCGCGGTAGATGGACGAATCGGAGAATACCGCCGGCCAGAAGAGCAGCACCGGGCCAGAGTCGCCCGCCATGTGGACAGCAATCCGGCCAAGGCGCGTCGCAAGCAGCCGCGTCCTGATCGTCGCCGCCTCCAAACCTGCGGGACCCGTCGCGGCCGAGGCGGCGTACGACGCGGTCGCGCGTCCTCGCTCAGGCTCGGGGGCCGATACCAGCACGGGTCCACACCCAGACGCAGTCGCTTGACGAGAGATCATGGTGGCGGTCCTCCAGTTCATGACCTGCATCGAATACGTTTGTCGGGCGACAATAAATGCGACCCGTCGAACTTCTTTGGTAACTTAGAGGACACAATTGCTGTTGTAGACGTGGCGGATCCTGCGGCGTGCCGACCGAGCGAGACGCCGACACACCCCAACGGGAGGCTGATGACATGCCCCGCCTCGAAGATCTGGCCGCCTTTGCCGAAGTCGCCCGCCTGCTCAGCTTCACCCGTGCGGCCGACATGCTTTCGCTGTCTCGGCCCGCGATCAGCAAGCGCATCCAGGCGCTCGAACGGGAGGTCGGAACCGAGCTGCTGAAACGCTCGACGCGACGGGTGGAACTGACAGACGCCGGTGCCGCGTTGCTGGTGCATGTCGACCAGGCGTCCACCGAAATCGCGGCAGGCGTCGACGCCGCGCGAACGGCCGCAGGCAGTCTTGCCGGCCTCGTGCGGATCAGCGTTCCGCCCTCCTACGGCAATACCGTCGTGTTGCCGTTGGTGTTGGCCTTTCTCGACCGCAACCCTGGGACGCAAGTGGACGTGGAACTGTCGGATCGTCCGGTCGACCTGATCGCCGAGCGGCTCGATTTCGCGCTGCGCATCACAGCGACACCGCCGCCGCATGCCAGCGCGCGCCGTATCGCGACGATCGGCTGGCGGCTTGTTGCATCACGCGGCTACCTGCGTTCCCGCGGCACGCCCAAGCAGCCCGCGGACCTGCGCGACCACCGGGTGCTGCTGCCAAGCTCCTATCGTGGGCGCGGCAACTTCGCTTTCATCGATGGCCAGATCCGCGAGACCGTACGCGTCGATGCCGCGCTGTCCGTGACCTGGACCGATTCAATCGCGCGCCTGGTCCTGGCCGATGCAGGTATCGCGCTGCTGCCCGACTATCTGCCAGGGACCGACACGGAGCGAGATTCGATCATCGAAGTGCTGCCGCGCTGGCGGCTCGAGGACGGCCCGGCCGACGAGTTGGTTGCGATGTTTCTGCCAGGCGGGCGCCTGCGCGCCGCCGCACGCGCGCTGCTGGATTTCCTGACACCGTCCACCCGGACACCCATGCGGGGACATCGGAAACCCGAGTAGAGCGGTAGACGAGGACGCAGCCTGGGTTGCTCCCTGGCGCCCCCGCCAACCAAGCTTCCCGCTCGAGCCGTCCACCGTGAAGGCCGGACCTCGCGACGACGACCAGGACGGTGACCCGCTCCGTTTCTTCGGACCACGGCTAACTTGAGACTGGCACCTCGATTGTCGGCTTCGAATGTCCCTCTCGAGACGGTGAGGCAACGGGCCGGGGCGCGAAGCCCCAAGCAAGCGCAGCGCATCGGCTAGCTCCCGGCAGGC
>JBIKLI010000329.1:0-4820 GCA_044359885.1 Alphaproteobacteria bacterium | reverse complement strand
GGCGGCGGCATGCCGCCGCCCCGCCCGCCCCATCGAGACAGACGAACGCGACCGGGGCGCCCATGTCGAAGCGCGATTTCTACGAGATCCTCGGGGTGTCGAAGGACGCCAGCGCGGACGACCTCAAGAAGGCCTTTCGCAAGCTGGCGATGCAGCATCACCCGGACCGCAATCCGGGCGACAAGGCTGCCGAGGCGAAGTTCAAGGAGATCAACGAGGCCTACGACGTCCTCAAGGACGAGCAGAAGCGCGGCGCCTATGACCGCTTCGGACATGCCGCCTTCGAGCAGGGCGGCGGCCGGCCGGGCGGTGGCGGCGGACCGGGCGGGGGCTTCGAGTTCAATTTCGGCTCGGGCGGCTTTGCCGACATCTTCGACGAGATGTTCGGCGATTTCGTCGGCGGTCGCCGTGGCGGCGGCGGCGCCGGGCGCGGGGCGGATCTGCGCTACAACATGGAGATCACCCTCGAGGACGCCTTCAAGGGCCGGCAGTCGACGATCCGCGTCGCCAGCCTTGCGACCTGCGAGACCTGCAGCGGCACGGGTGCCGAGCGCGGTGCCAAGCCGGTGGCCTGCACCGCCTGCCGCGGCCACGGCAAGGTCCGCTCGCAGCAGGGTTTCTTCACGGTCGAGCGGACCTGTCCGTCCTGCGGCGGACGCGGCCAGACGATTGACAAGCCCTGCCGGACCTGCAACGGCGAGGGGCGGACGCGGCGCGAGCGGACGCTGAACGTCGCCATTCCCGCCGGCGTCGACGACGGCACGCGCATCCGGCTTTCCGGCGAGGGCGAGGCGGGAAGCCGGGGTGGGCCGACCGGCGACCTTTACATCTTCCTGTCCGTGGCGCCCCACAAGTTGTTCAAGCGCGACGGCAACGACCTGCATGTGCGCGTGCCCATCCCGATGACCACCGCCGCGCTGGGCGGCACGATCGAGGTGCCCTCCGTCGACGGGACGCGCGCCAAGGTCAACATCCCGCCCGGCACGCAGTCCAGCCACGGCTTCCGACTGCGCGGCAAGGGCATGCCGCTGCTGCGCGGCCAGAGCCGAGGGGATCTCTTCGTCGAGGCGATCGTCGAGACGCCGGTGAACCTGACCAAGCGCCAGCAGGAATTGCTGCGCGAGTTCGAGAAGGCCGGAACGGCCGAGAAGACCAGTCCGGAATCGGCGGGGTTCTTCGGCAAGGTGAAGGAATTGTGGGACGATCTGCGCGAGTGACGGCGCGTCGTCGCGGGGGAGGATCTTCATGACCGCTCGAATCGGCGTCGTCGGCGCCGCCGGACGCATGGGACAGATGCTGGTGCGCGAGGTCGCGGCCACGGCGACCGCGGCCTTCGCCGGCGGCACGGAGGCCCCGGGCCATCCGCTGCTTGGTCGCGACCCCGGCGAACTCGCCGGGACGGGGCCGACGAACACGCGGCTGGGCGACGATCCGGCGGCGCTGTTCGCGGCAAGCGACGTGGTGATCGATTTCAGCGTTCCGGCCGCCAGCGTCGCGCATGCCCGCCTCGCCGCGGCAAGCGGCAAGGGGCTGGTGATCGGGACCACCGGCTTCGGTGCCGAGGACGAGCGGGAGATCGCGGACGCCGCGACCCGGGCGCCGATCGTGAAGGCCCCCAACATGAGCCTTGCGGTCAACCTGCTGATGGCGCTGACCGAGCGCGTCGCCGCGACGCTGGGTCCGGACTACGACATCGAGATCTTCGAGATCCATCACCGCCACAAGGTCGATGCGCCCTCGGGTACCGCGCTGGGGCTTGGACATGCGGCGGCGCGCGGTCGCGGCGTCGATCTGGCCAGCCACGGCGTCCGGGCGCGCGACGGCCATACCGGGCCGCGGCAGGAGGGCACGATCGGCTTCTCGGTCGCACGCGGCGGCGGCGAGGTCGGCGATCACGTCGTCATGTTCTGCGGCGGATCCGACCGGCTCGAGCTGACCCACAAGGCCCATGGCCGCGGGATCTACGCCGCCGGCGCGGTCCGTGCGGCGCTCTGGCTGGCGGGACGCCGGCCAGGGCTCTACGCGATGAAGGACGTGCTTGGCCTCTGAACGCCCCGGCGGCGGTCAGGCGATCAGCGACATCGCCGGTGCGGGATGCGCCGGCGGCACCGGCAACGGTCGGCCGTCGCGCAGCGCGGCGAGGATGTCGTCGATATGGAGCGCCAGGCGCTCGCGCTCGTCGGGAGCCAGGAACTGGCCGATCGCGTAGCGGCGGCCATGGCTCGCGAGCAGCAGCCTGATGACCTCGCCCTGGTGGCGCACCACGCGCACCCTGAGCCAGTAGGGCTGAAGATCCAGCGCCTGCTCGCGGCCCCAATGGTCGCGGCGCAGGATCGCCAGCCGGTCGCGGTAGAAGACCAGGCGCTCGACCTGGCGTGCGCGCGCGTAGTTCAGACGGAAGGCGAGCCAGACCAGCAGCACGTCGAGACCGAGAAAGCCGATCACCGGCCACGCGCCGACGAGCAGGAAGACGGCACCCGCGACGACGTTGAGGCCGACGAGAACCGCCATCATCGCGGCGAAGCCCTTGCGCGGCAGGCTGCGATGCGGGGTCAGCGTCAGTTCGAGCAGCGGCGGGTCGCCAGTGACGGTCTTCAGCGCCATTCCCCGAACCTAGCGCCATTTGCGTTCCGCGCCACCTGGCTTCCTGCCGGCGTGCCGCTCGGCTAAGGAAGGGGGATGAAGCCCGCCGAGATCGAGACGTTCTATGCCCGTCTCGCCGCCCGCAACCCCGAGCCGCGAACCGAGCTCGTCTACGGCAATACCTACCAGCTGCTGGTGGCCGTCGCGCTGTCGGCGCAATCCACCGACGCCGCGGTCAACCGCGCGACGGCGCCGCTGTTCGCCCGGGTTCGTACGCCGGCGGAAATGCTGGAACTGGGCGAGGAGGGTCTGCGCGCCGCGATCCGGACCATCGGTCTTTTCAACACCAAGGCCCGCAACGTGATGGCGCTGTCGCAGCGGCTGGCCGACGCGCATGGCGGCGAAGTGCCGTCGGCGCGCGAGGCGCTCGAGGCGCTGCCGGGCGTCGGCCGCAAGACCGCCAATGTCGTGCTGAACATCGCCTTCGGCGCGCCGACCATCGCGGTCGACACGCATATCTTCCGCGTCGCCAACCGCACCGGCCTCGCGCGCGGCCGCACGCCCGCCCGGGTGGAGGCCGGGCTGGAGCGCGTCACGCCCGACGCCTACAGGCGCCACGCGCATCACTGGCTGATCCTGCACGGCCGGTATGTCTGCAAGGCGCTGAGGCCCGACTGCACGTCCTGCGTCGTGCGCGATCTCTGCGCCTTCGTCCGCAAGCCGGTCCGGCGCGCAAGGCCGGCGCCCGAGCCGCGGGGCTGAGACCCGCAGCGACCCCCGCCCGATCCTGCCGGGGCGGGGGTCGCCGGTCATCCGAAGTCCCCCCTCGCTGCCCAGGGGGGACGGGCGGACGCGCCGAAGCGCGATCGCCCAGGTGGCGGGGCGGCCCTACTCCGCCTTCGCCACCATTCGTCCCATCGGCCGCCCGCCCAGGACATGCACATGCAGGTGCGGCACTTCCTGGTGCCCGTCGCGGCCGCAATTGGAGATCGCGCGATAGCCGGTCGCCGCGACGCCGGTGATCCGCGCGACGGCGCCGATGGCGCGCGACAGCGCCGCCTGCTCGGCGTCGCTCGCCTTCTCGTGGAAATCGTCCCACGAGGCATAGGGACCGCGCGGCACCACCAGCACGTGGACCGGCGCCTGGGGCTGGATGTCGTGGAAGGCGAGGACATGCGCGTCCTCGAAGACCTTCCGGCAAGGGATCTCGCCGCGCAGGATGCGCGCGAACACGTTGTTCGGATCGTAGCTCATCGCTCCTCCCGGTCCTCGCCGCGGCCGGCCTTCTCGACCAGACCCGAGATTCCTTCGCGGCGTATCAGCTCGGCCCAGACATCGCTCGGGCGGACATGCGCATCGGCCCACAGAACCAGAAGGTGGTACATCAGATCGGCGCTTTCCTCGATGATGCGCTCGCGCTTGCCGCGCACCGCCTCGATCACCAGTTCGACCGCTTCCTCGCCGACCTTCTGCGCGATCTTGCGCGTCCCCTTCGCGAAGAGTTTCGCGGTGTGCGAGCTCGCCGGATCGGCATGACGGCGTGCCTCGATCGCCTCGGAGAGGCGGTCGATCACGGCGCTCGGCGGCGGGTCGCGATCGTCCATGTCGTCGGCTTCGTCGTCTCGATTGCGGAATGCATTCGTCGCAAGACTGGACCATCGCGACGCGCGCGTCCACATCCGCGTTGCGCGCGGACGCGCGGGCGACGCGATTGCGCGATGCCATCGAACGTCGCTAGCCTCGCACGCATGTACGACCTGCTTCGGGACATGCGGATCGTGGAGCTGGCGAGCTTCATCGCCGCGCCGACGGGCACGCTCTATCTGCGCGAGCTCGGCGCCGATGTCGTGCGCATCGATCCGATCGGCGGCGGGCCCGATCGGCGGCGCTGGCCGCTCGCACCCGGCGGCGACAGCCTCTACTGGGAAGGACTCAACAAGGGAAAGCGTTCGGTCGCCGTCGATCTGGCGCGCGAAGAAGGACGCGAGCTCGCGGGCGCGCTGATCGCCGCGTGCGGCATCCTCGTCACCAATCTTCCCGACCGCGGCGCCTTCGCCCATGCGACGCTGTCGGCGCGGCGGGCAGACCTGATCTCGCTGCGCGTCATGGGCTGGGCCGACGGCAGGCCTGCGGTCGACTACACGATCAATGCGGCGACCGGCTATCCGATGATGACTGGACCGGACGGGCATGCCGGCCCCGTCAATCACGTGCTGCCTGCCTGGGATCTGGTCGCG
>JBIKLI010000328.1:0-4828 GCA_044359885.1 Alphaproteobacteria bacterium | reverse complement strand
CCGCTGCGCCGGCGGCCACGGCCGCACCGGAAGCCGCGCCCGTCGAGGGCTTCGATCGCGATGCGGCGCTGACCCGCTGCGGCGGCGATGCGAGCCTGCTGCGGTCGCTGCTGCGCGCGACGCAGGAGGGTCTCGGGCAGACGCTGAACGAGATCGCGTCGGCGCTCGCGGCCGCCGATCGCGGCGCGGCCGCCACCCGGTTGCACCGGTTGCGCGGCGAGGCGCTGAACCTCGGGCTCGGCGCCATCGCCCGCGCCGTCGCCGGGGTCGAGGACGACCTCGCCGGCGGGCGCCCGGCGGACCGGCTGACGGCGGCGGTCCGGGCCATCGCGGCACCTGCCGCCGCGACGCTGCGCGACGCGCTTGCAAGCGTCGCGCCTGCCGCGCCTGAACCGCCGCGCGACCTCGATCCGGCCAGCTTCGCGCGGCTGGTCGAGGCCATGGCGCGCCAGGATCCCATCGCGACGACGCTCGCCCCCGCGGATGGCCGCCTCCTGCCGCCCGGGTATCCCGACACCACCGAGACCCGGTTCCGGGCCCATCTCGAAGCGCTGGACTTCGACGCCGCACGGGCCCTGCTCGCACCGGAAGACGATCGGCAGGAACGGATCGAACATTCGCCCGATCCGTCGATCCTGATCGTCGACGACCATCCCGCCGCGGTGCGCATCATGGCGCGCATGCTGGCCCCCGTCGGTCGCCTGCGTTTCGCGCTCTCCGGCGAGAAGGCGCTGGAGGTCGCGCGACGCAGCCCGCCCGATCTGGTCGTCGCCGACATCAACATGGGCGACATGTCGGGGATCGCGCTGTGCAGGGCGATGAAGGCCGATCTCGCGACCGCGGACGTGCCGGCGATCCTCGTGTCGGCGGACCAGGATGTGGCCACCGAGGCGCGCGCCCTGACCGCAGGTGCCGTCGACTTCATCGAGAAGCCGCTCAACGCCGCGCGGGTCCTGAGCCGCGTGACGGCCCAGCTCGACATGCGCCGGCGCGCGACCGAATTGCGGGCGCTGCTCAGCGGTGGCCGGGTGTCGGCTTCGCTCGGCTTCCTGATGTGCGATCCCGACGGCACGCTCACCGATATCGGGGCCGATGTCGCCGCGGCGCTGGGTCTCGACCGCGATGCCGCGGCGGGCACCAAGCTCGCCACCCTGCTCGCGACCGAGGGCCATGCGCCCCTCGCCGCCGCGCTGACGCAGGGCATCGCCGCCGGGACCATCGGGCCGCTCGAGATCGCGCTGCGCGGCCGCGACGGCGAGACGATCCCCGCCCGTCTCTATGGCCGCATCGTCGCCGGTGCCGAGGGACGGCGTTTCTGGATCAAGCTCGACGACCTGCGCGATCGCGTGCGGCTGGAGCGCGATCGGCTGGAGCACGAGAAGGCGGCGGCGATATTCTCGATCACCGCGGGCATCGCGCATGAATTCAACAACATCCTTGGAATCGTCCTGGGCAACATCGACTCGGCCATCGAGGAGATCGAGCAACCGGAGAAGCTGGCGAAGCGGCTTCGGGACGCGCAGGCCGCCGCCGAGCGCGGCGCCGACATCTCGCGCGCCATGCTCGCCTCGGCGCAGCGCGAGCAGGCGCCGGCGGGCGAGCCGCTGTTCATCGACGCGCTGCTGACCGAGCTCTGGCCGATCCTGGCGAATTCCGTGCCGAAGCGCATGACGATCCTGCGCGAACCGAGCGGGCGGCCGCTGCGTTGCGTCGTCAGCGCCGACGGGCTGCGCGGCGCGCTGATCGCGCTGCTGCACAACGCCGCCGACGCGCATCCCGGCCGCGGCACGATCACGATCCGCTGCTTCGAGGAGCCGCCGGGCGCCGGCAAGGGACCGGGGATGGCCGCGATCGAGGTCAGCGACGACGGTCCAGGCATGCCGCCGGAGGTCCAGCAGCGCGCCTTCGACCCGTTCTTCACGACCCGGGCGCCGTATCGGGTGGGGCTGGGGCTGACGACCGTCTTCAGCTTCGCGGTCCGGCACAACGGCAGCGTCGACATCCGCAGCGGTGTCGGCCGCGGCACCAGCGTCACCCTGCATCTGCCGCTCGCCGCGGCGCGATGACCGCGCCGCGGCGGCGCCGCGGGCGTCAGTCGCGCAACGCCGACTCGAGGGCCTGCGCCACTTCCTTCTTGCGGTACGGCTTGCCGAGCAGCGCGCCCGGCAGATTTCGGTTCTCGAGCAGGACCCGCGCATAGCCCGAGGCGAGCAGCACGCGAAGCCCCGGCTGCCGCGACTTCGCCTCGGTCGCCAGGGCCAGCCCGTCCATGTCGCCGGGCATGACCACGTCCGTGAACAGAAGGTCGAAAGCCTGCTCGCCGAGCCGGGCCAGCGCCTCCTGCGGCGAATTCACCCCGACCGCTTCGTGCCCCAGCGCCGCGATCCAGTCGCAGGCCAGGGCGCAAAGCCCCGGCTCGTCGTCGACCACCAGGATCCGCTTGCGCGCCGGCTGGGCCGTCGCGGCCGGCTGCACCGTCGCCGGCAGAGGCTGCGGCGCGGCGGGCGGCGCCGCGACGGCGCGACGCATCGGCGCCGGCGTGAAGACCGGGGCATGGACCTGCGCATCCTGCGGCGCCTGCTGCGCCGGATCGCCGACCATCGGCAGGAACACGATCATCGTCGTGCCCTCGCCCTCGACGCTGTCGATGCGGATCGTCCCGCCCAGCTGGGTGGCATAGCCGTAGGCCATCGACAGGCCGAGCCCCGTCCCCTTGCCGCGCTCCTTGGTCGTGAAGAACGGCTCGAAGGCCTGGGCACGGACCGCGGCGCTCATGCCGGAGCCCGTGTCGGCGACCTCGAGCACCGCGTACCAGCCGGCATGGAGGTCGGGGTCGTTTCCGGTCTCGACCTGCTGGGCGCGGGTGCGCAGCGTCAGGATCCGGGCGCCGGTTCGGTCGCGCATCGCGTCGCGGGCATTGATGACCAGGTTCAGGACCACGTTGCTGAGGCTCGCGGCGTCGAGCGACGCGATCAGCGGGCCGGTGCCGAACTGCACACGCACCGTGATCGCCGACCCCACCGACGAACGCACCAGAGGCATCATCTGCTCGACCAACTGGTTCAGATCGTAGCGCGCGACCTCGAGCGGCTGGCGGCGCGCGACGGCAAGCAGCAGCCGCGTGATTTCGACCCCGCGCATGGTCGCGTCGAGCGCCGCCTGATGCGGCCTCGACAACGGGCCCGAGGGATCCAGCCTTTCGCCGATCAGGTCGAGATTGCCGACCACGATGCCCAGCAGGTTGTTGAAGTCGTGGGCGAGCCCGCCGGTCAGCTGACCGATCGCCTCGAGCTTCTGGCGTTCCTGCAGCTGCTCCTCCAGCACGACATGGGCGCTGACGTCCCAGAACGCGCCGGCGACCTCGGTAGGGCTGCCGCCGGCGTCCCGGATCAGGCTCAGCTCGTGGTTCATCCAGAGATGACGGCCGTCCTTGGTCCGGAACCTGAGGCGCATGCTCTGGGTCCCGGTGCGTGCCAGCCGCTCGGGATCGACGGCCGCGCGCTCGAGGTCCTCGGGGTGGATGCAGGACCGCCAGAGCCCCGGGTCGCCGGCGAATTCTTCCGGCGTCCAGCCCAGCTTGGCGCCGACATTGCTGCTGACGAAGGTCAGCGCCAGCTGCGGGTAGGTCAGCGTGTAGAGGACGGCGGGGCTGGAATGGAGCAGCCGCTCCATGAAGACGTTGAGACGCTCGATCTTCTGCAGGCTGAGGAACAGTTCCGCCGTGCGCTCGGCGACCCTGGCCTCGAGCCCCTCGTTGGCGGCGCTGAGCCGCTGGGTGCGCCGTCGCCCCGCCTCGAGTTCGCGCAAGGCAAGGCCGATCACCACGAGCAGCGCGAGGCTGATCGCCGACGCGGCGAAGATGCGTGCCCGGCGCTGCTCGTAGTAGCCGTCCAGCGCGTCGCCGAGCGACATGCCCGCGGTCAGGATCAGCCCGAATTGCGGCAGGCGGTGATAGGCCGCGATCCGCTCGATCCCGTCGCCGCCGTCCCGGGACCGGTAGTTGCCGTAGCGCGGCGCATCGGTCGCCAGGAACGGGACGCCCTCGACCATCGAACCGAGGCCGCGCCGGGCCGGCATCTCGACCATCAGTTCTCCGGTATGCCGCACCATCGAAACCAGCGCCGTCTCCTGCAACGGCAGGCTGCGATAGAAGTTCTGGAAATACTCGGGATCGAGCGAGACGACGAGCATGCCGTCGAACGCGCCGGCGCGACGGATGGGCTGCGAGAACTGGATCGACCACTTGCGCGACACGCGCCCGATCAGCGGCCGGGAGATGAAGAGACCCTCGTGGCGGCCGTCGACATGGACCCGGAAATGCTCGCGGTCGGCGATGCTCACCGCCGATGTCGGCGTGCCGAGATTGGAGTAGACGACGAGGCCGCTGCGGTCGGCGACCGCGACCTGAAGGGCCAGATGCGAGAGATTGGCGTTCCACTCGCCGACCGCGTCGGCGAAGCGCTCCGGATCGCGGGCCCAGGACTCCGCGAGCATGTTCGATGCGGTGTCGATCAGCCGGATCGTCGCCTCGGCATGCTCGGCGAAGGTCGCCGCCAGCAGGCGCATCTCGGTCTCGGCCGTGCGCAGGCCGCTGTCTTGCGCCATGCGCTGCGAGACCAGCACGTTGCCCCAGATCAGCCCCAGGCCGGCGATCGCCACAAGGGCGGCAACGAGCCGCAGGGCGGCAGCGGGGATCGTCATCGGTCGCGCGAGAGCCTTTTGCATGATCGCGATCGCTTCTCCAGAGGGCCGCAGTCGGGACGAGGCGCCGGCTGCGCCCGCATCCCGGATCGCATCTAGCCGCAAGCGACGGCCGGTGACCCGTTAA
>JBIKLI010000060.1:0-16645 GCA_044359885.1 Alphaproteobacteria bacterium | reverse complement strand
GCCCGGCCAGCGCCGCTTCGAGAATCGCCTGCACGCAACATTCAGCCTCGAGTTCCAGATCCTTGAGACGCGCGCGCAAGGCGCCCAGCGCGGCCAGCCGGCCGGAATCGGCCAGGGGCTTCAGCCGCCGTCGCGCCCCGCGTAGCGGCGCGACGAGGTCGCCGCGCAGCGGCGCGATCTCCCGATCCAGGCGCGCGATCCAGGCGACCGGCAGGCGACCACGGCCGCTGGCCCCTGCCCAGGCCACGGCCAGCGCCAGATTGACGTCGGCACCCCAGCGGTCCTGAAGCTCGAGGCAGAGACTGGCCACGCCGGGCGCGTCATGGACGGCGAGGGAGAAGCGCCAGAGTTCGCCCGCCGGCTCCGCCTGCCCGGGCATCGCTACTTGGTACCGTAGAGCCGGTCGCCGGCGTCGCCCAGGCCCGGCACGATATAGCCGTGATCGTTGAGATGGCTGTCTACCGCCGCCGTCAGCACCGCGACGTCGGGATGCGCCTCGTTCATCTCGCGCACGCCTTCCGGAGCGGCGAGAAGACAGACATAGCGCACGGCCTTCGCACCGAGTTCCTTGGTCCTGGCGACGGCGGCGACCGCGCTGTGACCGGTCGCCAGCATGGGATCGAGGATGATGGCCTCGCGCTCGGCGATGTCCTCGGGCAGCTTGCAGTAGTACTCGACCGCCGCCAGCGTGCGGGGATCGCGGTAGAGCCCGATATGCCCGACCCGTGCCGAGGGCAGGACCTCGAGCATCCCGTCGAGCAGACCGTTGCCCGCCCGCAGGATCGACACGAAGCAGACGCGCTTGCCGGCCAGTTGCGGCGCCTTCATGCGGGTCAGCGGCGTCTCGATCTCGACCCGTTCCAGCGGTTGGTCGCGCAACGCCTCGTAGGCGAGCAGCATGGCGATTTCGCGCAGATAGCGGCGGAAGACGTCGGACGGCGTCTCCTTGCGTCGCATCTGGGTGAGCTTGTGCTGGACCAGCGGATGATCGACGATCGTGACGTTCACGAGGGTTCCTTTCGGCTCTGTGGGGGCGGGTCAGAAGACGGTGCCGTCCGAAATCACCGCGATCGGCGGGCCGCCGTCGGGGCGTCGCGTCCGGGCGATCCGCCGGCCGGCCGCCCAGGTCCCGCCTTCAAGCACCTTGGCGAGCGGCAGCGAGACCGCGTCCTGGCCGCGCGCGGCGCGGATCGCGGCGGCGAGCCGGTCGAGCAGGCAGACGGTCAGCGCGCGCCATTCGACGACCAGTTCGCTGGTCGCGTCATGGTCGCGCGAGAAGACGTCGGCATGGCGCGGGACGAGCACGCCCATGTCGATGAAGAGCCCGCCGTTGCGATACTCGGGCAGGCCGGTCAGCGCATCCAGGCCCTGGACCGCCACGCCATGGGCCTGCAATGGTTCGATCAGAGAGTAGGCGAGCCACTGCGAAAGCTTGTGGAAGGGCACGAGCCCGTCGGTGGCACCTTCGCCGCGCGCCGCCGGGTGGCGGCCGACATCGCCCAGATTGACCCCGTCCAGGACGACGCGCGGCGGCCAGACCGGTCCCAGCGCCGCCAGAAGCGCACGCAGGATCTCGGCGGCCGGCAGCGGCGCGCCGGCCGCACGCGCGACCAGACCGTCGGCGAGGCCGCCGATCCGGCCGGACATGGCGTAGAGCGGCGCCAGTTCCTCGATCGTCCTGCCCAGCCGCCGCAGCAACTCGGCGCGTCCCTCGAGGCCGACCATCGGATTGGCCTCGTCCACCTGGAAACCGGCCGCCAGCGCCCGGGCATCGGTCGCCGAGAGCACCGCGGCGTCCGCGCGCAGCGGGTCAAGCGGATCGGCCGAGAACAGGCCGGCGGCGAACATCTCCAGGCTGGCGACCGCCAGCCCCTCGGAGCGCGACAGGACGGCCCCATCCTGCGCGCGATAGCGCCAGGCGCCACCCGCGCCGGCGTCCAGAAGCACCGAGACGATGGCAAGGTCGAAGGCTGCGCGCAGTCGGTCGATCGGCGCCCGGTCAGCGAGGCGCGCGGCCAGCGGCGCCCAGCGGTCGGCGCCGCCCGTGACGAAGTGGCGCCAGCGTGCATGGAAGGGCACATGGCCGTCCGGATACGCCTCGTCCATGACCTGGGCGACATAGCGCGCGCAGTCGGCGAGCCGCGTCATGTCGAGCGCGAAATGCGCCGTCCGCCCGGTCTCCGCCGCGGCGAAGACAAGCGCGCAGCGTGCCCGGATCGTCGCGGGGTCGCGCAGCAGCGCCACGGGGTCGCGCATCGTGCTCAATCCTGGAGTCCCCTGCCCTTCGGCCGCGCCAGTTCCTTGGCGTCCGGCGTCGCGGCGGGGGTGAAGTATCCGGCGGCGACCTTGGCGTCCATCTCGACGCGCGCGTCGGCGGGGACGAGCTCGTCCGGGATGGCGACACGCTCGCCGACCTCGATCCCGCCGCGGGCCAGGGCCCCGTGCTTCATGTCGCTCATCGAGGCGAGCCGGTCGATGCGCCGGATGCCGAGCCAGTTGAGCACGTCGGGCATCAATTCCTGGAAGCGCATGTCCTGTACGCCGGCGATGCATTCGGTACGCTTGAAATACTGGTCGGCACGATCGCCGCCTTCCTGGCGCTTGCGCGCGTTGTAGACCAGGAACTTCGTCACCTCGCCCAGCGCCCGTCCCTCCTTGCGGTTGTAGACGATCACGCCGGTACCGCCCGACTGGGCCATCTCGATGCACAACTCGATCCCATGGACCAGATAGGGTCGGCAGGTGCAGATGTCCGACCCGAAGACGTCCGATCCGTTGCACTCGTCGTGCACGCGGCATGCGAGCGGATGACGCGGATTGCCGACGCGGTCCATGTCGCCGAACACATAGACAGTCATGCCGCCGATCGGCGGCAGGAAGACCTCCATGTCCGGGCGCGTCACCAGTTCGGGATACATGCCGCCGGTGAACTCGAACAGGTCCCGGCGCAGCGCGGTCTCGTCGATCGCGAAGCGCCGCGCGATCCCCGGCAGATGCCAGACCGGCTCGATCGCGATCTTGGTGACCCGGGCGTTTCCGTTCGGCAGCAGGACCCGGTTGTCGGAACGCAGCCGTCCGGCATCCATCGCCGCCTTCAGCTCGGGCATGAAGATCTGGGCGCGGGTGACGGCGATGGTCGGCCGGATATCGTAGCCCTGGGCGATCAGGTCGTCGAAGATCTCGGCCGCGCGATGGCCCCAGGGGTCGAGCGAAACGATCCGCTCGGGATCCGACCATTGCGGATGCGGTCCGATCGCATCGACCGGGGCGGTGTTGGTCAGGTCGGGGACATGGTCGGGATCGAGGCGCCCGGCCGCGACGGCAAGCGCACGGTAGATGCCGTAGGACCCGGAATGTGTCCCGATGACGTTGCGATAAGCGGGCGTCGTGACCGTCCCGATCACCGGCCCGCGATCGGCCGCGCTGGCGGCCCCCCAAAGGATCGGCAGCGGCTTCGGCCCACCGCCGGGATGCGAAGTCAGGACGATATGCCTGCTCGACGGCTTCTTGCGGTCCATATCAGGGCCCCCGGAATCGCCTTGGCCGGCGCCGCGTCCCGCAGCGCCGAAACGAGAAGAGTAACCGACCCCTCCCGGCCAAGAAAGGCGAAAGGAACCTCTGTCGAGCCGCCCCAGCAGGCATGCGCGCCGGGACGGCGCCGAATTTCCCGCTCGTCCGTCCGGCCTGCCAGGAATAATCTGGCGACCATCCTCACGACGGAGAGAAGCCATGGAACCCGGTGCGGCGATCATCCTGGCGATTCTCGCGCTGGCGCTGGTCACGATCCTGATGGGCGTGAAGACGGTGCCCCAGGGTCAGGAATGGACGGTCGAACGCCTTGGCCGGTACACCCGGACCCTGTCGCCGGGGCTGAGCGTGATCATCCCGTTCATCGACCGCATCGGACGCAAGCTGTCGATGATGGAGACCGTGCTCGACATCGCCAGCCAGGAGGTCATCAGCAAGGACAACGCGACGGTCACCGCCGACGGCGTGATGTTCTTCCAGGTTCTCGACGCCGCCAAGGCCGCCTACGAGGTCCAGAACCTGGGCGTGGCGCTGACCAATCTCGCGATGACGAACATCCGTTCGGTCATCGGCGCCATGGACCTGGACGAGGCGCTGTCCCAGCGCGACCTGATCAACGCCAGGCTGCTTTCGGTGATCGATCAGGCCACCACGCCCTGGGGCGTGAAGGTGACCCGGATCGAACTGCGCAACATCCAGCCGCCCGCCAACCTGCTCGAGGCGATGGGCAAGCAGATGACGGCCGAGCGTGCGAAGCGCGCCGACATCCTGACCGCCGAGGGCGACAAGCAGGCCGCGATCCTGCGCGCCGAGGGCCAGAAGCAGAGCGCGATCCTGGAGGCCGAGGGACGTCGCGAGGCGGCGTTCCGCGACGCCGAGGCGCGCGAGCGTCTGGCCGCCGCCGAGGCCGAGGCGACGCGCCTGGTGAGCGAGGCGATCGCCGGCGGCAGCGCCGCGGCCGTCAATTATTTCGTCGCACAGAAATACGTCGAGGCGCTGGCCAAGTTCGCCGACAGCCCGAACCAGAAGACGCTGCTGATGCCGGTGGAAGCGACCGCGGTGCTGGGATCGCTCGCGGGCATCGCGGAACTCGCGCGCGACGCCGCGGTCGCGCGCGCGACCAGTCCCCGGTCGACGGATGCCAGGGGCTGACGTTCGCGCGATGGCCCCCTGGCTCTGGATCGTCCTCGGCATCGGCCTTGCGATCGCCGAGATCTTCGCGCCCGGCACCCTGCTGCTCTGGACGGGCGTGGCGGCCGTCGCGCTGGGCTTCGGCCTCGCGGCGGCCGATCTGGCCGGGATGGCGCCCTGGGGCTGGCAGGCCCAGATCCTGACCTTCGTCCTGCTGGCCATCGCCTGCGTGCTCGTCGGTCTCAAGCTGCGCCATCGGCGCCCCGAACCCCTGGCGACGACCGATGTGAACATCGGCACCGCGCGGCTGCACGGCCAGTTCGCGACGCTGGAGACGGCGATCGTCCGCGGCCGCGGCACGGTCCGCCTTGGCGACACGGTATGGCAGGTCGTGGGGCCGGAGCTTCCCGCCGGGACCACGGTGCGGATCTGCGGATCGGACGGGATCGTGCTTCAGGTCGAACCCGACCGGGCACCGTAGCGCCGGCCCGGGAAAGGCTTTGACGCCCGGAAAGCCGGCAGGCGTAATGCGCGGCGCGCGGTTGCGACGCCGGCACAAGGAGGAACGCATGACGGAGATCGAGTGGTCTCGGCTCAAGGCATCGGAAATCGCGGCGCTGGCGCGGCGCAACGCGATCGTCATCCTGCCGATCGGATCGACGGAACAGCATGGGCCGCATCTTCCCACCCAGGTCGATTCCCGGCTCGCGACGGAAGTCGCGCACCGGGCGGCACGCAAGATGACCGCCGAACACCCGACCATCGTGGCGCCGACCATCCCCTACGGAATGTCCGAGCACCATATGTCGCTGTCCGGCACGATCACCCTCGACTACGCGACGATGGCGGCGGTTCTCGGCTGCGCCTGCGAGTCCATCCTTCGCCACGGGTTCCGGCGGATCTTCGTGCTGAACGGCCACGGCGGCAACACCGACGGGGTCTACACCTTCGTGACCGAGTTCACCGTGAAGCACCGGGTACCGATCGCCGGTGGCACCTACTGGAACATCGCGCAGAATGAGATCGCGGCGATCCTGGAAAAACAGCAGTACCTGTTGCATGCCTGCGAGGCGGAGACGTCGATGATGCTGGCGCTGACGCCCGAACTGATCGATCGCAACGAATTGTCGCAGATGCACGGACCCTACATCCCCGGCCTCTCCGCCATCGCCGGCGTGAATCCCGGGGTCTATCGCTGGCGGCAATTGTCGAGCCGATCGCCGATCGGCGTCATCGGCGAGGCCGGCGCGGCGACCCCGGAGAAGGGCATGCGCCTGCTCGACGCGATCTCCGGCGCGGTCGCCCGCGCGCTCCTCGAGGAACGGGTATGGACCGAGCCGATGTGAAGGCTCAGCCCGCGTAGAAGCGGCCGATCGCCTCGACGCAGAGCGGCGGGCTGGACAGAACCGGGACAGATGCGCGCGCCGACAGGGGTTCGGCGAGATGCGCGAGCGAGGCCTGGGCGAGCACGAGCACATCGTTGCGCGCGGCGACCGACAGGGCAGCCTCGCTGACAAGCCCGTCGTGCACGTCGCGCCGGCCGCCTTGCAGCGCCTCGAAAGCCCCGGGGACAAGCATCGTCTCCACCTCGACCGCGCGGCCGACCTTCACGGCATGCGCGCGCACCAGCTCGGCGCTCGGTCCGCGCGTGCTGGACGTCGTGCAGACGATCCCGATCCGCGCACCGGTCTCGACGGCGCGCGCAGCCATCGGATCGTCGATCTTGAGGATCGGAACGCCGATCACCTGCCGCGCGACGTCGATCGCCGGCGACGTCGACGAACAGGTGAAGACGATCAGGTCGGCACCGGCGTCGGCCGCCTGGGTCGCGAACCCGACGACGCGACGCACGATCGAAGGCGTCTGGCCGTCGCGCATCAGGTCGCGCAGCAGGCTTTCGTCGAGCAAGTGGACCGTGTCGACCGCCGCCGGGATCCGGCCGGCGAGCAGCCCCCTGAACCGGTCGACCAGAATGCCGACCGTGTGCAGCATCGCGAGCCGCCGCATCGCCATCACCGCCACTCCGGCACCGCGACCACGGGTCGCTGCCGTCCGCCCGTATAGACGAATTCCCGCCCCGGCGCGGTCGGCACGCTCTGCACGGTGCACCCCGCATAGGCGCCGGTCTCGTCGCGATAGTGCCGGCGATGGTCCTCCAGCCCCAGCCACCGCAGCCCCGTCTGGTGGAAATGGAACTGGACGGCGCGCCGGCGCAGCGCCGAACGGTTCGGCGCGGTGTAGTGATGCAGAAAAGCGTGGAAGATCAGCGCGTCGCCAGGATCGAGTTCGACCGCGACGCGATCGGCGAGACGCAGGCGATCGGCCCGGATTTCGCACTGGTTCATGTCCGCGTGCGGCAGATGGACGGCCGGACCGTCGAGATGCGACCCCGGAACGACCTCCATGCAGCCATTCTCGGGCCGCGCCGCGTCCAGCGCGATCCATACGCCGACGATCAGGCCGGGGTCGCTCACCCGGAAATAGGCGGCGTCCTGATGCCAGGGCTTCGCGGATCCGATGCGCGGCGGCTTGATCAGGGCCATGTCCTGGAACAGGACGCGTCCTTCGCCCAGAAGCTGGTCGAGCGCGCGGTGGAGACGCGGCGCCATCGCCGCGCCCCGCAGCGGTTCCGAGTCCTCGACATACCACGACAGCTTCCGGACATGGTCCTCTCGTTGCTCCGGCCGCAGCCGGTCCGGATCGGTGCCCGCTTCGAACGCGATCTCGGTCGTGCGCGCCGGCAACCGGCCGCTGGCCAGCGCCGCGATGTCGGCGATGCAGGCGTCGACATGTCGCGCCCCGATCGCGCCGCGCAGCACCGTGAACCCGTCGCGCCTGTAGGCCGCCACGTCCGCGGCGCAAAGCGAGGGCGGCGCCGTCCGCGTTTCGATCGTTTCCATCGCATTCCCCTTGGCTGCCGCCGGAACCGCTCGTCGCGCGGGCCAGAGAGGTTCCCGGTCCTCGGCCCCCGCGATCCGGTCGGACCCCTGGACGATACGCCGCTTCCGGCGAAGGGCAAGATCGTGTTTCATCGAGTAGCGCGCCGACGTCGTGCGCGGCCCCCATCGGATCGGAGCCTGCCCGTGATCGCCCGCCGTACCCTGCTCGCGAAGCTCTCCCTCGCTCTCTTCGCGGCGGCGCTGCCCGCGCGCGTGGCCCGGGCCCAGGACGCCAGACCCGGGCGCACGACAGGCCGCGCCTTCCATCCGGTGCCGACCGGGGCGATGATCGAAGTGTCGCCGCTGGACGACCGGCCGGAAAACCTGGGGATCGCCGCCGCTTTCCGGGCCGCCCTCGCGCGCGGCGGCTACCTGCTCGGCGACGCGTCGGCCCCGTTCCGGCTGAGCTTCGACAGCGAGGTGCGTCCCGTCGCCTCCGGCGCCGGGACCCGCGCGCCATCCGCCCCGACGACCGGGCCGGGGAACTCCCCCGGCGATCAGGCTCCGTCGCCCGTGCCGGAACAGCCGATGCGGCGCACAGGCGAAGCCGCGCCGCGTCGTGCCGCGCCCGGCCTCCGCTACGTGATAAACGCCTCGCTCGACGATCGCCGGACCGGGTCGCGCGTCTGGCAGGGGAACGTCCGCTACGACGACGCCGACGGCGATCGCGCGGCGATCCTCGCGCGGCTTGTCCCGCCGCTGATGACAGCCTTCGCCCGGAACGAGCGCGGCCGGAGCTTCGCCCTGGAGTGAGACACGACGGAGTCGCCGCGATGTGGCGCGAACCCCGTCTTCATCTCTGGCTTGCCCTTGGCGCGCTGGTCGCCCTGATCGCGGCGCATCTGTTCCTCGGCGGTTCGCCGCGCGTCCAGCGGATTCCGTACAGCGAATTCGAGACGTTGCTGCGCGACGGGCGCATCGCGGACGTCGTCGTCACCCGCAACCTCGTCCAGGGCGCCTACAGGGATCCCCGCCCCGATGGTCCCGACAGGTTCGTCGCCGCCCGCGTCGATCCCGAGATCGCGGCCGCGCTGTCGCGCCACGGTGTCCGCTACGAGGGTGGCGCGGAGGGTTCGATCTTTGCCGACATCGTCGGCTGGATCGCCCCCTTCGCGCTGCTGGCCCTGCTCTGGATGTTCGTGCTGCCACGGCTCGGCGAGCGCGGCGGGGGCCTGATGGCGATCGGCAAGAGCCGGGCCCGGGTCTACATGGAGGCCGACACCGGAGTGACCTTTGCCGACGTCGCCGGCGTCGACGAGGCCAAGGCGGAACTGGCCGAGATCGTGGCCTTCCTCAAGGATCCCTTGCGCTACGGGCGCCTCGGGGCGCGCATCCCGCGCGGCATCCTGCTGGTCGGCCCGCCCGGAACCGGCAAGACCCTGCTCGCCCGCGCGCTGGCGGGCGAGGCCGGCGTCCCGTTCTTCTCGATCAGCGGCTCGGAATTCGTCGAGATGTTCGTCGGTGTCGGCGCGGCACGCGTCCGCGACCTGTTCGAGCAGGCACGCCGGCGCGCGCCGGCGATCGTGTTCATCGACGAGCTCGACGCCTTGGGACGGGCCCGAGGCATCGCCGGCGGGTTCGGAGGGCTCGACGAGAAGGAGCAGACCCTCAACCAGCTGCTCGCCGAACTGGACGGGTTCGACACGTCGAAAGGGGTCGTCCTGGTCGCGGCGACCAACCGTCCCGAGATCCTCGATCCGGCGCTGCTGCGCGCAGGGCGTTTCGATCGTCAGGTCCTGGTCGACCGCCCGGACAAGCGCGGACGGGTGCAGATCCTCGGCGTCCATCTGCGACGGATCACGCTGGCCGCCGACATCGATCCCGAGGAGATCGCGGCGCTGACGCCGGGCTTCACGGGCGCCGACCTCGCCAATCTGGTCAACGAGGCGGCGCTTCTGGCCACGCGGCGCGGCAGCGACGCGGTCGCGCGGGACGACTTCACCGCCGCGGTCGAGCGCATCGTCGCGGGACTGGAGAAGCGCAACCGGCTGCTAAATCCGCTCGAGAGGCGGGTCGTGGCCCATCACGAGATGGGGCACGCGCTGGTCGCGATGTCGCTGTCCGGCAGCGATCCGATCCACAAGGTGTCCATCATCCCGCGCGGGATCGGCGCGCTGGGCTACACGATCCAGCGGCCGACCGAGGAGCGGTTCCTGATGTCGCGTGCCGAACTGGAGGGGAAGATGGCGGTTCTGCTCGGCGGCCGGGCCGCCGAGCAGTTGGTGTTCGGCCAATTTTCGACCGGCGCCGCCGACGATCTCGCCAAGGCGACCGACATCGCCCGCGCGATGGTGACGCGCTACGGCATGGACCCTGACCTTGGCCATGTCCGCTACGAGGAGGACGCCGCGCGCTTCCTCGCCGGAATCGGCATCGGCGCGACGCGCCGGGACTACGGCGAGGCGACGGCGGACCGGATCGACCAGGCCGTCCGGCGGCTCGTCGACGAGGCCTTCGCGCGCGCCCTCGCCCTTCTGGGCGAGCGGCGGACGGTCCTGGAACGCGGCGCAGCGAGGCTGCTCGAGCGAGAGACGCTGGGGCCCGCGGAACTGGCCGAGATCGCGCGCGGCGGCTGAACGGTCCGTCAGGCCGCGGGGCCATAGAGTTGCCGCGCGCGCCCTTCGAAAGCCGAGACCATGCGGCGCGTCGCCTCGTGGAAGAGCATGCCGATAAGGCTCTGCAGCAGCTTCGAGCGAAACTCGAAATCGACGTAGAAATCGACCAGCGTTCCCCCCGTCGGCAATTCGGCGCAGGGCGCGACCGGTTCGAAGATCCAGTGGTTGCGCAGATGCCTGAACGGCCCGTCGGCGTAGTGCACGTCGATCCGCCGCGGCCGGTCGAGGGCCACATGCGAGGTGAAGCGCTCGCGGATCATCTTGAAGCCGATCACGAGATCGGCGACCAGCAGGGCCTCCTCGCGCTGGCGGATGCGCGCGGCGAGGCACCAGGGCAGGAACTCGGGATAGCGGTCGACCTGGGAAACCAGATCGAAGACCTGCTCGGGCGAATACGGCAGCAGCCGCTTCTCGGCATGCGTCGGCATGGGCGGACGACTCAGCGCGCCAGCCGGGCGGCGCGCGCGGCCTTGAGACGCTGGAAATCCTCGTCCGCGTGATAGGACGAGCGCGTGAGCGGGCTGGCCGACACCAGCAGGAACCCCTTGGCCAACGCCATCGAACGGTAGGACTCGAACTCGTCGGGGGTCACGAACCGGTCGACCCGCGCATGCTTGGGCGTCGGCTGCAGATACTGGCCGATGGTCAGGAAGTCGACATCGGCGGCGCGCAGATCGTCCATCACCTGGCCGACCTCGATCCGGTCCTCGCCCAGCCCGACCATGATGCCGGACTTGGTGAAGATCGACGGGTCGATCTCCTTCACCCGCTGCAGCAGGCGCAGCGAGTGGAAGTACCGCGCGCCGGGGCGGATGGTCGGATAGAGCCGCGGCACGGTCTCGAGATTGTGGTTGTAGACGTCGGGGCGCGCGGCGACGACCCGCTCGAGAGCTCCCTCCTTGCGCAGGAAGTCCGGGGTGAGGATCTCGATCGTGGTACCGGGCGAGCGGGCGCGGATCTCCTCGATCGTGCGCACGAACTGAATGGCGCCGCCGTCGTCGAGGTCGTCGCGATCGACCGAGGTGACGACGATGTGGCTCATGCCGAGACCGGCGACCGCCCGGGCGGTGTTCTCGGGCTCGTGCGGATCCAGCTGATCGGGCTTGCCCGTGGCGACGTTGCAGAAGGCGCAGGCCCGGGTGCAGACCGAACCCAGGATCATCACCGTCGCGTGCTTCTTCTTCCAGCACTCGCCGATGTTCGGGCAGGCCGCCTCCTCGCAGACGGTGGCGAGCTTGAGCTCGCGCATCAGCCGGCGCGTCTCGTGGTACTCGGCCGAGGTCGGTGCCTTGACCCGGATCCAGTCCGGCTTGCGCTGGATGGGATTGTCCGGGCGGTGCGCCTTCTCCGGGTGGCGGAGCGCGGCGCGCTGCGCCTTCGTCGGGGCCGGCGTGTCGTCCATGGCGTCAGAAGTGGATGGCGCGTCCATACGCGTCAAGCACCGACTCGTGCATCATCTCGCTCAGCGTGGGGTGCGGGAAGACGGTATGCATCAGCTCCGCCTCCGTGCTCTCCAGGGTGCGCGCGATGCCATAGCCCTGGATGAGTTCCGTGACCTCCGCACCGATCATGTGCGCGCCGAGCAATTCGCCTGTCTCGGCGTCGAACACGGTCTTCACCAGCCCCTCGGGTTCGCCGAGCGCGATCGCCTTGCCGTTGCCCATGTAGGGGAACCGGCCGACGCGGATCTTGCGCCCCGACGCCTTTGCCTTCGCTTCGGTCATGCCGACCGACGCGATCTGCGGCATGCAGTAGGTGCAGCCAGGGATGTTGGACGCGTCGAGCGGGTGCACGCCCTTGATGCCGGCGATCTTCTCGACGCAGACGATGCCTTCGTGGCTTGCCTTGTGCGCCAGCCAGGGCGGACCGGTCAGGTCGCCGATCGCCCACACGCCGGGCTCGCCGGTCGCGCCGTAACCGTCGGTGACGACATGCGTCTTCTCGACCTTCACCTTGGTCCCTTCGAGGCCGACATGCTCGACATTGCCGACGATGCCGACGGCGGAAACGATCACCTCGACCGCGATCTCCTGCGTCCTGCCGGCCTGCTCGACCAGCGCGGTGACCGCGCCGGCCGCCTTGCGCACGCCCTTGACGCTGGCGCCGGTCAGGATCTTCATGCCCTGCTTCTCGAACGACTTGCGTGCGAAGGCGCTGATCTCCTCGTCCTCCACCGGCAGGATGCGGTCCATGACCTCGACCACCGTCACCTCGGCGCCCAGGTTGCGATAGAAAGAGGCGAACTCGATCCCGATCGCGCCGGAGCCGACCACGAGCATCGATTTCGGCATCCGTGCCGGAACCATCGCCTCGCGATAGGTCCAGATGCAGGCCGGATCGGGCTCCAGCCCGGGAAGCACCCGCGCGCGTGCGCCGGTGGCCAGGATCACGTTCTTCGCGACAAGATCCGCGACCGGCTTGCCGTCCTTGGCGACCGCGACCTTGCGCAGACCGCCTGCAGCCACGCCGTCCAGCCGTCCCGCGCCGTCGTACACCGTGACCTTGTTCTTCTTCAGCAGGTGCTTGACACCGCCCGAGAGCTGCGCGGCGACGCCGCGCGAGCGCTTGACGATCTTGGCGATGTCGAAGCTGATGTTCTGGGCCGAGAAGCCGTAGGCGTCGAGGTGATGCAGGAGGTGGTTGATCTCCGAAGAACGGAGCAACGCCTTGGTCGGGATGCAGCCCCAGTTGAGGCAGATGCCGCCGAGGTGCTCCCGCTCCACCAGCGCCACGCTCATCTTGAGCTGGGCCGCGCGGATCGCGGCCACGTAGCCGCCCGGGCCACCGCCGACCACGATCAGATCGAATTGCTGCGACGCCATGCTGCGTCTCCTTCTCAGAGCAGCATCGCCAGCGGGTCCTCGACGATCCGCTTGAAGGCGGCGAGGAACTCCGCGGCCACGGCCCCGTCGATCACGCGATGATCGACCGACAGCGTGCAGCTCATGACGGTGGCGATGGCGAGGGCGCCGTTGCGCACCACCGGCCGCTGCTCGCCGGCGCCGATCGCCAGGATCGCCCCCTGCGGCGGATTGATGACCGCCCCGAACTCCTTGATCCCGAACATGCCGAGATTGGAGATCGAGAAGGTCCCGCCCTGGAACTCCTCCGGCTTCAGCTTGCCGTCCTTCGCACGGCCTGCGAGGTCCTTCATCTCGTTGGAGATCTGCGCGAGGCCCTTGGCATCGGCGTTGCGGACGATCGGGGTGATCAGTCCGCCGGGAATGGCGACGGCGACCGACACGTCGACATTGTCCCACATCAGCAGGCCGTCGTCCGAATAGGACGCGTTCGCTGCCGGCACCTGGCGCAGCGCGACGGCCACGGCCTTGATGACGAAGTCGTTGACCGACAGCTTGAACGCGCCGGGACCCTTGTCGGGGCTCTTCGCGTTCAGCGCCGCCCGGCCCGCGAGCAGCTTGTCGATCTCGCAATCGACAGTCAGATAGAAGTGCGGGACCTGCTGCTTGCTCTCGGTCAGGCGCCGCGCGATCACGCGGCGCATCGTCGACAGCGGCACCAGCTTGTGCGGGCCGATCGCGGCCAGGGCCGCGGCGGCGACCGATGCCGGCGCGGGCGCGGCCGCGGGCGCTGTGGCGACTGGGGCGGCGACCGCAGGCGCGGCGGCGGCAGGCTTGCGCGCCGTGCCGCCGGCGGCCAGCGCGGCGTCGATGTCCGCCTTGACGATCCGGCCGCCGGGCCCGCTGCCGCGGATCGCGGCGAGGTCGAGGCCGGCCTGCTCGGCCATGCGCCGGGCCAGCGGGGAAACGAAGATGCGCCCGCCCTCGGCGGCCCCCGCCGGCGCCGCGGCAGATGCGGGGGCAGCCGGTGCGGCCGCGGGGGACGGCGATGCCGGCGCCACGGCGGCCGGCGCGGCGGCGGGCGCCGGTGCTGCAGACGATTCGCCCTCGCCCAGGATGACGGCGATCGGGGTGTTCACCTTGACGCCCTCCGCACCAGCGGGAACCAGGATCCGGCCAAGCGTCCCTTCATCCACCGCCTCGACCTCCATCGTGGCCTTGTCGGTCTCGATCTCGCAAAGCACCTGACCGGACCTGACGGCGTCGCCTTCCTTCTTGAGCCAGCGCGCCAGCTTGCCCTCCGTCATCGTCGGCGACAGGGCGGGCATCAGAACATTGATCGGCATGGGTCGTCCCTCCCGAGGGCTCAATTCCGATAGAGGACCGCCTTGGCGGCCGCAACGATGTCCGGTGCCTGAGGCAGGGACAGTTTTTCGAGGTTCGCCGCGTAGGGCAGCGGAATGTCGAGGCCGCAGACGCGCTTCACCGGCGCGTCGAGATGGTCGAAGGCATGCTCCATCATCTGACCGGCGAGTTCCGAGCCGATGCCGGCGAACGGCCAGCCTTCCTCGACCGAGACGAGCCGGTTGGTCCTGCGCACGGACGCCACGATCGTCTCGATGTCGAGCGGCCGGATCGTCCGCAGGTTGACCACCTCCGCCTCGATCCCTTCCTTGGCAAGTTCGTCCGCCGCCGCAAGGGCCTTGCCGACCATGATCGAGAAGGCGGTGATCGTCACATGCCGTCCCGCGCGCTCCACCTTGGCCTTGCCGATGGGGACAGTGAAATCGGGATCGTCGGGAACCTGGAAGGACTGCCCGTACATGATCTCGTTCTCGAGGAAGATGATCGGGTTGGGATCGCGGATCGCCGATTTCAGCAGACCCTTGGCGTCGGACGCCGACCAGGGCGCCACCACCTTCAGGCCCGGACAATGCGCGTACCACGACGCGTAGCATTGCGAGTGCTGCGCGGCCACCCGGCTGGCGGCGCCGTTGGGGCCGCGGAAGACGATCGGGCACCCCATCTGTCCGCCCGACATGTAGAGGGTCTTGGCCGCCGAATTGATGATCTGGTCGATGGCCTGCATCGCGAAGTTGAACGTCATGAACTCGACGATCGGTCGCAGGCCCATGAAGCCGGCGCCCACGGCGAGACCGGCAAAGCCCTGCTCGGTGATCGGCGTGTCGATCACGCGCTTGGCGCCGAACTCCTGCAGCAATCCCTGGCTGACCTTGTAGGCGCCCTGGTACTGGGCGACCTCCTCGCCCATCAGGAACACGGCCGGATCGCGCCGCATCTCCTCGGCCATCGCATCGCGCAGCGCTTCGCGCACGGTCAGGGCGACATGGCGGTCATAGGCCTTCTCCGTGGCCGGCGCGGCGGCCGGCGGCGGGGCCGCCACGGGCACGGATGCGGCGACGACGATGGCCGGGGCCGCCGGCGCGGCGGCGGCAGCGACCGCCGTCTCGCCCTCCGCGGCGATGACCGCGATCGGCGTATTGACCTTCACCCCTTCGGTGCCGGCCGGGACCAGGATCCTCGACAGCCGTCCCTCGTCGACGGCCTCGACCTCCATCGTCGCCTTGTCGGTCTCGATCTCGCACAGGACCTGGCCGGATTTCACGGCGTCGCCTTCGTTCTTGAGCCAGCGCGCGATCTTGCCCTCGGTCATGGTCGGCGACAGGGCGGGCATCAGGACATTCACGGACATTGGCGCGATCTCCGCGTTCACGACTCGACCAGCACGTCGGTCCACAGTTCAGACGGATCGGGCTCGGGGGATTGCTGCGCGAAATCGGCAGCGGCGGTGACGATCTCCTTGACCTCGCGGTCGATCTGCTTGAGCCGCGCCTCGTCCGCGATCCCGTTCTCGCCCAGCATCTTCGCCAGTTGCTCGATCGGGTCGTGCTGCGAACGCATCTTCTCGACCTCCTCCTTCGAGCGGTACTTGGCGGGATCCGACATCGAATGGCCGCGATAGCGGTAGGTCTTCATCTCGAGGATGTAGGGCCCCTTGCCCGACTTCGCGTGCGCGACGGCGCGGCGGCCGGCCTCGCGGACGGTCAGCACGTTCATGCCGTCGACCGCCTCGCCGGGAATGCCCCACGGCTCGCCGCGCCGGTAGAACTCGGTCGAGGCCGACGCCCGTTCGATCGCGGTCCCCATCCCGTAGCGGTTGTTCTCGACGATGTAGATGCACGGCAGTTTCCACAGCGCCGCCATGTTGAGGCTCTCGTAGACCTGCCCCTGGTTGGCGGCGCCGTCGCCAAGATAGGTGAGGCAGACATTGGCCTGGTCCCGATACCAGTGCGCGAAGGCGATGCCGGTCCCGAGCGGCACCTGGGCGCCGACGATGCCATGTCCGCCATAGAAGTTCTTCTCGCGGCTGAACATGTGCATCGAGCCGCCCTTGCCCTTGGAGTAGCCGCCGCGCCGCCCGGTCAGTTCCGCCATCACCCCCTTGGCGTCCATGCCGCAGGCCAGCATATGGCCATGGTCGCGATAGCTGGTGATCACCGCATCGTCCGGCGTGATCGCGGCCTGCATTCCCACCACCACGGCCTCCTGCCCGATGTAGAGATGGCAGAACCCGCCGATCAGCCCCATGCCGTACATCTGGCCCGCCTTT
>JBIKLI010000327.1:0-4842 GCA_044359885.1 Alphaproteobacteria bacterium | reverse complement strand
GCGCGCTGGGCGCGGCATGGGAACGAGGATCTCGAGGCGGCGATCGCGGGTCTGGCCGACGTCCTGTCCCTGCCGGAGCGTCCGGTCTCATCCCTTCTTGCGGTCCTGCCGCGGCGCCCGCGACGGCCGGCGACACAGGTCCTGCGATTGTTGGCAGCGGGGCGCCAGGGCGTCTCGGCGGAGTTCGCCGGCATGTCCCGCAAGCGCGCCATCTGGGCGCTCGACGTGTTCGAGGAACTGGTCGAAGGCAGCGTCCCCGGGTCGCTGCTCGCGGCCGCCGTTCCTCCACCCGGAACGCCGCGCATGCGCGGCGCCGGCGCCGCCGTCTTCGCGCGTTTTGTCCGCCGCGCGCGCCCGGCCGCGCAGGTCGCGGCGGTGCTGGCCTATGGCCCGGCGCTGCGCGCCGATCTGCGGGCCGTCGCCGCAGACCATCTGGCCAGGCTGGCGGACCGGCGCGGATCGTTCGCGGAGTTCCTGGCGGCTGCCGCACCGCTGCAGGAGAACTGGCCGCGCCTGCATGTGGAGCTCCGCGAGGCGGCGTTGGCCGCCTGGGTCAAGGCCGCCGCGGCCGACCCGGGTCTGCGCCCCCTCCTGGTCGAAGCCCTTCCGGCTCTGGCGCAAGATGCGGCGCGCTGGGCCGATGACCACGACCTCATCCCGGCGCTGATCGCAGGGCCGGCGCCTGGGCCTGGTTTCGAGATCCTGCTGGGCCTGGACGCGACGCAGCGCGATCGGATCTGGGCCGCGACGCGGCTGCGGATCCGCAGGTTGGCGGGACTGCCGGAGCCATGGCTGGCGGCGGCGCGCGCCAACCGTCATGTCCTGGATCTGCTGATCGCCAGGGAGCTGCCACGGCTCGCCTGCTCGCCGCTCGAGGGGCTCGATCTGGCGGCGCTGATGGACGCCTCGCTGCGCAACCGCAGGCTTGCCCATCGTCTCGCCGGCATGCATGACGCGGCGGCCCTGGCCGCCGCGATGCCTCGGCTGCGTCGCCGGCTGGCGGGCAGGACGCGGCGTCTGGCGGCGGCCGAACTGGCGCTGCTGCTCGGCTGGGAACATGCCGTGCCGCTCGCCTTCCTGGCGACGCGTCCCTATGCGCCGGCGGCGAAGCCTGGCACGCGTTTCGACGGCCTCTATCACAGCTGGGACCTGCCCAAGCGCAAGGGGGGGACGCGCCGGATCACCGCGCCCGCTCCGCTGCTCAAGGCGATCCAGCGCCGGCTGCTCGACGTCGTCTTCGCGAATGTGCCGTGTCACCGGGCGGCGACCGGCTTTCGTGCCGGCGTCTCGATCGCGGACAACGCCCGCCCGCATGTCGGCCGGAAGGTCGTCGTCAATGTCGACCTTCAGGGTTTCTTCCCCAACACGCGATTCAAGCGCCTGCGCCGTGCGGTCGAACGCGTGCTGCCGCGCCGGCTCGGCGAGGAGGCCCGTCGCCTGGTCGTCGACATCTGCGCGATGGATGGCGGTCTGCCGACCGGCGCGCCGACCAGCCCGGCGATCGCCAACATCGTCATGACGCCCGTCGATCGCGCGCTGGCGAAAGTCGCTGCGCGCCACGGCGTCGCCTATACGCGCTACGCCGACGACCTGACGCTCAGCGGCGACGATCCGCTGCGGCTGCTGCCCTTCCTGCGCCAACTGGTGGGCGAACTCGGCTACAGCCTCGACCCCAAGAAGACGAACATCTTCCGCCGTGGCCGCCGCCAGGTCGTCACCGGACTGGTCGTCAACGACAAGGTGTCGGTGCCGCGCCGGTCGCGCCGGCGGCTGCGGGCGGCGGTGCATCGCGTGGCCCTGCACGGTGCGGCGGCGGAACTGTCCTGGCATGGCCGTCCGATGCATCTGGGCGAGCTCGCCGGCCATGTCGCCTTCCTCGGGGTCGCGCATCCCGAGGAGAGCCGCGCCTTGGCCGCGCGCGTGCGCGACGGGCTGGCCGCGCGGCGTCGCGACGGCGCGAAGGCGAAGCCATGACATCGCCGGCGCGCATCATCGCGGGCGATGCCGCGGACATGGCGGCGATCGCCGACGGCGCGGCGCGGCTGGTCGTGACCAGCCCGCCCTTCTTCGAACTCTCGGCCGAGGAGATGCTGCGCATGCCGATCGACAGGCAGAACCAGCCGCTTTTTCTGGAGCGCAAGCTGTTCGGGCTGGTCGACGACCTGGCGCCGGCCTTCCGCGAGATCGCGCGGATCCTGGGCCGCAAGGGGATGCTGGCGCTGCATACCAAGGACATCGCCTATGGTGGCCTGCTGCTGCCGCTCGCGGCGCGCCACGAGGCGCTGGCGGCGGCATGCGGCTTCCGCGCCGTCACGCGCATCCGCTGGATCCCGACCGACCGGCCGCGGCGATCGGGGCGCCGTGCGGCGCGCGCGCCGCGCCTGGGCGACTGGCGCGCGCCCGAGAGCGAAGTCTTCGTCGTCATGCGCCACCTGGAGGCGCCGCGACGGCCCGCCCGCCCGCCGGTCGCGGGTCTGGAGAATTCGGATTTCCTGGCCGAGCCGGTCTGGCGCACGCCCGGCGAGACGCATCGCCCGCGGCATCGCCATGCCGGTCCGCCGGAGGTCTTCCGTCGTCTCCTGGCCCTCTATTCGCGGCCGGGCGACCTCGTGGTCGATCCGTTCTGCGGCGGCGGCGGCGTGCTCGCGGTGGCCCAGGCGATGGGCCGCGACGCGATCGGCTACGACATCGATCCGGGGGCCGTCGCGCTCGCCCGGCGGAGGCTGGAGCCATGACGCAAACCCTCGACCGGACGATGGCCGATCCGGCGGTGCCGGTGATCGGCGACCTGCTGCGCCTCGCCTTCCACGCCTCGCGGTTCCATCCGGATCGCGATGTACGCGCCGGCATCGGCGCGGCCTTCGATCGCATGCTCGACGCGGCATCGACGCCGCCGCATGGCGCCGCCGATGTCGGCGACGTCGTGGCGCGCCATCCGGGGACCCCGCTGGCCCCGATGGTCGCGAATGGCGACGATCGGGTCCTGGCCGCAAGGCTGTGGCGCTATTGCGAATTCGCCTTCGCCGGGACATCGCCCGCGGTCGATGACTGCGACCCCGCCGCCCGGGTCTTCCTCGGCAGCGCCGATGCGGTGGGCGCGGGCCATGGCGTGATGCTCAGCCGGCAGGGTTCGCGATCGCAGACGGGCCGGTCGCTGGGGCCGGCCATCAACCGTCTGCTTCTGGGCATCGCGCGCCACGCCGATGGCATCGCCATGCCGGCCTGCGGCGACCGCGCGACGGTCGCCGTGGACCGTCGCGCGGGCGTCACGATCGAGATCCGGCTCGCCGAGGCGCCGGGCGGGGGCCCGGGGCTGGGCGCGGAGGACTGGCTGTCGCCGCTCGCTCCCGCGAAGGGCGGATCCGATCTGCCGCGGCTGCACGAGGCCGGCATCAGGGTCCAGGCCCGGTCGCCGCGATGGCTGCGCATCTGGGCGGCGAGCCCGGAAGGCGCCATCCGCCTCAGCGCCGCCTGCGCCGACCGCGCGATCGTCCATATCCCGATCGGCGCGCCGCCGCCCGGCAAGCCGGACGCGTCGGCGCAATCGCTGAGCCCCGGCGCCTTCGACGTTCTCGTGCGCCTTGCGCCGCTCGACGAACCGGGGGCGGCGCTGCACTGCGTGCGCTCGTCGCGCACGGGCATGCTCGCCGACTGGATGCGATTCAACTGCCTGCCGCTGGCGCCCGATCTCGCGCCCGAACTGCGCGCCGCGATCGCGGCCCATTACGCCAGGACCTGAGGAGAGACCCATGAAGCCGTCCCGCGTCGCCGAGGTGCTCGGCGGAATCCTGGACACGCGCTGGCCCGCCTTCGTCTGGGGCGCGCCCGGGGTCGGCAAGTCCTCGGTGGTGCGCGCCGTCGCCGCCGCGCGCGGCCTGGCGCTGGTCGACGTGCGCGCGCCGCTGCTCGATCCGACCGATCTGCGCGGGCTTCCGTATCTGCGCGACGGCGTGGCGGCCTGGGCGCCGCCGTCCTTCCTGCCCGCCGATCCCGGCTCGGCGGGCGTGCTGTTCTTCGACGAACTCAACGCCGCACCGCCGCTGGTGCAGGCTTCCCTCTACCAGCTGACGCTCGACCGCCGCGTGGGCGAGTACGAATTGCCGGCGGCCTGGCGCGTGGTCGCCGCGGGAAACCGCGCCGAGGACGCCGCGGTCGTGTTTCGCATGCCTTCGGCGCTGGCCAACCGTTTCGTCCATCTCGATTTCGAGGTCGATTTCGAGGATTGGGCGACCTGGGCCGCGGATCGCGGCATCCATCCGCTGGTGCAGGCCTTCCTGCGCCTGCGCCGCGAGATGCTGCTGGACACGCGCGCGATGGATCGCGGCTTTCCGACCCCGCGCTCCTGGGAGATGGCGTCGGACGCGGTGACACGCTTCGGCGGCGTCGGCAAGGCGCTCGACGTGCTGATCGGGATCGTCGGCGAGGGGGCCGCCATGGAATTCTCCGGCTTCGCCGAGCGCACGATGCGCGCCGAGAGGGTCGATGCCATTCTCGCGGATCCCGACCGGGCGCAGCTGCCGGCCGATCTGGGCGACCTCTACGCTCTCGTCGCCTATGTCGCGTCGCGCAGCGACGACGATGCGACGCTGCGCGGCGCGGGGCGTCTGATGCTGCGGCTGACGCCGGAACTCGGCGTCCTGCTCGCCCGTCAGGTGCTGCGGCGGCGACCCGACTTCGCCGCCGATCCCGGGTTCGCCGCCTTCGCCGGGCGGCACCGCGCGGCGTTGCGATGACGGCCGCGTCCGAACGGGTGCGGCGGGCACGGCTGCAGCTGATGCTGCGCCACCCATTCCTCGCCGGCGCGACGGCGCGGCTGCCGTTGGTCGAGGTCGGGGAAGGCAG
>JBIKLI010000326.1:0-4849 GCA_044359885.1 Alphaproteobacteria bacterium | reverse complement strand
CGATCCCCGAACTTGCGCCCTGATCCGGTAGCCGGGCGTCCTGTCCCCGCATGAGGGCCGCCGGGCGATGGCAGGGGACCGGGCGGCCGTCATCGAAGGGCGCGTCTCCAATCTCCGCCCTGTCCCAGCCACCATTCCGAAACACGGCCCAGGCTGCGTCTACGGTGGCGTTGGCGCCTGCCGGGCTGACTTCATCACCGTTGGCGTGTGAACGCCGAGGGGCCGGGAGGCCCCCGGCGGATCCAGTACGGGGGTATCCGGCGGGGCCCGGCTGAATCTGGGCGGCGCCTATGCCAGTTGCCGGCACGCAGGATCGGTGCGAAATCGGGTTGCTGGCACCGGTCTCTCCCCCGCTTTTCGCCGAGGCGCCGGTGGATCAACCGGGGCTGATGCCGGACGCGATCAGGGTTCGTGCGGGGCTGGTCAGCGCATGCAAGGCGTGGTCCCTCCATGCCGGGACAAGCTTCACATTCGGGGTCAGCGTGGCCTCGGGCCAGAGGCGCGTTCGGATCGTCGCGATGAATCCGGAAGATATGTGACCCTGCCATGACGGGCCGGGCCGTCCGGTGCCCCGTTCGACACCTGCGAAGAGGCCGTGATGGCGAAGCGGGGCTGAGCGGCACATCTCTCGGCCGGGCGAGTTGCCACACGCCGACGCGGTGGGATGATCTTGGCCCGGTCCGGAAACGACGGCGCTCAATTCGGAAATACATTTCCCCAGAATTTGAAGGGATCGTTGGGCGGAAGCGTGAAGATCCCGAACTCCAGTTCGGACGGGGTCCAACTCGGGCCTGCGTAGAGGGGGCGGATGAAGCAGAACGTGCCGGGCTTTCCGGCGGCGTATCGCTCCATGCGGCGCCACTCTCCGCCGCGGTTGACCGATGCAAGCTGCGGAAACAGATTGATATCGGTGCCACCCCCCATGGTGTGGGCAAAGAAGTGCCCCCGATCGCGGCCAGGGTAGGTCGTCGACCACACGTGGCCGAGGAACCCGGCCATGCGTCCAGCGTCGCGGGTGTCCGCAGGTTCAGCCTTCGAGAGCCCCCAGACCGCGACGACGCGATCTTCCACATTCGAGTTTCGGCTCCGCATGTCGAACATCGTGCTCACCGCACCGTTCTCTCCTTCCCTTCCTCCCAGCGTCACCGTCACGAGTTCTCCCCCCTTGGCCGGGTACTGGGATGCCCAGAGCGGCGGCAGGACATGGTTCAGATAGGCGATGCCGGACTTGCGTCCGACCGGTTGCGGAGCGTGTTGCGCGATCCCGAAATAGACCTTCATGTTTGTGGCTCCCGCCTCATTGGACGACCGCGGACAGCCCTGGGGCAGCTCCGCCACCGCATCCGAACACCGGGCGCGACGGGTCAGGCTTATCCAGGCCTGGCTCGCTCAATCGCCGGTCACCGCTTTCGAAGACGATCCGGGCGTCGGTCCCGGTTTCTTCCGGGCGCCGGTACGCCGCCGGGCCCAGCTGGCGCCGAGGGCTTCCAGCTTCCTGGCGATCGCGACGACATCGACGGCGGCCGCGTCGAATTCGCCCTCGCCGAACCGCTCGCGCAGGTCGACATGCCGCGACGAATGCCGGGGATCGGCGAGCGCTTCGAGGAATTTCGCATAGCCGAACGGTCCGCCGATATCCTCCGGTGGGCATCGTCCCTGGGCGTCCAGAAGCATCGGATATGTCGACCGGGGATCCGGCGCGCCAAGCCGGCCGACCCGGATGGCGTGCTGCCAATTGTCTCCGAAATCGTAGATGTACCTGATCGTCTTCACGCCGGTGTCCTCGAGAACATCGCGCAGGGTCGCCCTGCTCGCATCGAGCGGCTCGTCGCCGAATTCTTCATACGGATCGCGAGGTCCCCAAGCGACGCCGCCGGCACGGAACTCCCAGAGATGGGTGTCCGTCCAGCCGAATGCCGCCTGCAAGGTCAGGTGCAGCCGATCGAGGCGCAGGTCGAGCGGCACCTCGATCAATCGCATGACCGGGGGCGTCACACGCTCCAGGGTGATCTTCAGACGGGCGATCATGTCGACGCTCGGCATGGATCCAGCCTAGCCGCTTCGCGCCAGCGTGGCCACGTCGCCAAGGGCCGACCGGGGACGGATCCGGCGCCCTGACGCGCCCGGTCAGGGATCCCAGCGGAAACGCTTCAGCGTGTCCTCGCGCAGCTCGATGCCGAGGCCCGGCGTCTCGGGCACGCTCACGGCGCCGCGCGACGGGCGGATGGGCTCGACCAGAAGATCGGTGCGCAGCGGGTTGTCGGTGACGTTGTATTCAAGATAGGGGCAGTCGCGCATGGTCGATATGCAGTGCAGCGTCGCGGCCACCAGGATGTCTGTCGACCAGCAATGCGGGATGACCCGCACGTTGCGCGCCTCGGCATGAGCGATGACGCGCATCGTCGAGGAGATGCCGCCCATGCGCGCGATGTCGGGCTGGACGATGCGCAGCTGGCCGCGGTCCATGAGGTCGAGATAGTCGAATTCGTGGCTGGCCTTCTCGCCGGTGGCGATCGGCGTCGGCGACGCCGCCACCAGCTTGGCGAAGCCTTCGACGTCGTCCGGCGACAGCGGCTCCTCGAGGAAGAACAGGTCGTGCTCGGCATAGGCACGGCCGAGATGGATCGCGTGGTCGAGCGGCACCGAGAAGCCCATGTCGATCATGATGTCGAAATCGGGACCCAGCGCCTGGCGCAGCCGCGCCGCGACGGCGACGTCCGACTTGCGGTCCTTGCCGAGCGCCCCCCAGCCGAACTTCATCGCCCGGTAGCCGCTCTCCTTGTGCCGGAGCGCCAGTTCGATGGTCGCTTCCAGCGTCGGCTGCGACAGATCCGAGGCATAGGCGTTGTGGATCTTGTGGCGTGCGCCGCCGAGCAGCCGGTACACCGGCTGACCCAGGCTCTTGCCCAGGATGTCCCACAGCGCGATGTCGATCCCAGACAGCGCGTGCATCAGCAGGCCGCGACGACCATAGGTCTGGGTATGCTTGTACATCTTGTCCCAGAGCCGGTTGATGTCGCGCGGATCCTCGCCGATCAGGATGTGGCCGAGGCCCTGCGCGGACACCGAATAGAGCGGCGAGCCGATGATCGCGCGCGCCGCCAGCGGGTTGGTGTGGGCCTCGCCGATCCCGACGATCCCCTCGTCGGTATGCACGCGGATGACGCAGATCGTCTGGCAGCCATCGCCGATCTCGCGCACGACGGGCAGGCGCAGAAGGATCGTCTCGACGTCGGTGATCTTCATGTCCGTCTCCCCCTGGCGGCGCGCGGAAGGTTCACAGCCCGGCCGCCTGCTTGCAATATGCCGCGACCTCGGCATGCGTGGCGAACCAAACCGCGCCCCTGGCCTCGATATGCGCGATCAGCGCCTCGAGAAGATACATCCGCGAGCGATGGCCGATGATGTGCGGATGCATGGTCAGGACATAGAGCCCGCCCTCGGCCCAGGCCCCGTCGAACTCGGCCTTGAAGATCTCGAGCACGCCCGAAGGCGGCGTGTAGGGACGGATGGCGGCGAAGCGCTGCATGTTGAGATAGGGCGCGTCGTCCTTGATCCATTCGACGGGAAGCTCGACGAGGCCGGTCGGCACGCCGTCCTCGAGCAGCTCGTAGGGATCGTCGTCGGCCATCAGCGAGGAATCGTACAGCAGCCCCATCTCGCGGCAGATCGCGAGCGTATGCGGGCTGAAGTCCCAGGACGGGGTGCGCAGACCCACGGGGCGCCGGCCGGCGATCCGTTCCAGCGTGTCCGCCGCGCGCAGCATCAGGTCGCGCTCGGCCGCGTGCGGCAGCTTGCTGTTGAGCTCGTGGATCCATCCATGCAGCGCCACCTCGTGGCCGGCATCGACATGGGACCGCTGCTCGTCGGGATAGAGCATCGCCACGACCGCCGGTACGAAGAAGCTGGCCCTGATGCCCTTGCTGTCGAGAAGGCGGCGGATCCGCGGCACGCCCTGGCGGGCGCCGAACTGGCCCTGGCTCAGACGTCCGGGCGAGGAGTCGCCCTCGCGCAGCGTCCCGGTCTCATGGTCCGAATCGAAGGACAGCGCCACCGCGCAGCGCGCGCCGCCGGGCCAGGCGGCAGGCTTCAGCGATCGCCCGGCGCGCACCTTGCCGACGATCCCGCGCCATACCGGCTCGGCCCATTGCCAGGGCTCGCCCGGATCCGTCGCGGGGCGGGCGGGAGGGATCTGGTTCATGCGCGGCTCCGTCGGCGGCGGCCGGCGGGATCACGCGCGCCGTTCGGCCTGCGCGTCCGTGTCGTCGGCCAGGGACGCCAGAATACGACGCCGTGCGTCGCTTTTCGACCGTCTCGCCGCCTCGGCGCGCGCCAGCCGCTCGTCGAGACGCTCGAACGCGTCGCGCAGCGCCTGCGTCTCGCGGCCGGCCCGGGCGAGAAAACCGATGTTGAGCACGACGAGCAGCGTGAGCGCGAACACGCCGCCGCCGACGATGGCGGCGGCACGGTGCAGTTCGATCCAGGATCCGACGATCGCCGGCAGCGACGCGAGTGTTTCGGGCATGGGACCTCTCCGGAAGGCTGCGCGGAATGCGCCGCGCGAGCCTGGCACGTGTAAAGCCGCGCGCGAACCGCACGAAGGAATTGGCCGTCTTACCTCCGGCGAGTCGCGCCGCGGCGTGCGGCAGCTCAGAGTTCCCAGCGCAGCAGGCCGGCAGGCAGATCGAGGTGTCGCCAGACGCCCTTGATGTCGGCGACCAGCCCGCCCGGCCGGGTCAATGCCGCGATCCGGGGCACGTCGAAAGCCGCATAGTCGCGATGCGGGACTGCCGCGACGACCCCGTCGAACCCGTTGGCGGCGTCGAGCGTGTCCATCAGGTCGACCCCG
>JBIKLI010000325.1:0-4867 GCA_044359885.1 Alphaproteobacteria bacterium | reverse complement strand
AGCCTTCCGCGCTGAGGGTCGCGGCCGGCGCGACCACCCTTTTCTGGGACAGCCGCTTCGTGCTGCGTCGGGCCGGGCCGGAGAACGGCCCGTGCGACATCCGCCCTTTGTCTGCCGCCCGGACGGTGGCCGGTTCCGGGGCGTCCGGCATCGCCGCCGCTTCGTTGCCGGTGCCCTGGAGGCTTGACGGGGGGGCGGACCTGTCCCACCTCTTGGGTGGACGGAGATCGGCGGCGCTTGTTAGCGTCGCGGGCCTCGATGTGGTCTTCCGTCCTCCCCGCGCGCTCGCAGGGCCAGTATTCGCCGCTCAGCCCCCGGCGGAAGATCGGTCGCAACCCATGCGTCGTTTCCTTGCCATCCCGGCGATGGAAACGGCGACTGCCGGAGAAAGAGTGCCGCCGTGAACAATATCGGCAAGAACCTGACCCTCTGGGTCGTCATCATCGTCCTGCTCGTCGCGCTCTACAGCGTGTTCCAGGGCGGGACGCCGCGCGGCGCCTCGCAGTCGATCGCGTATTCCGACTTCGTCACGGAACTCGATCGCAACCAGGTCAGCTCGGTCAAGATCAAGGGGCCGAGCATCTCGGGGCTGTTCCGCGACGGCCGGTCCTTCGTCACCTACGCACCGTCCGACCCGGCGCTGGTCGACCGTCTGCGCGAAAAGAACGTGCGCATCGAGGCCGGCCCGGAGCAGGAGCCGACCAACATATTCATTTCGTCGATCATCTCCTGGCTGCCGTTCCTGGTCGTCCTCGGCCTGTGGATCTTCTTCATGCGGCAGATGCAGTCGGGTGGCCGCGGGGCGATGGGGTTCGGCAAGTCCCGCGCCAAGCTGCTGACGGAGAAGGTCGGCCGCATCACGTTCGAGGATGTCGCGGGGATCGACGAGGCGAAACAGGAATTGGAGGAGATCGTCGAATTCCTGCGTGATCCGCAGAAGTTTCAGCGCCTCGGCGGGAAGATCCCCAAGGGAGTCCTTCTCGTCGGGCCGCCCGGGACCGGGAAGACGCTGCTCGCGCGCTCGATCGCCGGCGAGGCGAACGTGCCCTTCTTCACCATCTCGGGCTCGGACTTCGTCGAGATGTTCGTCGGCGTCGGCGCCAGCCGCGTGCGCGACATGTTCGAACAGGGCAAGAAGAACGCGCCCTGCATCATCTTCATCGACGAGATCGACGCGGTCGGACGCCATCGCGGCGCCGGACTTGGGGGCGGCAACGACGAGCGCGAGCAGACCCTGAACCAGATGCTGGTGGAAATGGACGGCTTCGAGTCGAACGAAGGCGTCATCATCATCGCCGCCACGAACCGTCCGGACGTCCTGGATCCGGCGCTGCTGCGCCCCGGACGTTTCGATCGCCAGGTCGTGGTGCCGAACCCCGACGTCGTCGGGCGCGAGAAGATCCTGAAGGTCCACATGCGCAAGATCCCGCTGGCGCCGGACGTCGACGCCAAGGTCATCGCGCGCGGTACGCCGGGATTTTCGGGGGCCGATCTCGCCAACCTGGTCAACGAGGCGGCCCTGCTCGCCGCGCGACGGAGCAAGCGCTTCGTGACCATGGGCGAACTCGAGGACGCCAAGGACAAGGTCATGATGGGCGCCGAGCGCCGGTCGATGGCGATGACCGAGGAGGAGAAGCGCCTGACGGCCTATCACGAGGCGGGTCACGCGCTGGTCGCGCTGTCGGTGCCCAAGAGCGACCCGGTGCACAAGGTGACGATCATTCCGCGCGGCCGGGCGCTGGGGCTGACCATGCAACTCCCCGAACGGGACAAGTACGGGATGAGCAAGATCGAGATGCAGTCCCGGCTCGCGATCCTGTTCGGTGGGCGGATCGCGGAAGAACTGATCTTCGGTCCCGACAATGTCACGACCGGCGCTGGCGGCGACATCCAGCAGGCGACGGCGCTGGCGCGGCGCATGGTCACCGAGTTCGGGATGAGCGAGAAGCTCGGCCGGGTCCGCTACAACGCGAACGAGCAGGAAGTCTTCCTCGGGCATTCGGTGACGCAGCAGCAGAACGTCTCGGAGGCGACGGCAAACCTGATCGACAGCGAGGTACGCGGGCTGATCGAGACGGGGGAGACCAGCGCTCGCCGCATTCTGACGGATCGGATGGACGATCTGCATGCGATCGCCAAGGGGCTGCTCGAGTTCGAGAGCCTCAGCGGCGACGATATCGGCCGAATCCTTCGCGGCGAGGCTGTCCTGCGGCCGGAGGATGGCGAACCGCCCAAGCCCACCGGGCGCCGCAGCTCGGTTCCCAGCTCCGGTCAGCGCGCCGAGGGCGGCGGCCTGCGTCCGGAGCCGCAACCGGGCGCGTGAGCGAAGCCTTCGATCCGGCGCGCTTCCGCGGCGCGCCGGTCCCGTCTCCGCTGGTCATGGGTGTGATCAACGTCACGCCCGACAGCTTCTCCGACGGCGGACGCTTCGCCGCGATCGGCGACGCCATCGCCCACGGCCGCAGGCTGGCCGCCGAAGGCGCGGACATTCTGGATGTCGGCGGCGAGTCGACCCGTCCGGGTGCACGCGCGGTCGATCCGGCCGAGGAAGCCGCCCGGGTCCTTCCGGTGGTGGCGGCGCTGGCGGCGGACGGCCATGTCGTGTCGATCGATACGCGGCGCGCCTCGGTCATGGAGGCGGCGCTGGCGCGCGGCGCGCGCATCGTCAACGACGTGACCGCGCTGGCCGGTGATCCCGCCAGCCTCGCCGTGGTCGCGCGTCTCGGCGTTCCGGTGGTGCTGATGCATATGCTGGGCGACCCAGAGACGATGCAGGTGGCGCCCCGTTACGACGACGTCGTGGCCGACGTCGCGGCCTTCCTGGCGGACCGGGTGGAGGCCTGCGTCGCGGCAGGCATTCCCCGGGGGCTGATCTGCGTCGACCCCGGGATCGGGTTCGGGAAGACCGTCGACCATAACGTGGCCCTGCTGCGGGGCCTGCGGGCGCTACGCGTTGCCGGATGCGGCCTTCTGGTCGGCGCCAGCCGCAAGGCCTTTATCGGCAAGCTGTCCCGCGGCGAGCCGCCGATGCAGCGGCTGCCTGGTTCGCTGGCCGTCGCCCTCCATGCCGCCGATGCAGGCGCCGACATCCTGCGCGTCCATGATGTCGCAGAGACCCGTCAGGCGCTCGAAATCTGGCGGGTTCTGCGCGGCGCGCGGTAATCTCGAACGATGCGCAAGATCTTCGGAACCGACGGGATTCGCGGCCTCGCCAATGCCGAGCCGATGACGCCCGAAACGATGCTGCGCCTGGCGCTTGCCGCCGGACGTCGCTTCACCCGTGGAACCCATCGCCACCGTGTCGTCGTCGGCAAGGACACGCGATTGTCGGGCTACATGATCGAGCCGGCCCTGACTGCCGGTTTCGTGGCGATGGGCATGGACGTCACGCTGCTCGGACCTGTCCCGACGCCGGCGGTGGCGATGCTTACGCGCAGCCTGCGCGCCGATCTGGGGGTCATGATCTCGGCCTCGCATAATCCCTATGCCGACAATGGCGTGAAGCTGTTCGGTCCCGACGGGTTCAAGCTCTCGGACGCGATCGAGGCCGAGATCGAGCGGGGCATGGAGGCACCCGGCGACGGTCTGGCGCCGGCGGCGGAGCTTGGCCGCGCGCGGCGTCTGGACGATGCCGAGGGCCGGTACATCGAGTTCGTCAAGGCGACGTTTCCGAAGGGGCTGAGGCTCGAGGGGCTCAAGATCGTCGTCGATTGCGCCAACGGCGCCGCCTACAAGGTCGCTCCGGCGGTGCTCTGGGAACTGGGCGCCGACGTGGTTCCGATCGGCCGGGATCCGAACGGCTTCAACATCAACGACAAATGCGGCGCGACGCATCCCGAGACGATGCAGAGCGCGGTCGTCGCCCATGGCGCGCATCTGGGCATCGCGCTCGACGGCGACGCCGATCGGCTGATCATGGTGGACGAGCATGGGCGCGTCGTCGACGGCGACCAGCTCATGGCGATGATCGTGCGCGGCTTCGCGCGCGATGGCCGGCTCAGCGGCGGCGGATTGGTGGCGACGATCATGTCCAATCTTGGGCTCGAGCGCTTCGTCGAGCGGCAGGGCTTGCGTCTGTTGCGGACCCGGGTCGGCGACCGCTACGTCATCGAGCGGATGCGCGCGGACGGGATCAATGTCGGCGGCGAGCAATCCGGTCACATCATCCTGTCCGACTACGCCACCACCGGCGACGGCCTGCTCGCGGCGCTGCAGGTGCTGGCCGAGACCCTGCAATGCCAGCGGCCTCTGTCGGAGGGCGCGCGCCTTTTCGAGCCCTATCCGCAATTGCTGCGCAACGTGCGTTTCGCCCGAGGCGCCGGCGATCCTCTCGCCGACGACGCGGTGCGCCAGGCGATCGCGGGTGCCGAGACGGCGCTGGGTCGCGACGGCCGGGTCGTGATCCGCGCCTCGGGCACCGAACCGGTGATCCGGGTGATGGCCGAAGCGAGCGACCCCGCGCTGGTCCGGCGCAGCGTCGAAGACATCATCGCCGCGCTGGAGCGCCGCGGCGGTGCCACCGCCGCCATGCCCGCCTGAACGCCACCGGAGTTTCCATGCGCATTGCGATCTACCAGGCCGACGCATTCGCCAGCCGCCGCTTCGCCGGCAACCCGGCTGCCGTCATGCCGCTGGAGTCCTGGCTGCCAGACGAACTTCTCCAGGCGATCGCCGCCGAGAACAATCTCTCCGAGACGGCGTTCTTCGTGCGCGAGGGCGATGCGTGGCGGCTGCGCTGGTTCACCCCTGCGGTCGAGGTCGATCTCTGTGGTCATGCCACGCTCGCGACGGCGCTGGTCATGCGCGATCGGCTGGGGCTGTGGACCGGCCGGGTCGCCTTCGAGACGCGCAGCGGGACCCTGGAGGT
>JBIKLI010000324.1:0-4869 GCA_044359885.1 Alphaproteobacteria bacterium | reverse complement strand
GTGTCGATCCCGCCGCCGCCATCCAGGGTGTCGTTGCCGGCAAGGCCGGACAGCGTGTCGCTGCCGCTGCTTCCGGTCAGGGTGTCGACCCCGGGGCCGCCGGTCAGCGTCTGACCAAGCGGCCGGATCACCGTCGCCGCCCCGTCCACGATCACCGTCGCCGCCCCGCGCTGGAAGGTGCCGGATCCAGTCAGCGTCCAGCCGGCATCGACGAATTCGACCGTCTCGCCGCTGCCGGCCGTAACCCGCAACGTGTCGCTGTCCGAGATCGCCTCGACCGCGGCCGCGGACAGGCGCAGGCGCAGGCCAGCATTCCCGGTCCCCGTGTCGATCGCCTCGACCGACCGCACCCGCGTGTCGTTGGGATCGGAGAGATCGATGGTCGTCCCGCCGGCCAGGCTGCGCAGCGACAGGGTGTCGGTATCGGTGCCGCCCTCGGCGCGGGCCGGCATGGCGCCCGCCGCGATCAGCAGATCGTTGCCGTCACCCCCGAACAGCGTGTCGCCCGTGCCGCCGGACAGCGTATCGGCGCCGCCCAGGCCGGACAGGATGTCGATGCCGCCATTGCCGGTCAGGACATTGGCGCCCTCCGTGCCGGTGAAGACGTCGTTGCCGGCACCGCCGGTCAGATTCTCGATCGAGATCAGCGCATCCGTGTCGCCGATCCCCGCCACCGCGCTCGCCGTTCCGCCCGCAACCAGCGCCACCGTCACGCCTGCGGCGCTGTAGGAATAATCCGCAGTGTCGTTGCCTGCACCGCCATCGAGCCGATCGTTGCCCGCGCCGCCGGAGATCACGTCGTCCGCCTGGCCGCCGGCGACGATGTCGTTGCCGCCCCCCGCCAGGATGGTCAGTCCGTGCGTGATGGCGCCCATCGCTATGTCGGTATCGTCGCCCTCGCTGCCGACCACCGTGACCGCCGCCGCCGCCGCCAGCGTCACGGGCGTCGCCACGGCGATGATCGCCGCGGCCGAATCCACGATCCCGAACGCGCCCTGCGCGACCTTGTTGGCCAGCGCCGCCGTCAGGTCGACTCGCGCCGAATCGACGATCCGGATCGCCGTGGCGTTGCTGCGTCCCAGCGCATTGCCGGGATCGCCGGCGCCCGCCTGGGCCTGGATGTTGGCGGCGGTGTCGACGACCGCATAGCCGTTGACGATCCGAGTCGCCAGCGCCACCGGCACGTCGAGCGCCAGGCCGTCAGCGGTCTCGATCGCCGCCGCCCCGGTCGCGACGGCGCTGCCCAGCACCGGCGCGATCGTGGCCGCGGCGTCGCGCAGCCGGTACGTCGCACCGGTCTCGAGCACAAGGTCCGAGGCCTGCGCGACCGTCAAGCCCGGGCTGCCCGAGGTCACGACGATGCTGCGCGCGGCGTCGCGCAGGGCCGCCGTGGCGGCGTCGATCTCGGCGCCGGTGCCCCGGATGTCGAAGCGCGAAAGCAGCTTCGGGGCGAAGACGACCGCGTCGGCGACAGACAGCCGCACCGCCGCATCCGAGGCGGCGATCGTGGCCGCGCTTTCGAGAACGGGGCGATCGGCGTTGCCGGCCGCCCCCTGGATCGCGGAAGCAAGATCGGCGATCCGGTAGGTGCCCGTGCCGGGCGGCGTCGTCAGGGCGCGGAACTGGGCGATCGAGTAGGCGTCGATCTGCGCCGCCTGGGCCGCCAGCGCCGCCTGGACGTTGCCGGCCGCGGCGATCGCCTGGGCCTCGGACGCGATCACGGAGGCTGCGGACGACGCGGCGACCGTTCCGGCGAGCGACGACCCTTCGACCAGCCCCTGCACGAAGGCGACACTGGTCAGGTCGATCGCCTGATTGGCATCGATCGCCGCCGAGAGGCTGGCGGCGATGGCCGTGCCGTTGGCGCCGCCGCCGACGCCCGCGATCAGCGCCGCCACCTGCAGCCCCGCCTTCAGCAGCGGCGCATTGTCGGTCGCGATCGGATCGGTCGTCAGCACCGAAATCCCCGCCGGCAACCCGAAGGCGACGCGCACGCGATCGGCGGCGGTCGCGATCTCGCTGGCGCTGGGCGTCCCGCTGGTCGGCAGCAGCCCGGCGACCAGCGTGGTCAGCGGCGTGACCACGGTCGCGTTGCCCGGCGCCCGCAGCACCCCGGTGAAGGGGGCGCCGGAGGTGATGTCCGTCCCGCCACGCGCCACGATCGGATCGTTGAGGCTGCCGCCAAGCCCGGCAAAGGCCCCGGTGGACCCGGTCGTCGTGCTGGGCTCGCCGGGATCGAGCAGGGTGTTGCGATTGACGTCGCGGAACACCGTGGCGCCCGCGACATACCCGTCGATCACCCGGCCCGCCGCGCCGAGATCGACAGTGCCTTCGAACCCCCAGAACGCGGCCGGCGCGTTGCCCATGGAAGCGGACAGCGCGCCGAAATACGCGTTTTCCAGGATCTGGGCCCCGGCGGCCGTCCAGTTGCCGTCGACATCGCCGCGCAGCACGGCGACGAAGTTGCGCGCCGTCCCGCTCGCGGGATCGACCGCGAACGGGGCCTTGTCGTAGGCGACGAAATCCGATCGCAGCGTCACGGTGCTGGTGGACTCGTTCCAGAAATCCGCCTCTTCGCGCACGAAGAGCAATGCGCGGGCCGGCGCGCCGGCGCGCCCGACGACCATCCTCAGGATCCCCAGCGCGTCCTGCGCATCGACCAGCCCGTCGCCATTAACGTCGGCGGCGACGAATTGGTAGGGAGAGGCGAGGCGCGGCTGCTGCGGCCCGCTGCCGTCGGGGTCGGGGTTCGGATTGCGGCCGACCGCGATCTTCAGCGCCGCCAGCGCGTCCTCGGCGCCGATCGCATCGGCGGCGTCGGCGGTCCCGCGCGACAGCGTCATCGTGTTGCCGGTCGCGGCCGGCGCGGTCAGGACATAGCGGCCCGCCGCATCCGTCATGCCGCTGGACGCGCCGCCACCGCCCGACATCGCCACGGTCGTTTCCGACAGCAGCGCGCGGCTGCGCCAATGGAAGACGATCCCTTCCTGGGCTGCGGGCGTCTCGTCCGAGGCGATCGCGAAGATCGCGCCGCCATCGGGGATGTCCGCCGGCGTCGCGGCGGCGACGACGGCCGCACCGGCGCCATCCGCGACGGTCGCGGCGAAGCCCAGGTCTTCGGGTGCGGCCGACAGGATCGCGTCGGTCAACGCCGTCGGATCGACGCGGCGCGCCCCGGCTGCCCCCTCGGCCCCGTCAAGCGGCGTGCCCGTCTGCCGCAAAAGGTCGCGGATCGTGTCGAAATCCAGCCTCTGGCCGAACTGCTGGAGCGCAAGTTGCTGCGCCAGCGCCACCACCCCGGAGACCTCCGCCGCGGCGAAGCTGGTGCCCGAAAGCGGCCTCGGGCCGTCATCCGGCCCGAGGCCGGTGGGGGCCATGCCGCCGGCATGGATGTCGACCGCGTCGCCGGCAGGCGAAAACGCCGCGACCCGCCCGGGCGCCGCGGGATCCACGGCCCCCACGGCCAACGCGAAGGGATCGGCCGCCGGATAGGCGATGCCGCCAGCCGGTGCCCCGGCCAATTGGTTCCCGGCGGCGGCGACCGCGACCACGCCCGCCTCGGCAAGGGCGCGCAGCCGGCCGGACAGGATATCGGCGGCCGAGGCGTCACCCAGTTCGCCGGTCGCGAAGGAGAGATTGGCGGCCACGATGTTGAAGCGACCGGCATTCGCGATCGTCCAGTCCAGCGCCTCGGCGACGTCCTGCGCGCTGGCGCGGCCATCGTCCCCGAAGGCGCGCAGCACGATCAATCCGGCCGCAGGGGCGATCCCCGGTCGCGCGGCGTCGCCCGACGCGATCACCGCCGCGACCGCGCTTCCATGACCATGGGTGTCGGAGGCGTCGCCGTCCCCGGCACCGACGAAATCGTACTGGAACAGGATCCGGTCCGAGACCCCGTTTGCGTCCGCATCCGGACCGAAGACGGGATCGTCCAGATCGGCACCGGTATCGATGACCACGATCGCCACGCCGTGACCGGGCAACCCCTGGATCCGCGCATCGGCCAGCGGCAGCGACGCACCGGCGAGGCCGGCCACGTCAAGGGGGAGGGAATCTGCTGCGCTGCCGCTCATTCGCTTCCTCGCATGAGCCAGATTATCGATGCACACGCCGTCATCGCCGCGCGCATGATCGCGATCAGCCCCCCATGGGCAGGGCGGCGCGTCCCCACCGGGGGATGCGCCGCCCGCGCCGTCGCGTCAGGCTTGATACGCCTGATCGACGACCGCCTGGATCTGGGCGATCAACGGGTTGACCCCGGCATTGCCGGTGAACATCGATTCGCTGACCGAGGACACGCCGAAGATCTCGATCGACCCCGTTCCCGCCGCGGGTCCGTCCAGATGCTCGATCAGCACCGAGGCATTGGCGCCCGTCCCGACGACCGACTCCCTATAGCCGCCGGCCTCTTGGAGCCATTGCGCGATCGTCTGGCCCGGCCCGAGCAACGCCCCGATATCGATCACGTCGCCCGCCGCGAAGTCGAAGATCTTCACGTCGGTATTCCGGTCGCCGATCAGGAAGACGTCGTTTCCGGTTCCGCCAGACAGGTTCACGTTGGTGCCGAACGCGATCAGCGTGTCGTTGCCGCCTTGGCCATAGACCTCGGCGGTACCGGAATTGAGGGCGCTGTTGGGGGAAGCGTTTTCCGCACGTCCACCGATAGCGAGAAGAATGTTTGCGAAGTCGTCCCCAGCGGTCTCGTTGAGAGCGGAGATCTGCTGCCCATTCAACCTGGAAGACAAAGGCGAGAAATCGTCCAATCTAAGCTTAGTCGCAGCCTCCGCACTAGTCGTATCGAAGAATATACGGGCGACGGCAACGTCCGACGTGAGGCTTCCAACAGTGCCCGACCCAGCGAAAACCGTG
>JBIKLI010000323.1:0-4879 GCA_044359885.1 Alphaproteobacteria bacterium | reverse complement strand
ATGTCGGCATCCATCCGCGCCTCTCCCCCGGCATTCCCCGGCGGCAAGCATAGCGCCGGACCACGACGACCGGGGAGGGCGATCCGGGCCGCGCGCCGCGGCCGCGGCTTGGCGCGGCGACGCAAATCGAGCCAGAGTGCGGGTCCGGCCGGCGCCGCTGTCCGGCGGGCCCCGCAGCGCGAGACCGCCGATGACACAGCTGACGACGCCATTCCTGCTCCTGCTCGCGCTTGGCGCGCTCGCGACCGCCTGGCTGATGCGGCGGCGCGCGCGCACCAGCGACAAGGCGCTGCGCCGGCTGCTCGCCATCGCGGTCGCGCTGCTCGGCCTCTCCGCCAGCTGGGTCCTCGCGCCGCGGCTGCCCGGCGCCGCCAGCCCCGAGCTGGCGCCCTATGTCGGCGCCTTCGGCCGGGCGATCGGCACGCTCTGGTGGCTGACGCTCGCCTTCTTCGCCTTCACCGTGCTCGAACGCTTCGTGTGGACCAGCTTCGCGCAGCGCGGCGTGCAGGTGCCCAAGCTGCTGATCGACGTCGTGCGCGCGGTCGTCTTCGTGTTCACGGCGCTGGGCCTGGTCTCGGCGCTGTTCGAGGAGACGATCGCGGGCATGCTCGCCGCCTCGGGCGTGCTCGCCGTGGTGATGGGCTTCGCGCTGCAGAGCACGCTCGCCGACCTGTTCAGCGGCATCGCCCTCAACCTGCAGCGGCCCTATCGCGTCGGCGACTGGATCCGCATCGACGACGCCGCGGTCGGGCTGGTCGTCGAGATGAACTGGCGCGCGACGCAGCTGCGCTCGCCCCAGGGCAACACGATCGTGCTGCCGAACAGCAAGCTCGCCGCGGCGCAGATCGTCAATTTCAGCATGCCTACCCCGCGCCATCGCAGCGAGATCCGGGTGACGCTCGACGCCCGGGTGGCGCCGGGCACGGCCTGCGACATCCTGGAGCGCGCGGCGTTGCGGGCCCCGGCCGTCCTGCGCGATCCGCCGCCCGGCGTGCACATCGCGTCGCTGGACGACGCCCGCATCGTCTACGAGGTCCATTTCTGGCTGGAGGGATATGCCGATCTCGACGCGGTGCGCCACGAGGTGTCGCGCAGCGTCTGGTACACGCTCGACGTCCTGGGCCTCGGCCCCTGGAGCGCGGACGCGGCGGCGGCGGCGCTGGGCTCGCGGGCGATGCGGCTGGTCGGCTATGTCGACCTGTTCCGCGACCTCGACGAGGCGATCCGCGCGCGCGTCGCCGCGGCGATGGTCTCGCGCCTGCTCCGGTCCGGCGACGTGATCATGCGCGAGGGCGAGACCGGCGACAGCGTCTTCATCGTCGAACTCGGGGCGATCGAGGTGGCGGTCGAGGTCGCCGGCCGCGGCCCGCGCACCCTGGCCCGGCTGGGCACCGGCGAGTTGTTCGGCGAGATGTCGCTGCTGACCGGCGCGCCGCGCAGCGCGACGCTGACGGCGCTGTGCGAGACCCAGGTCTGGGAACTGTCGCGCGACGCCTTCGAGCCGATCCTGCGCGAGCGTCCGGAGATCGCCGACCGGCTGAGCCGGACCATGGCGCGGCGTCGCCTCGCCAACACGGCCGCGATACGCACCCTGTCGCAGCAGGAACGGCAGGAGGCCGAACAGACCTGGCCGGACGACATCCTCTCGCGCATCCGCCGCCTCTTCGCCCTGCCGCAGTGACGCGCGAGGCGCAGCGAGGTGTCCCGCGGCGATCGCGCGCGCGCCGTCGACGCGTGCGTGCAGCCGGTTGCTCGGCGGAATACGCAGGTCCTGGAGGCGTTTCGCAGCGTCCGGCATGCGCGGCCTTCGCCGTGCATCAACTCGCATCAACTCGGGACGGAGCCCGGATTACCACGCGCCATCGGCGGGCGTAATCCAGGCTCCGTCCCGGGTTGGTCGCGGGGCAGGGCCCGGATAGGTGTGCCGCACCTACGCCGCCATCGACCAGATGACGGCCCGACCCCTCTGCAGGCGACGAGTTCGGAACATGACCGAACTCAGCCGCTGCGTGAGACGGGCGACCTTGCGGCTGGTATCGATGAACGTCCGGCGGTGCCCGGTCATCTCCAGATAGATCTGCCGCAGCGCGATGTCCTCGGTGGCCGGCACTTCGGTCTTGGCCTTCTCCCAGCGCGCCACCGTCTGCGCATCCTTGCCCAGCAGGCGGCCCAGTTCCTGCTGCGTGATGTCCATCAATCCACGCAGGAACCTGACCTCCTGGCCGGTCAGGCGCTTCTGGAGGCCGACGATCGTCGCTGCGATAGCCCGGTCCAGCTTGCCGGCCTGGATGACCTGCACGGCAGGCCCGTAAGCGGTCTCGATGACCTCGAAACCGTCCACCAGATAGACGTAGTCGAGCCCGCTTTCGGTGTAGTGGTAGGGCGTCGTCATCGCGACCTCTTCTGGTACTCGTAGCCGGTGATGATCAGGACAAGCCGGTCGCAGAGCAGCACGCAAGAGACCTCGTGCCGTTCCGGCCCACGCATACGCGTGAGCCCAAGCTTCCAGCCATCCTCCCTGATGTCGCGCACGGGGCCTTCGGTGATGTCGCCGCGGATCAGGCAGTTCCTGATCTGCTCGCGCGTCAGCGGTTCCCTGCCTGCGCTGCGGTTTCGTTCCCTGGCATGCGCCGTGAGAGCGATCGGATCCGCTTCGGCGAGTTTCGCCACCGCTTTCCTGGCATCGTGCGCATTCATCGACTCGAGATACGTGCAGACTAGGTCGTAAGCGGAAGTCCGTCAATCGCATCACCTATCATGATGATAGGTACCACCGGGGACGTGACCCGGACGCTGTCCCGGCTTGGTCCGCCGGCGTCGGCATCATTGCGCCGCCGCGACGGCCCCGGCGCGGCGCGCCATCTCCAGGTCGTGGGCGGTCTGCAGGTTCATCCAGAACTCCGCCGACACGCCGAAGCGGCGCGCGAGGCGCAGCGCCGTGTCCGCGGTGATCGCGCGCGTGCCGTTGACGATCGCGGTGACGCGGTTGGCCGGCACGCCCAGATCGCGCGCCAGCGCGCGCGCCGACAGGGCCAGGGGCTCCAGGAACTCCGCGCGCAGCACCTCTCCCGGCGTCACCGGCGGCAGCATCCGTCCGGTCGACAGCCTGGCAAGCCCCGCGCGGCCCGCATCGAGCGTCGCCCGGTCGATCGAAACACGTGTCGCAGCCATACGGGTCTCCCTCAATGGTAATCGACGATCTCGACGTCCCAGGCGCCGCCGTCCTGGCAGACAAAGCACAGGCGCCAGCGATCGTTGATCCTGACGCTGTGCTGGCCGCGCCGGTCGCCCTTGAGTGCTTCCAGCCGGTTGCTCGGCGGAATACGCAGATCCTCGAGGCGTTTCGCCGCGTCCAGCATGCGCAGTTTCCGCCGCGCGACGACTGCAATGTCCATAGCGAAGCCCCTGGGGCATTCGCCGAGGGACACGAGCGCCGTTCGTTTGCAGGCAAAGCTTTCGATCACCCGTCGACACTCGCGCTCAGGCGGTGTTACGTCAAGTGTAACAACGAGTCAAGCCATCGATGCTGCGCCGAACGCCTCGGGCCGCTTGCACTCACAGCGCAAAGCCAAGCGCGCGCAGTTCCGCGCGCAGGATCTCCGTGCCGCGGAAATGGAGCGCATGCATGCCCGCGTCGCGCGCGCCTGCGACATTGGCGGGCGAGTCGTCGATGAAGACGCAGCTCTCCGCCGCCAGCCCCGCGCGCGCCAGGAACAGCTCGTAGATCGCGCGATCGGGCTTCACGATCCCCTCCTCGCCCGAGACCACGACCATGCGGAAGCCGCGCAGGAAGTCGAAGCGCGCGGCGGCGAGCGGGAATTTCTCGCGCGAGAAATTGGTGATCGCGTAGTCCGGAATGCCCTTGCGCCGGATCTCCTCGAGCAGCGCGACGCTGCCCGCGATCGGGCCGGGCACCATCTCCCCCCAGCGCGTGTCGAAGGCGCGGATCGCCTCTTCATGCTCCGGATGGCGCGCGGTCACCATCGCCACCGCGTCGGCGAAGGCAAGCCCGCGATCGCATTCCAGGTTCACCGCCGAGGTGAAGACATTGGCGAGGAACCACTCCATGCGCGCCGGATCGTCGAAGATCCGGCGATAGAGATTCCGCGGATCCCACTCGATCAGGACATTGCCGACGTCGAAGACGATATTGGACGGCGCGACGGGCATGGGGCGAGGCTCCTGGGCGGGGGGATGCCGCGAGCCATCGCATGCCGATGGCGCGCGGCACAATGGCCGCGTCGGCGGGAGTGCGCGGCCGGTCCATCGCGCGGGCATCGGCGAGGGATGACGCGCCGCCCCGGATACCACCGATGCGTGTTTGGCCCGATCCGACGTGCCGCGCGACAAACGACCGCCGAGCAGGACGGCGTCTGGGGTTCGGGCGCGGCGCGCACGCGGGCCTGCCCATTGCGCCGTGCAGCCGAAGCGAATAAGTTACATGTAACTGAGGTCGAGATGTCCGACGCCACCAAGACCGCAAAGTCACGCACCCGCGCGAAGGTGAAGGCGCATCGCGCGCGGCTTCGCGCCCAGGGTCTGCGCCCGATCCAGATCTGGGTCCCCGACACGCGCGCCCCGGGCTTTGCCGAGGAAATGCGTCGCCAGTGTCGCCTGGCCAATGAAAGCCCGCATGCGAAGGACGACCAGGACTTCGTGGACTCGATCTCCTGGCTGAATACCGATGAGGCGTGGTGAGATCTGGACGGTCGCTGGCGGCCCCCGTTACGCCGGCAAGCCCCGTCCTGTCGTCATCCTGCAAGGCGAGGCCTTCGCCGAGATCGGATCGGTAACGATCTGCCCCTTCACGACCGATCCCACGGACCTGCCGGCGTTCCGGGTCGCGATCGAGGCCACTGCCGGAACGGGGTTGCGGACC
>JBIKLI010000059.1:0-16864 GCA_044359885.1 Alphaproteobacteria bacterium | reverse complement strand
GCTGGCCCCTTGGGGAACGCCCGCGATCGTGACGGAGAAACTGCCCGCCTCGCCGACACCGGAAGAGGCGGCGGTGATCGAGAGCCCGATCGCCGTGTCCTCGAGACCCGAAACGGGCGCGACATCCAGGCTCGGGATCTCGGGCGTGTCGACGACCGACAGCGTGAAGCTGCGCGTCACCGACAGGCCCGTGGCATCCGTCGCGGTCGCCTGCAGCGTGACGCGCGGCTCGGTCTCGAAATCCAGCACCTGCCCGGCCTTGAGCCGCAGCGCCGAGGCACCGGCCAGTTCGAAACGGCTGTCCGACAGCGCGACCACGAAAGCCGACCCGGCATCGGGATCGTCGACGCTGAGCGTGCCCACCGTCGCGCCCGACAGGTTCTCGCTGATCGTCGTGGCCGAAAGGCGGATATCGGTCGGCGCGTTGATCGACGCGCCGCTGCCGTCGGCATAGCGCAGGAACTCGATGCCGCTGAAGCGGATCGGCGCGCCCCCCTCGGCGACGGTCGGGGTCAGCGTCGCGGTGCCACCGGCGCCGGACAGGGTATAGGCGCTCGCCAGACGCTCGGTCAGCCAGAGCGTGTCGACGCCCGCGCCGCCGATGAACAGATCGCCGCCGTTCGCATCGACATAGGCGACGTCGTCGCCGCCGCCGCCCTCGATCGTGTCGGCACCGCCGCCGCCCATGAAGCTGTCATTGCCGGCGCCACCGCGCAGGATGTCTGCCTGTTCGGTTCCGATCACGAATTCGATCCCGGCGATCCGGTCGGTTCCGAACCCCGAGGCGCCGCTGGATCCGGCCCCGTTGTCGACCGCGATGCCGGTCGCCAGGTCGACAACGACGCCGCGTGTCGCCGAAGCGTTCGCGAAGGAGAGCGTGTCGGCGCCCTCGCCGCCATCGACGCTGTCGTCGGCTCCGTCGGCCAGCAGCAGGATCAGGTCGTTGCCGGCGCCGCCGGCCACGCGATCGGCGCCGCCGCCATCGAACAGGGTGTCACCGCCGCCGCGACCATCGATCGTGTCCGCCGCCGCGCTGCCGAGGATGATGTCGGCGAAATCGCTTCCGATCGCCCCCTCGATCCCGATCATCCGGTCGCTGCCGATACCGCTGCTGGCCGACAGGGCCGAGAACATGTCCTCCGCTGCCGCCACCGCGAGCCGATCGCTGGCCCGTCCATTGGCAAGATCGATCTGCACCCCGCCGAGCGCGCCGCTGTAATCGACGATGTCGGTGCCGTCGCCGCCATCGACGATGTCGTCGGCGCCGTCCGAGCCGAGCCGGACGACGTCGTCGCCGGCCCCGCCTTCGACCTGGTCGGCGCCACCGCCAGGCGAAAGGACGTCGCTACCGCCACCGCCCAGCAGCGTGTCGTCATGCACCGTGCCGGCGATCGTGTCGCCCAGGCGCGTCCCGGTCACCAGAACGCTGCCATCGGATCGCGTCTCCACCGTCGGGACCGGGACGACCGGCACGACGACGGTTTCGGTCGGGCGCTCGCTGACCACAGGCTGCGGTTCTGGCTCGGTCTGCGCGACGGCGCTCTGCGTCGGCGTCGACGACTGGACCAGTGACTGCGCCACGGTCTGTGACGTCGTCTGCTGGGCCGCGCTCTCGCGCGTGCCGCCGGAGCTGGACGCCGCGTTGAAGGCGGAACCGAAGCTGCTCTGCGAGGCGCTGAGCTGGGTCGTGGGCGCGGTGATGGTCTGCGGCTGCGTGATCGTTGTCGGCTGCGCGGTCGCCGCTGCGGGCGCCACCGGAGCCGTCGTCGCTGGCGTGGCCGGTGGGGCCTGCAGCTGCGCCTGAAGCGCGGTCGCCTGGGCCCCTGCCGCCACAAGCAAAGCCGCAAGCACAGGGTTCTGGGCCGACGGCTGCGGCGCGGGCGCGCTTTCTGCAGTGGCCTGCTGCTGAGGAGCCTGCTGCTGCGGCTGCTGTTGCTGCTGCTGCGGTTGCTGCTGCTGTTGTTGCGGTTGCTGCTGTTGCTGGCCTTCCGGCGTTTGCGGCTGCTGCGGAGCCTGCTGCTGCTGTTGCGGCTGCTGAGGCTGTTGCTGTTGCTGCGCCTGCTGTTGCGGCTGTCCCTCGCCCGCCGGCTGCTGCTGTCCTTGCCCCTGGCCTTGCCCTTGCCCTTGCCCCTGTGCCTGCTGCGCTTGACCGCCGCCGCCGCCGCCGCCGCCACTGCCGCCGCCGCTCCCGCCGGTGGCCGGCGGTGGCGTGGGCGGCAGGGTCGTGATCGCCAGGCTGAAGGTCTGGACCACGAATTGCGGGCTGACGGTCACCGGCACCGACGGCGCCGCCAGGAAGCTCGCCACCGTCGTCGCCGAGAACGGGCTCTGCAGGACCTGGGTCTGGCCGCTGGCGTTCTCGATCACCATCATGCCCGAGGCCTGCGCCGGGTTCGCCGGATCGGGGAACAGCGTGAAGGTGTTCGGTGCGCCCTGGCCCTGGATGTTGCCGCCGCCGATCGTCCCGCGCACGCCGATCGTCGCCACCGGCGTGCGGATCGTCATCGGCGACTGACCCGGCGCCGTCGACGCCTGCATCAGCGGGTCCTGCTGCATCTTGTTGATCTCGCCGGACACGAACAGGAACGCGCCCTGCAGCACCGAGAGATTGAGCACGCCGCGCCGCGCCCCCGGATCGAACGCGAAACGGTCCAGCAGCATCCGGCCGTTCTCGTTCAGCGACATCGTCGTGCGGTCGGCGAAGACGATGCCGACCGCGCTGCGCGCCCCCGTCTGCAGCAACTCGCCCTGGAAGATCTCGTCGCCGGCCTGCAATTCGCGCCGCGTGCCGTCGGGCCGCAGCGCCGTCACCGTGCCGCTCAGCCGGTCGACGCGACCGATCGGCGCGGAACCCGCATCGCTCGCCGCCGCCGCCGGTCCCGCCTGCGCCAGCATCGCCGGCGTCATCGCCCGCGCCAGCGACCGGGCAAGATCGCCCTCGACACGATGCCCTTCCTCCGAAACCAGCAGCGGCGGATCGGCCTGGACGAAATAGCCGCGGATCACCACCACGCGGCCGTCGCCGTCGCTCAGGACCAGGTCGTCGCCACGGCGCGTGTAGGTCGCCCGAAGGACGAACTCGCCGCCGGCAATGCCAATCTGGCCCCCATTCGGGGCATCGAGGACTTCCGGGCCGCGTCCAGAGGCACCAATGTCGAATGGCGCGGATACGGCTTGGGGCGTCATGGCCATCGCGTCATTTCACCGACAGAAAGGAGTTCTGAGTTTTCCGTTAATGCCTGGCGCAGCGCAATAGATCGAAAGTTTCGGATCCTTTGCATTCGCTCGAAACACTGAACAAATGCTTATTCCCGCCGGAACGCGTCGCGGCGGCGCCGGGAGCGGCGGCAAATGCGCGCGATCAGGCCGGCCCGGCAGCCGCCGCGATCGCCAGAAACTGGGTCGCGACGAGGCTGGCACCGCCGACAAGCGCACCATCGACATCGTCAAGCGCGAACAATGCGGCAGCGTTCTCGGGCTTCACCGATCCGCCATAAAGGATCGAGTAGGAGGCGCTCCGCCCCGCAGCGCTCTCGAGCGCTGCCCGAATCCACCCATGAGCCTCGGCGACCTGATCTGGCGTGGCAACCCTTCCGGTGCCGATCGCCCAGACGGGCTCATAGGCAAGGACGAGCGTCGCCGGATCCGCGCCGGGCGGCAGACCGCCCGCGATCTGCCGGTTCAGGACCTCGCGGGTCATGCCGGATTCCCGCTGGTCCAGGGTCTCACCGATGCAAAGCACCGGGATCAGGCCCGCGCGCAGGGCCGCGGCTGCCTTGGCCCCGACCATGGCGTCGTCCTCGCCATGGCCGGCGCGGCGCTCCGAATGGCCGACGATCGCGAACCGGCATCCGGCATCTGCCAGCATCTCCGCCGCGATGTCGCCGGTGAAGGCGCCGGCCTCGCGGACATGGCAATCCTGCCCCCCCAGCAGAACCGGGCCTCCGGCCAGAACATTCGCCACCGGCACCAGCAATGTCGCGGGCGGACAGACGACCAGCGTCGTGCGCCCCCCGGGTGCGCCGGACCGGATGGCGGCGGCCAGCGACTGCGCCGCCGGCGAGCGCCCGTTCATCTTCCAGTTCCCGATCGTGTAGTGGCGGCGCGATGGCATGGCGATGCGGCTCCCGCGGGCCCCCGGACCCGTCACCCGATGCGCCGAGGATACGAATAATCGAGGCCCGGCAAAAGCTTGCCCCGAGTGTTCCGCGTTTCTATAGTTCGCCCCCTTCGCGAGGACACGCATCCATGCTCCAGACCATCCGCGACAAGACGGCCGGCGTCGTCGTCAAGGTCCTGTTCTTCCTGCTTGTCCTGTCCTTCGCCGTCTGGGGCATCGGCGATTATCGTTTCCTGCAGCGCGGCGAGACGCCGGCGATCGCCATCGCCGGCGACCCGGTCCCGGCGGATGTTCTGCGCCTGGAGTTCCAGCGCGACCTGGATCGCTTGCGCCGGTCCATCGGCGACATCGACCGCGACGTGATCAGGCAGTTCGGGCTGGCCGACCAGACCGCCGAACGGGTCGCCAACCAATGGACCCTGGACCGGGCCGCCCAGAGCCTGTCTCTGGTGGTCAGCGACGGGGTCGTCCGCCAGCGGATCCAGGACGATCCGAATTTCCGCATCAACGGCCTGTTCGACGCCAACGCCTTCCGGCGCCTGCTGCAGGATAACGGCTTCAACGAGCAGCGTTATGTCGATCTGGTGCGGGGTGACGCGGCCCGCGGCGCCCTGGTCGAGGCGGTGTCCCTGGGAGCCCTGGTGCCCGGCGCGCTGGCCGACGCGCTGTTCAGGCACCGCGAAGAGAAGCGGCGCGGCCAGTTCCTTCGCGTGCCCGCCAGCGCCGGTGACGACCCCGGCCTTCCCTCGGATGCCGAATTGCAGACGGTGTACGAGGCCAATGCCGAGCGCTTCACCGATCCCGAACTGCGCGGCGGCATCGTCGTGCGCATCGGCTACGAGGAAGTCCGGGCGTCGGTTCCCATCGACGAGCCGCAGTTGCGCACCGAGTTCGAGACCCGCAAGCGGGAATTCTCGACGCCCGAGCGGCGCAGCATCGAGATGATCCGATTCGACGACCGCGCCGCAGCCGATGCCGCCCGCCAGCGGCTCGACTCCGGAGAGGATTTCCTCGCCGTCGCGGCGGCGGCTGGCCAGACGCCCGAACAGGTCCGCGCCTTCGGCCGCGTGACCCCCACCAGCCTGCCGGCCGAGCTGTCGCGGCCGCTCTTCGCCCTGTCCGAGGGAACACCCAGCGATCCGATCGACACGCCGCTCGGCGTGTTCGTCGCCCGCGTCACCGCCATCGAGCCCGGTTTCGAGCCGGATTTCGAGACGCTTCGCGCCCGGCTGGCCGATGAATACGCGCGACGCGTGGCGACGGAGACCGCCTACCGGATCGCCACCCGGATCGAGGAAGGCGTGAACGAAGGCCGGCCGCTGCCGGACGCCGCCGCCGCCGCCGGCATCCCGGTGATCGCCGTCGAGGCTGTCGACGCCGCCGGCCGCGACCGGATCGGGCGCCCCGTCGCGGCCTTCGCCGCGGCGCCGGAAGCATTGCGGGCCTTTCTGGAGGCGCCGATCGGACGCGATTCCGGCCTGATCGAGACCCGGGCCGGTGCCTATTTCTTCCTGCGCGCCGACAGCGTCGCCCCAAGCCAGCGCCGAGCCCTCGCCGCCGTGCGCGAAGAGGCCCTGGCGCTGTGGAAAGCCGAGAAGCGCAGCGCCGCGGCGCGCGCGCGCGCCCAGGCGATGGTCGACGCCCTGCGCGGCGGCCGCGCCCTCGACGACGTCGCGACGCAGGCCGGCGCCCAGATCGAGACGACGCTGGACATCCGGCGCGACGGGCGCGCCGACAACGGCGCCCAGGCCGAGGGCCCGGCGCTGGCGGCGCAGCTCTTCGCGCTGAAGCCCGGCGACCCCGGCATCGCCGCTGCGGCGGACGGCTATCTGGTTGTCCGGCTGACCGACGTCGTTCCGGCCGATCCGCAGGCCGGGGCATCGGCGCGCAGCCGGATCGCCGACGGGCTGGAACAGGCGATCGCGGGCGAGATCAGCCAGCAATATGTACGTGCCCTGCGCGAGCGACTGAACGTCGTCGTCGACAAGGCGGCCGTCGAGCGCCTCTATCAGAACTGACGCGGGGCCGCGCCGCGCCAGACGAAGCCCGCGCCGCCGACCGCGTCCGCGAGTCGCGCCTCGTCGGCCGGCTCGCCGATCAGTTCGATCCATCCGCCGGCCCTGTCGACGACGACCCGATGCCCCGGCAGCGCCGCCTCGACCGCGCGCGCCACGGCCCGCGCGCAGCCATCGCATGTCATGCCTTCGACCAGAAAACGCGCCATCCGCTTCGATCCTCCGCGTACCGACGCCGCGATCACGCGCCGCAATCCGCCGCGCGTCAAGGCCGCGGCGTTGCCCGATCCATCATGCGGCGAACGATCGCGGAGACCGGGCCGATCTGCACCCCCCGCCCCCCCACCGGCGCCAGCCCGGCGGCGCGCGCCGCCAGCGTCGCATCGTGGGGATGGCCGATGGCGACCGCGTGGCCGCGGCGTCGCGCGACCCGCTCCAGTTCCTCGAACTGACCGCGCAGCGCCTCCGGCGACAGGTCATTGTCCAGAAACACGTCGCGCGCCGCAAACGGTACGCCGACCTCTTCGGCGGCCAGCGCGCCCTGCGAGTTCGTCACGGTGCGCGAATCGACGAAGACCAGGCCCCGCGCGGCGAGTTCCTCGACCAGCGGAACCAGAAGCCGCCGCTCGGCGGTAAAGCGGCTGCCCATGTGGTTGTTGAGGCCGATGGCGTCGCCGAAGCGGTCCAGCGCGGCCCCGACCCGGGCACGGATCTCCACAGCGGCCAGATCCACGGTCAGCGCATGGGGCCCCGGATCGGCCCCGCCGACAGACTGCATGGGCATGTGCAGCAGGATCTCGTGGCCACGCTGGCGCGCCAGGATCGCGAGCGCGGGCGCATCCCGGCCATAGGGAAGGAAGGACAGCGTCAACGGCCCGGGAAGCGCGAGCACACGGTTCGCCCGCACACGATCCAGGCCCATGTCGTCGATGATGATCGCCACCATGGCCCGGTCGGGGGCCAGCGACATCACCGGCACCGCCCGCCGCTCCCATTCGGCGTCGCTTGCGCGCCGCCGGCTGCCGGCGACGGGAACCAGCGGCACCGCCTCCTCCCCGGCGGCGACGGGGTCCGGCGATCCGGCCGGCGGAGGCGAGGGCGCCGCGTCCGGCGTCGCCGCGGCGTCGGGTTCGGGTTCGGCCTCGACGACCAGCGTGGCGAGGTCCTGTTCGCCGCCGCGCTGCGGCACCGCGACATAGAGATTGGCCAGCAGCGCCGCCACCACCAGGGCGAGGGCAGGCACGAGGACACCGCGCATGCGCATCGGTCCGCCGGCCTCAACCGCGCGGCGGCGGACGCCAGCGCGTCAGCCGCAGCGAATTGAGCACCACCGCCAGCGACGAGAAGGCCATGGCGCCGCCGGCGATCATCGGGTCGAGCAGTCCCAGCGCCGCCGCCGGCAGGCCGGCGAGATTGAACACCGACGCCCAGAACAGGTTCTCGCGGATCCGCGCCCGCGTCGCACGCGCCAGATCCATGGCGTCGGCCACCAGCGCGATGTCGGCGCGCATCAGCGCGACCCCCGCCGTCTCCAGCGCCGCGTCCGCGCCGCCGCCGACCGCGAGCCCGATATCCGCGGCAGCCAGCGCCGGCGCGTCGTTGACCCCGTCGCCGACCACGGCGACCACGCGCCCCTCGCGTTTCAGCGCGTCGACCAGTTCGAGCTTCGCCTGAGGCCGCGCCGCGGCCCGGAACTCGCCGATGCCCAGCGCCGCCGCGACGCGCGCCGCCGCCGCCTGCGCGTCGCCGGTCGCCATCAGGACGCGCATACCCCGGCCGGCAAGGCGGGCGATCGCGCCGGCGGCGTCCGGCCGGATCGGGTCGCCGATGCCGATCGCGCCGATCACCACGCCGTCGCGCGCCACGAAGACCCGGGTCAGCCCCAGGGCGTCGAATTCCGCGACCGCCGTGTCGAGCCCCGAGATGTCGAGCCCCGCCTGCTGCATCAGTTCGGCCGTGCCGAGGATGACCAGCGCCCCGTCGATCCGAGCCTTGATTCCGCGCCCCGGGATCGACTCGAGCTGCGCCGGCGTCGGCGGCCGGATGCCGCGCTCGGCCGCGCAGGCGACGATCGCGCGCGCCAGCGGATGCGCGCTGCCGCGCTCGACCGCGGCCGCCAGTCCGAGCAGGTGATCTTCTCCGCCGGGACGCGCAGCGACCAGCTTCTCGACCACGGGCCGCCCGACGGTCAGGGTGCCGGTCTTGTCGAACACGACCGCGTCAGCCTGGGCCAGGCGCTCGAGCGCGGCCGCGTCCTTCACCAGGATCGCATGGCGTGCGGCAGCCCCGCAGCCGGCCACGACCGCCATCGGCGTGGCGAGCCCAAGCGCGCAGGGGCAAGCGATCACCAGGACGCTGACCGCCGCATAGAGACCGGTGCCGGCATCCCCGGCGACCAGCCACCATCCAAGGAAGCTCGTTCCGGCCAACGCCAGCACGACGGGAACGAAGATGGCCGCCACCTGGTCGACCAGCCTCTGGACAGGCGCCTTCGAGGACTGGGCGCGCTCCACCAGCGCCACGATTCGCGCCAGCGTCGTGCGCGCGCCCACCGCCTGCGCCTCGATCCGCAGGATGCCATCGCCGTTCACACTGCCGCCGATCGCCAGGTCGCCCGGAACCTTTTCGACCGGCCGGCTTTCGCCCGTGATCAGCGACTCGTCGGCCTGGCTGATGCCGCTGCGCACGACGCCGTCGACCGGGATCCGCTCGCCAGGCAGGACGATCGCGATGTCGCCGAGCGCCACGTCGCTGGCCGCGACCTCGCTTTCGCGCCCGTCGCGCTCGACGCGCGCCCGGTCCGGCGCGAGGGCGGCGAGCGCCCGGATCGCCCGCGCCGCGCCGCGCCGCGCGCGGGCCTCCAAGGTCCGGCCCAGCACGACGAGGGCGATCACCACCGTCGAAGCTTCGAGATAATGGACGGGATGCCCGAACGGGTCGCGAAGGATCGCGACCGCGCCTGCCGCAAAGGCGGCGCTGGTGCCGATGGCGACCAGCAGATCCATGTTGCCGGCCCGGGCGCGCAGCGCGGACCATGCCGCCCGGTAGAAATCGAGACCGAGCCCGGGGGAGAACTGCACGATGGCTGCCAGCGCCAGCGCCAGCAGTGGCGGCAGACGCGGCACGGGCATCCCGAAATGCGCCGGCATCTCCGCCACCAGCGGCAGCGCCAGCAGCAGCCCTGCGCCGACGCGCAGCTTGTCCCGGCGCGAGATCGTTCCGGCATCGCCCGCCGCGCCCGCCCCGAGCGGATGGCCAGAATAGCCGGCCGCGCCGATGGCCGCCGCCAGATCCGCGATCGCCTCGGCCTCGGGGCGGGCGATGCGGATGTCCGCACGCTCGGTCGCAAGGCTGACGGCGGCGGCCTCGACGCCGGGAACGCGCAGCAAGGCCTTCTCGACCCGCGCGACGCAGGCCGCGCAGGTCATGCCCTCGATCCGGAAGGTGACGGTCGCGCTCATGCTCCCCTTATATGCGCCAGTCCGGCGCCGGCCGAAAGGGTTGCAAAGACCCGGCAAAGCGCCGAAAACTCGGGTTCCCATCCGATCGAAGGGCGGCCCCGCGCGATGACCGTCGACATGGACAAGATGAAGGCCCTGATCGCACGCGTGGCCGACGGTCGGTCGCTCGGGCTGGAGGAGGCCCGCGCCGCCTTCGAGGCGCTGATGTCCGGCAACGCCACTCCCGCCCAGATGGGCGGCTTCCTGATGGCCCTGAGGGTCCGCGGCGAGACCATCGACGAGATCACCGGTGCCGCCGGCGTGATGCGCGCCAAGGCGGCCAAGATCCGCGCGCCGGCCGACGCCATCGACATCGTCGGAACGGGCGGCGACGCCATCGGCACCTGGAACGTCTCGACCGCCACGTCGCTGGTGGTCGCGGCCTGCGGCGTGCCGGTCGCCAAGCATGGCAACCGCGCCCTGTCCTCGCGCTCGGGGGCCGCCGACGTGCTGACCGTCCTGGGCGTCAATACCGACGCCGATTTCGCCACGATCGAACGCGCGATCGCCGAAGCGCGGATCGGCTTCATGATGGCTCCCCGGCACCATGCCGCGATGCGCAACGTCGCCGGTCCGCGCGTGGAGCTGGGAACGCGCACGATCTTCAACCTTCTGGGGCCGCTTTCCAACCCGGCGCTGGTGCGGCGCCAGCTGGTGGGCGTCTTCGCGGAAAGATGGATCGAGCCGCTGGCGGCGACGCTCGGCAATCTGGGCTCCGAACGCGCCTGGGTCGTGCATGGCAGCGACGGCATGGACGAGATCACCACCACCGGCCCGACGGCGATTGCCGAGCTGCGCGGCGGCACCGTGCGGCGCTTCTCGATCGCGCCGGAGGATGCCGGCCTGCCGCGCGCCGACATCGCCGACCTCAAGGGCGGCACGCCGGCCGAAAACGGCGCGGCGATCATGGCGCTGCTGGGCGGCAAGCCGGGCGCCTTCCGGGACATCGTGCTGCTCAACGCCGCCGCCGCGCTGATCGTGGCGGAAAAGGTCCAGACCCTCGCCGAGGGCGCGCAGCTGGCCATGCAGGCGATCGACTCCGGCGCCGCGATGGCGACGCTGTCGCAGCTGATCGCCATCACCAACACGCCGCCCGCCGGCTGAGGCGGCGGCGATGAGCGACGCGCTCGACCGGATCTGCGCGCTGCGGCGCCGCGACGTCGCCGCCCGCGCGGCCAGGCTTCCTGCCGCCTGGCTGGAGGCCCGCGTCGCGACGCTTCCCCCGCCGCGCGGCTTCGCGGCGGCGCTCGCACGCGCGGCCCGTCCCGGCCGGCCGGCGCTGATCGCCGAGATCAAGAAGGCGTCGCCGTCGAAAGGACTGATCCGCGCCGATTTCGATCCGCCCGTCCTCGCCCGCGCCTATGAGGCCGGCGGGGCCGCAGCGCTGTCGGTGCTGACCGAGGGACCGCATTTCCAGGGCCGCGACGAGGATCTGGTGGCCGCGCGCGCCGCGGTCTGCCTGCCGGCGCTGCGCAAGGACTTCGTGCTGGATCCCTACCAGATCCTCGAATCGCGCGCCCTGGGCGCCGATTGCGTGCTGCTGATCATGGCGGCCCTCGATCCCTCGACCTGCGGCGCGCTCTACCGGCTGGCGCGCGACCTGGGCCTCGATGTGCTGGCCGAAGTCCACGATCCTCTCGAACTCGACATGGCGCTGGCGCTGGACGGCGCCCTGCTGGGCGTGAACAACCGCGACCTGCGCAGCCTGCGCGTCGATCTCGCGACCTTCGAGCGGCTGGCCGCGCGCGCGCCGGCCGGGCGCTTCCTGGTCGCCGAGAGCGGCATCGCCTCGGCCGCGGACGTCGCGCGCGTCGCCGCCGCCGGCGCGCAGGCGATGCTGGTCGGCGAATCGCTGATGCGGCAGGCGGACTTGGAGGCGGCGACGCGCGCGCTGCTCGGGACACCGGAGACCGGCGCATGACGGGCGATCTCACGCATTTCGACGCGCAGGGCCGCGCGCGCATGGTCGACGTTTCCGCCAAGGACGTCACGACGCGCGTCGCGATCGCCCGCGGGACCGTGCTGATGGAGCCGGAAACGCTGCGACGCATCGCCGAGGGCGAGATCGGCAAGGGCGACGTCCTGGGCGTGGCGCGGCTGGCCGGCATCATGGCCGCGAAGCGGACCCATGACCTGATCCCGCTCTGCCATCCGCTGCCGTTGGCGGCGATCACGATCGATCTGCGGACCGACGCCGGGCGCAGCGCCGTCGACATCGAGGCCGAGGTCAAGACCTCCGGGCGCACCGGGGTCGAGATGGAAGCGCTGACCGCCGTGTCGGTCGCCGCGCTGACCGTCTACGACATGTGCAAGGCGATCGACCGCGGCATGCGCATCGCCGATATTCGTCTGGTCCACAAGAGCGGCGGCAAGTCGGGCGTCTTCGAGGCGCGCGGATGATCCCGGTCGAGACCGCGCTCGCGCGCATCGTCGCCGCGCTGCAGCCCTGCGGCAGCGAGACCGTTCCGGTCGCCGACTCGCTGGGCCGGGTGCTGGCCGCCGACGTGGTCGCGCGCGTGACCCAGCCACCGGCGGCGGTCTCGGCCATGGACGGATACGCGGTGCGCGGCGCGGACGTCGCGCAGGCGCCGGCCGAACTGCGCCGCATCGGCGCCGCGCATGCCGGCGGCGCCTTCGACGGCGCGGTCGGCCCCGGCGAATGCGTGCGCATCTTCACCGGCGCGCCGGTGCCGGCCGGCACCGACACCGTCGTCATCCAGGAGAACACCGAAGCCGACGGCGCGCGCGTGCGGGTGCTTGAGGCGACGGCGACCGGCCGCCATGTCCGCCCGGCCGGACTCGATTTCCGCGCCGGGGACCGGGGTCTCGCGAAGGGCGACGTGATCGGGGTGCGCCAGCTTGGCCTCGCGGCGGCGATGAACCGGCCCTGGCTGGAGGTCGCGCGCCGCCCGCGCGTGGCCATCCTTGCGACCGGCGACGAAATCGTGCTGCCGGGCGATCCGATCGGACCCAACCAGATCGTCTCCTCGAACGCGCTGGCGATCGGCGCCTTCGTGCGGTGCTGGGGTGGCGAGCCGGTCCAGCTGGGCATCGCGCCGGACCGCGCCGACGCGGTGCAGGAAATGGCCCGCGGCGCCGCGGGCGCCGACCTGCTGGTGACGACCGGCGGCGCCTCGGTCGGCGAGCGCGACCTGGTGCGCTCGGCGCTGGCGCAGGCCGGGCTCGAACTCGATTTCTGGCGCATCGCGATGCGCCCGGGAAAGCCGCTGATGTTCGGTCGCGTCGGCGGCGTCCCGATGCTGGGGCTGCCCGGAAACCCGGTCTCGGCGATGGTCTGCTGCGTCCTGTTCCTGCGCCCGGCGCTGCTGCGCCTGCTTGGTGCCGCCGATCTGGCCCATCCCGAGATCGACGCCGTGCTGGGCGCGCCCCTGCCCGCCAACGACCAGCGCCAGGACTATCTGCGCGCGACGCTGGCGCGCGGCGCGGGCGGCGCGCAGGTGGCGACCGCCTTCGCGCGTCAGGACAGTTCGATGCTGAGCGTGCTCGCGCGCGCCGACGCCCTGCTGATGCGGCCGCCCGGCGCACCGGCGCTGCCGGCCGGAAGCCGCGTGACGGCGATGCCGCTGCGCCAGGCGCTCGCCGGCGTCTGAAGCGCAGGCGCGGGGTCAGCCGCGCAGCCGCGCCCCGGCGGGATCGTACGGCGCTCGGTCGTGCCGCGCGACCGCGACGCGCGCGCCGAAGGCCTCGATCTCGAACCCGTCGCCATGATCCTCGAGGTCGCGCAGCGCGACATAGCCGCAGGCGAGGCTGCGCCCCAGCGTGTGGCCGTAGCCGCCCGACCGGACGGTGCCGACGATCCGCCCACCGCGCCAGATCGCCTCGCCGCCATGCCAGTGCGCGTCGCCGGGCGCGTCGAACCAGGCCAGCCGCCGCTCGATGCCGGCCGCCCTCTGGCGTTCAAGCGCGGCGCGGCCCAGGAAGTCGCCCTTGCGCCAGGCGATGCAGAAGCCGAGCCCGGCCTCCAGTGGCGTCTCGTCCGGCGTGATGTCGGCGCCCCAGTAGAGATAGTGCTTCTCCAGGCGCAGGCTCGACACGCAGCGATACCCCGCGTCGGCGACGCCGAAGGCCTCGCCCGCCGCGCGCAGCCGCCGGTAGACCGCGCGCGCGTCCTCGGCGCGCATGTGCAGCTCCCAGCCGCGCTCGCCGACATAGCTGACGCGCAGCGCGCGCACCCGGGCATGGTCGATCCAGATCTCGCGCGCCTGCATGTACGGGCAGGCCGCGTCCCCGACGTCGCTGGCGCTCGCGACGGCGAGCACCTCGCGCGCCAGGGGGCCCCAAAGCGCGATCACCGCGCGCGCCGACGTGACGTCGTGCACGCGCACCGAACCGTCGCGCGGCAGATGGGCGTCGAGATGGGCGAGGTCGTGCGGTCCGAAGGCGCTGCCGGTTACCAGATAGAAGCGGTCTTCCTCCAGTCGCGTGATCGTCAGATCGGCCTCGATCCCGCCGCGCGCGTTGAGGAACTGCGTGTAGACGATGCTGCCCGGCGGCCGGTCGAGGTCGTTCGCGGCGACGCGCTGCAGGGCGGCGCATGCCCCCGGCCCCTCGATCTCGACCTTCGTGAAGGACGACATGTCGATCATCGCCGCGCGCTCGCGTATCGCGCGATGCTCGGCACCGACGGCCTCGAACCAGCCCGGGCGGCGGAAGCTGGGGCGTTCGATGACGGCCGGATCGGCGCCGGGCGCGAAGACGTTGGGGCGCTCCCAGCCGAACTTGCTGCCATGGATCGCTCCCCGAGCGATCAGGACGTCGTGGAGCGGGCTGGTGCGCGCCGGACGCGCGCTGGCAGGCTCGTGGCCGGGCCAGGCGATCGCGTAGTAGCTGGCATAGCTCTCGACCGCGCGCGCATGCAGGAAGTCGGGTGCGGTATGGATCTCGCCGAAGCGCAGCAGGTCGAAGGCGAAGAGGTTGAAGCCCGGATCGCCGTCGAGGATCCAGTTCGCCATCGCCTCGCCCGCGCCGCCCGCCGCCGCGATGCCCGAGGTGAAGCCGCAGGCGACGAAGACATTGTCGAGGCCCGGCGCCTTGCCCATGATCGGCTCGCCGTCGGCGCTGACCGGGATCGGCCCGTTGATCATCGACTTGATGCCGGCGTCGCCGAAGGCGGGCATGCGCGCCAGTGCCGCCTCGCCGATCGGGCCGAACCGATCGAAGTCGCCGGGCAGCAATTCGGGGCCGAAATCGCGCGGGATGCCGCCTGCGCCGAAGACCGGCGTGCTGTCTTCCCAGCCGCCGATCGCGAGGCCGCCGACCTCGGGCTTGACGTAGAACCGGCCGTCGGGATCGCGCATGGTCGGCAGGTCGTCGGGAAGCCCCGCGATCTTCTCGGTCACCGCGTATTGATGCTCGAGCGCACAGACGGGGATGCCGACGCCCGCCATGCGGCCGAACTCGGCCCCCCACATGCCGGTCGCGTTGACGACGGTCTCGCACGCGATGGCGCCGAATTCGGTGAGGACATGCGTCACGCGGCGGCCCCGGCGCCGAAGTCCCTCGACGCGCACACCCTCGCGGATCGCGACGCCGCGCATGCGTGCGCCGCGGGCCAGCGCCTGGGTCAGCGAGGCCGGATCGACATAACCGTCGGAGGGAACCCAGACGGCGCCCCGCAGATCGCGGCCCGCGAGCAGCGGATGCAGCCGCTGCGCCTCCGCCGCCGAGACCAGATGGACGTCGAAGCCGAACCCCTTGCCCGTGGTCGCGGCGCGCCGCAATTCGTCCCAGCGCTCGTCGCTGGCCGCCAGCCGCAGGCTGCCGACGCCGTGCCACCCGGTGGCCTGGCCGGTCTCGGCCTCAAGCGCGCGATAGAGCGCGACCGAGCGCTGCATGAGCCGCGTCAGGTTCTTGGAACTGCGCAGCTGCCCGACCAGGCCGGCGGCGTGCCAGGTCGAGCCGTGGGTCAACTGACGTCTCTCCAGCAGCAGCACGTCGCGCGCGCCGCGGCGCGCGAGGTGATAGGCGATGGCGCAGCCGATGGCACCGCCGCCGACGACCACGATCGCGGCCTGCCCCGGGATCGCCGGCGCCGTCATGGCGTGGCCACCGCGCGCAGTTCGTCCAGATACCAGCCGACGAACTGCGCGACGTTGCGTTCCTTCTCGGTCTCGAACGGGCCTGGCCGGTAGCGGGCCGAGCGCAGGCCGCGTTGCACGTTTTCGCAGATCTGCCAGTCCTGCTCGGAGGTCAGTTGCCAGAACGGCAGCAGCCGGTCGAGCGCGTAGTCCTGGCCCTCGCGCGCCGCTCCGTCGACCAGCCAGCAGACGCGGATCAGCGTCGTCTCGGGACCGTCGGGCAGCAGCCGTGTCGTCACCGCATGGTCGCCAGAACCGTGCATCCAGAAATTCGGGAACACCGTCGCGCGCAGCGTGCCGACGTCGTGCGTGGGATAGTCGCCCATCACCGGCGCCACCGGCGCGCCGTCGAGGCTCTCGGTCGCGAAGCCGGGCACCAGCGGCGTACGGTTCACGCGCCACCACGACGCCGTCATGTCCGAGGCCAGGCTCGGCGCCGGCAGTCCCATCCCGGCCCAGCGCGCGGCCTCGGAGCCGACGCGCGCGGCGATCTCGGCGGCGCGGCGCGGATCGGTCAGGTGGATGTCGTAGTTGGCCTTGATGTACTCGCGATGGGCGACGGGGCAGTGCAGGCACTCGCGGTTGTTCTCGAACACCACCTTCCAGTTCGCCGCGACGCGGTACTCGATGCTGTGCGCGATGCGGGCGCGCGCCAGGCCCTGCGGCGCCAGCCAGCGCGCGAAGGCCGCGCGCATCGGCGCGATGTCGGGCGGATCGTCGGCGAGCGAGACGAAGACCAGCCCTCCGATCTCCTCGGCGCGATAGGCGCCGAGGCCAAGCCCGGCCGCTTCGGCGCCATGGCCGCGCACGTCGCTGCACAGCGTGCCATCGAGATCGTAGGTCCACGCATGGTAGGGACAGACGAGGCGATGCGCGCGCCCTGGCCCGGGCCTGCAGATGCGCGAGCCGCGATGCCGGCAGACATTCGCGAATGCGCGCAAGACCCCGTCCCGGCCCCGCACCAGGACCACAGGCTGATCCCCGACATCGACCGCCAGGAGCGAGCCCGGCTCCGGCAGTTCGGCGCCATGGGCGACGAACAGCCAGCGCCGGTGCCAGATCGCGGCGAGATCGGCCGCGGCGATCGCCGGATCGAGATAGAAGTCGCGCGCCAGCGACCAGCCCGGGCGC
>JBIKLI010000058.1:0-16875 GCA_044359885.1 Alphaproteobacteria bacterium | reverse complement strand
TGTCGGGGCGACCCTCGACGATCTCTCGCGAGGCGCGTGCACCGCCTGCCACACGGCGGACGGTCATGGCCCAATCCGATCGGACAATGCTCCAGGCAAGGCACAAGGATCCGGAACCGGCAGGCCGGCTTGCGATTGCCGCCGGTCGATGGCGCGGTGTAGCCTTTGCGGACGAGCGAAGGGCAGGGCTGCGGAAATGAGCGACGAGATCATCGACACGGCGGCGCTGCTGGCGCCGCTGGACGGCGGCGACGGCGCCGGCAGCGATCCGCGGCAGGATTTCTCCGCCACCGCCCCCTACCAGCGTCTGCGAGACGCGCGCGCCGACGCGCGCGCCGAGGAACGCGACCGGGATGCAGGCGACGGGACCGAGGCGCCGCTGGCCGCCGGCTGGCGCGACGTCCGCCGGCTGGCGGTCGGCATCCTGGAGACCAAGGCGAAGGATTTCGAGGTCGCGGCTTGGCTCACCGAGTCCCTGGTGCGCTCCGACGGACTGGCCGGACTGGCCGCCGGCGCGCATCTGCTCTCGGGCCTCCTCGCCGGTTTCTGGGACAATGGCTATCCGCAACCCGACGAGGACGGGCTCGAAGGCCGCTCGGCGCCCATCGGCGGTCTTGCCGGCGGCGACGCCGACGGCACGATCATGCAGGCGCTCCGGCGCACGATCCTGTTCGTTCGCCCGGCCGGAGAAGCGCTGGCCCTCTATCAATTCGACGTGTCCGAGGAGACCGCCGGCATCGCCGACGAACAGCGGCGCGAACAGCGCTACGCGCAGGGCGTGATCCCGTTCGACACGATCCTCGCCGAAGCCGCCGCCGGCCGCGCGGCGCTGCAGGGCCTGATCGCACGCACGCAGGGCGCGCGCGACGCCTGGGCGGGGCTGGAGTCCGCGCTGGCCGAACGGTTCGGCAGCGACGCGCCGCCGACGCGACGCGTGACCGACTTGCTGGACCGTTTGATCGCGATCGCGACGCGGCTCGGCGGCGCGCCGGCGCCGACGGCAGAACCGAACCTGCCGGCCGCCGGGGCCGAGGACGGCGGCGACGCCATGACGTCGCCCGGCACGTCCCGGGGCAGGCCATTCGCCGGGTTCGGCGCCGCGCCGGGCGCAGGGATCGACCGCGAACGGGCGCTCGAGATGCTGGAGGAGATCGCGGCGTTCTTCCGGCGCACGGAACCGCATTCGTTCCTCGCCTACACGCTGACCGATGCCGCGCGCCGCGGGCGCATGCCGCTGCCGGCCCTGCTCGCGGAGGTGCTGCCCGACGATGCCGCCCGCAGCGCCATGCTGACGGCGCTGGGGATCCGGGCCGGCACGCTCGACATCGAAAGCGGCGGCGACGCCGGCAGCGATTGAGCCGCCGTCGATCGTTCGGACGATGCGGCCCGGTCGCGTTGACGCTCGCGAGCGTCTGAACTAGCCTCTGCAAGCCGCGAAACAGCAACCGCAACCTCGCGAACGCGCTGCCGCGCAGAAGGGGGATCACGTGTCAGATTCGGTCCATGACAAGCTCAACCGGGTGCGCAAGCCCCGCGTGCACATTTCCTACGAAGTCGAAACCGAAGGCGCGACGATCCAGCGCGAGCTTCCGTTCGTGGTCGGGGTGATGGGCGATTTCGCGGGCGATCCGACCGCACCGCTGAAGCCGCTGGCCGAACGCAAATTCACCCAGATCGACCGCGACAACTTCAACGACGTGATGGCGCGCATCGCGCCCGGCCTGAACATGAAGGTCGACAACACGCTGGCGGGCGACGGGACCGAGATGGCGGTCAATCTGAAGTTCAAGAGCATGGAGGACTTCGAGCCCGCGCGCGTCGCCGAGCAGGTGCCCGCCCTCAAGGCCCTGATGGAAACCCGCGCGAAGCTGCGCGACATGATGAGCAAGGTCGACAACTCGGAGAAGCTGGAGGAACTGCTCGAGCAGGTGCTGCAGGACGAGTCCAAGCTCAAGGAGCTGTCCGCCCAGCTGGGCCTCGAAAAGAAGGAAGGCTGATCCCATGAGCTCCGCCAAGACACAGACCGAAGCGGGCGCCGCGACGACCACGACCGGCGGGGATTTCTCGCTGCTCGACCAGGTCATCGGCGCGACGCGCCAGACCGAACGCGACCGCGCCGAGGACCTGATCAAGGCGCTGACGGAAGAGGCGCTCAAGGGAACGCTGACCTACAGCAAGAACCTGACCCAGACCTTCGATCGCGCGATCGCCGAGATCGACCGCAAGCTTTCGGCCCAGCTGAATGCGATCATGCACCATGAGAAGTTTCTCAAGCTGGAGGGCTCCTGGCGCGGTCTGCACCATCTGGTGACGAACAGCGAGACCGGCTCCAGCCTGAAGATCCGGATGCTGCAGGCCAGCAAGCGCGAACTCAACCGCGACCTGACCCGCGCCGTCGAATTCGACCAGAGCACGCTGTTCAAGAAGATCTACGAAAACGAGTTCGGCACGCCGGGCGGCGAGCCCTATGGCGCGCTGGTCGGGGACTACGAATGGACGAACCATCCCGACGACGTCGAGACGCTGCGGCTGGTGTCGAACGTCGCGGCGGCGTCCTTCGCGCCCTTCATCTCGGCGGCAGGGCCGAAGATGTTCGGTTTCGAGGACTATCGCGAACTGTCGAAGCCGCGTGACCTCACCAAGATCTTCGAGACGGCGGAATACGCCAAGTGGCGTGCCTTCCGCGACACCGAGGACAGCCGCTTCGTCTCGCTGGTGATGCCGCGCGTGATCGCCCGCCTGCCCTACGGCGCCGCGACGAAGCCGATCGACGAGTTCCGCTACGAGGAAGCGCCGTTCAACGACGACGGCACTCCCCGCGCCATGGAGCACAAGGACTATTGCTGGATGAACGCGGCCTTCGTGTACGCGACCCGGCTTACCGATGCGTTCGCCCAGACGTCCTGGTGCACCGCCATCCGCGGCGCGGAGGGCGGCGGCAAGGTCACGAACCTGCCGACCCACGTGTTCACGTCCGACGACGGCGACAGCGATACCAAGTGCCCGACCGAGATCGGGATCACCGACCGGCGCGAGGCCGAGTTGTCCAACAACGGGTTCCTGCCGCTCTGCCACTACAAGAACACCGATTATTCGGTCTTCTTCGGTGGCCAGACCGCCCAGAAGCCCAAGAAATACGACCGGCCGGAGGCGACCGCCAACGCGGCCATCTCCGCCCGCCTGCCCTACGTCATGGCGACCAGCCGCTTCGCCCATTTCCTCAAGGTCATGGCGCGGGACAAGATCGGCTCCTTCATGGAGGCGAGCGACGTCGAGATGTGGCTCAACCGCTGGATCCAGAACTACGTCAACCCGATGGAAGGGGCTGGCCAGGAGGCCCGCGCGAAGTATCCGTTGCGCGAAGCCAAGGTCGAGGTGAAGGAGATCCCAGGCCGGCCCGGGTCTTACAATGCCGTCGCCTATCTGCGGCCCTGGCTGCAGATGGAGGAACTGACCACCTCCATGCGCATGGTGGCGCGCATCCCGCAGAAGGCCTGACCTTCGGACAGGACCGGGTGTGCGGGCGGGGCGGACGCAGCGGTGACGGTTGACGACGGCTCGCAGGCCCCGCCGCCCCTGCGCGCATCGATGCTGGCGGGCCGTTTCTTCGGCGACGCACGGGCGGCCACGGATGTCGGCTCGTTCCTGGCTGCGCCCCGGAAGCTCGACGCGCTGGTCCTGTGGTTTGGCGCCCGACGGCTCGCCGAAATCGCCCGGGGGCCGGATGCGGCCGAGACGCTGGCCGAGGCGATCGATCGCGACATCGCCCGCATCGACGCGCTGGTCTCGCGCCAGCTGGACGCGCTCCTCCACCATCCGCGGATGATCCGGCTGGAAGGCGCGTGGCGCGGACTGCACTGGCTTGTCGAGCACGTCGAGCATGACCGGCTGGTCAAGGTCAGGGTGCTCGCCGCGCGCTGGACGGAGGTCGCCCGCGATCTGGATCGCGCCGTGGACTTCGATCGCTCGGGCCTTTTCCGCCTGGTCTACGAGGAAGAGTTCGGAACGCCCGGCGGCGAGCCGTTCTCGATGATCGCGGCCGACTACGACATCCGCGGCGTCCCCAGCCCCGGACATCCGACCGACGACATCGCGACACTTGGCCTGCTGGCCGCGGTCGCGGCCGCCGCCTTCTGTCCGATCTGCCTTCCGGCGGCGCCGCAGCTTCTCGGGCTGGACAGCTTCCACGACGCCGGACCGGCCTTCGACCTTGCCGGGGCGCTGAAGCGCCCGGAGATCGCGCGCTGGCGCAACCTCGCCGCCCGCGACGATGCGCGCTTCCTCGCCATGCTGCTGCCGCGGACGCTGGCGCGGTCAAGCTGGGTGCCGGATGGGACGCGCGCCGATCGTTTCCGTTATCGCGAGCACGCGGGCGCCGTGTCGCGCAAGGTCTGGACCAGCCCGGTCTTCGCGATGGCGGCCGTCACGGCGCGTTCCTTCGCGCGCTATCGCTGGCCGGGCGACATACGCGGCGCCGAACCGTCCTGGGACGCGTCTGGCGGCGTCGTCGAGACGCTGCCGTATGAACGCTTCCGGGCCGATCCGCCTGGTCCGCCGCCGCGGCCACCGCTGGAGGTCTCGCTGACCGACGAGCAGGAACGCCATGCGGCGGAGAACGAGATGATCGCGCTGTGCGGCCTGCAGGGCCTGCCCGAAGCCAGCTTCGGCGCCGTGCCGACGGTACACCGGCCGCCGCGAATGACCAACGATGTCGCCACCGCCAATCAGCGGCTGTCCGCGCAACTGAACAGCCTGCTCTGCGTGTCGCGCTTCGCGCATGTCCTGAAGCTGATGGGGCGCGACATGGTCGGCAGCTTCGCCGATGCCGGCGAGATCGAGCTTCGGCTGCAACGCTGGCTCAGCCAGCATATCGGCGGCGCCCTGGGCGGCGGCGAGTCCGCGGCGCGCTATCCGCTGCGCGACGCGCGCGTCGAGGTTCGCGAGAAACCGGGAAAGCCGGGCCATTTCGGTTGCACGATCCTTCTGCAGCCGCATCATCAGCTGGACGATGTCGGTGCGTCCTTCCGGCTCGTCACCGAAATGAAGGCGCCCCGCGCGGCGGCCTGACCGATCCACCAGGGAGGCAGCGATGGCAACTCCAGGCGACGCATTCAAGGCAGGCGACCTCGCGCAGGCGATCGCCGGCGCGCAAGCGGCGGTCAAGGCCGCACCCCGCGACTCGGGCGCACGCTGGCTGCTCGCCGAGATGCTGCTCTTCGCGGGCGATGCCGAGCGCGCGGACCGCATGCTCGACGCCGCCGTCCTCGAGGAACCGTCGCCCGCGGTGCTGGAGTTCCGCAAGCTGCTGCGTGCGGAAGTCGTGCGCCAGCAGGTCTGGACCGAGGGCCGGGCACCGAAATTCTCCGGCGACGACGCTCCCCCCGCGCTGGCCGCAGCCATGCGCGCCCTGGTGCTGTCGCGCGACGGTTCGGCCGGCGAGGCACGCGTCGAGTCAGAAGCCGCCGAGACCCTGAGGCCGCGCGTTCCAGGCAGGGCGCGGCTGGCGGATGGCCGCGATCTGGCCTTCGACGACCTGCGCGACGCCGACGACGTGATGGCGCCGCTCTTCGAAGTCCTGACCACGGCCGGCGATCATCTGCTCATTCCCGTCGCGAAGATCGCGAGCCTGGAATTCGAGGCGCCGCGCCGGCCGCGCGACCTGTGCTGGCGGCGGACGACGATCGCGCTGCGCGACGGCACCGACGGGATCGTCTACGCGCCGGTCATCTACCCCGGCGCGGCGAAACTGGCCGATCCGCTCCGTCTGGGCCGCGCCACGGAATGGAACGACGGTCCCGGTCCGGTACGCGGCGCAGGGCAGCGGCTGCTGCTTCTGGGCGACGAGTCCGCGTCGCTCCTGGAACTGGGCTCGGTCACCTTCGCAGGCGCGCCATGAACGCAGGCGGCCCGCGCCTGCCCAAGGGCGCGGCAGGCATGAGGATCCGGATGCCGATACTGGACCGTCTTCTCGACGACGATCCGGGAACCGCGATCGATCCGCCGGTTTCGCCGACCGCTGCGCTGGAGGCGCTGCATGCTGCGGTCCGGCGCGATCTCGAAGCGCTGCTCAGCGCCCGCCGGCGACGCTGGCCCCTGCCGCCGGCGCTCGCGGAACTTGTCGTCTCGCCGCTGGGCTACGGGATTCCCGACGCGGCCTCCGGCAGCTATGCGATCGCCGAAACGCGGGCCGAGCTGGCGCTGGAAGTCGAGCGGGTGATCAAACGCTTCGAACCGCGGCTGCAGTCGGTCCAGGTCGAGATCGTCGACACGGACGCCGATCTGGAACGGACGCTGCGGCTGCGCGTGGCGGGGGTCCTCAGGACGGACCCGGTCGTCGAACCGGTCAGCTTCGAAACCGTGATCGAGGCGGTGTCGCACGAGGTGCACGTTGCCGAGCGGAACTGAGCGATGGCCGACTCGCTCCTGACCTTCTACAACCGCGAGCTGGCGGCGCTGCGCAGCCTCGCCGGCGATTTCGCCGCCGCCAATCCGAAGGTCGCCGGGCGGCTGCGCATCGCCAGCGACGGCGGGGTCGACGATCCCCATGTCGAGCGGCTGCTGGAGGGGGTGGCGTTCCTCGCCGGCCGTGTCCAGCAGCGGCTCGACGACGAACTGCCCGAGATCGCGGACATCCTTCTCGAACTGCTCTGCCCGCACATGCTGGCCCCGATACCCAGCATGACGACCCTGCGCCTGTCGCCCAAGCGGGAGGCACGCGGACCAGCGGTGGTGCCGCGCGGCACCCCGGCCGATACCGAACCGGTGCGCGGCGAGACGCTGCGCTACGCGACCTCGCATGCCGTCACGGTCTGGCCGCTTCAGATCGACTCCGCCCGGCTGACCGGACTGCCGCTGCCGGCCCCCGTCAACCCGCGCGCGGCCGGCGCCGTGGCCAGCCTGCGGCTGGCGCTGAAGACCACGGCCGAAGACCTCGGCTTCGCGGAGACCGGGCTCGACCGCCTTCGCCTGCATGTCCGCGGTCCCCACCACGTCGCCGCGGGGCTGCATGAACTGCTCGCGACGGCCTGCGTCGGGATCGCGCTCGCCGACGGCGTCAACGACCCCATGCCGACGCTGATCGGACCGGAGAGGCTGACGGCGGCCGGCTTCGAACGCGACGAGGCGGCCCTGCCCTGGCCGCAACGCGCCTTCGACGGCCATCGTCTGCTGACCGAGTATTTCGCGCACCCCGAAAGATTCTTCTACATCGACATCGACGGTCTGGAGGCACGCACGGCATTGCAGACCGGCAGCCGCCTGGACATCTTCGTCTATCTGTCGCGCGCGGCACCCGAACTCGAGCGCCTTGTCGGCGCCGAGAACTTCGCCCTGCACTGCACGCCGGCGGTCAATCTCTTTCCGCAGCGCTGCGAGCCGATCGCGCTCGACGGGACCCAGTCGGAGTGGCTGGTCATCCCGGATGTCCGCCGACCGGCGGCCCTCGAAGTCTATTCGATCGAAGCGGTGCGCGAGAGCCGGCCCGACGGCGCGCGGCGGACGGTGCAGCCGTTCCAGCGGCTCGCTCGCGCCGCTTCCGTCCAGGACATCGAGCCGGCGCCGATGCACTGGGTCGCGTCGCGCAGCGACGCGCCCGAGACGATCGGCGGCAGCCAGATCCGGTTGATGACCTGCGATGCGGGATTCCGTCCCGATGCGCCGGCGGACGGGGTCCTGACGATCGAAAGCCTGTGCCTGAACCGCAACCTGCCCAGCCTCCTGCCCTTCGGGGGCGGGCAGCCGCGGCTGCGCCTCGCCGACCCCGCGGCGCCGGCGGATCCCGCCGTCGAATGCCTCTCGGCGCCGACACCGACGCTGCGGCCGCCGCTGCATGCGCGGGGCGCATGGCGGCTGATTTCCCATCTGGCCCTCAACCATCTCTCGGTCACCGGCGGCCCCGACGCGACGACGGCGTTGCGCGAGATGCTGGCGCTGCACGATCTTCGCGACACGCCCGAGACCCGTGGCGCGATCGCGGCGATCCTGGCGGTACGCGCCGAGCCGGGCGTGGCGCGCGTACCCGGGCGCCGGCCCGGCGTCTTCGCCCGCGGCATCGACGTGACGCTGACCTTCGATCCCCAGGCCTGGCAGAACGGCGGTCTCTACGCACTGGGCTGCGTGCTCGAGCGTTTCCTTGCGCTTCAGGTCTCCGTCAACGGCTTCGTACGGACCCGGGCACTGCTCCGCGACCGCGCGACGCCCGTCGCCGCTTGGCCACCGCGCAGCGGCACGCGGGTGCTGCTTTGACGACCGGCCCGTCCGACGCCGCAGCGCCCAGCCCGCGCGAGACCCTGGCGAAGCACCCCGAACTCTTCGACCTCGATCAGGCCGCGTTCGTCATGGATCCCGGCGGGGACCCGGTGGCGCTGTCCTTCACGGCCCCGCCGAACCTGGCGTTGCCGCTGGCCGAGGTCACCGCCGCCGATCCCGCCGCGCGGACATTGACCACGCCGCTGTTCGGGCTGGTCGGTCCGAGCGGGACGCTGCCGCGCACCTACACGGCCGCGGCTGGGATCGAGGCCCGGCGGCGCAACCGGGCGCTGGTCGGCTTCCTCGACGTTCTCGCCCGCCGCTTTACCGGCATGTGGGTGCGGGCCGGCGCGAAGTACCGGCCGGCACGCGATCCAGCCCTGGCCGAAAAGATCCTGGATGCCGCGATCGGGATCGGTACGCCGGGGCTCGAGCGACGAATGCCGGTTCCGGACACGACGCTGAGGTACTTCGCCGGCCATCTCGCCGCGCGCACCCGCAGCGCAAACCGCCTCGAGGCGGTGCTTTCGGAGGAGACCGGCGCGCCGGTCCGGATCGTCGAATTCTCCGGCGGCTGGCTGTCCATCCCCCGGGACGAACGGACACGACTCGGCGCAGCGCATTGCCGGCTGGGCGACGATGCGGTCGCGGGCGCGCAGACCTGGGACGCGCAAGCGCGGTTCGTGATCGCCGTCGGACCGGTCGATGCCGCAACATTCCGGCGGTTGCTGCCCGGTGGTCCGCTGTTCGCCCGGATCTGCGCGCTGGCGCGTTTCGTCGCCGGCCCCGAGCAGGATTTCTTCGTCAATCCGGCCCTGCAGGCGCCAGACGTACCCGTGGCGCGCCTTGGCACCGATGGCGCACAGCTTGGCTTCACCTCCTGGCTCGCCCCGACGCGGCCGCGCCGTCGCCCGGCCGACGATGCGCGGCTTCGCCCTTCTGCCGGAAGCGCCGGGGACGCCGCCACGCGATGACCAGTTGGAGCCATGGCTATCTGGCCGAGACGCCGTACACATTCTCCTACCAGCCCGTCCAGGCGCCCGGCCATATCGCCTGGGTCTGCGCCATGGCCGGCGTCGCGTGGAGCCCGCCGGCCGATCTCGCCATCCTCGACATCGGATGCGGGCGCGGGCTGACCGTCAACGTGCTGGCGGCCTCGAATCCGTCCTGGAACGTCATCGGCATCGACTACAACCCCGCCCATGTCGCCGAGGCGCAGGAATTGGCGGCAGCGGCCGGGCTTGCGAATGCCGGGTTCGCCGAGGCCGATCTGGCGTCGATCACCGATGCCGAGATCGACCAATTGCCGCCCTTCGACGTCGTCTCCCTCCACGGCGTCTGGACCTGGGTCGCGGATCCGGTACGCGCGGGAATCCTGCGTATCCTGTCGCGCCGCCTGAAACCGGGTGGGGTCTGCTATGTCGGCTACAACGCGCTGCCGGGTTTCGGGCACGACGCGGCGCTGCAGCGGCTGGTCCGCGCCCTGGCGTCGGCGGAGCGGGCCGGGGATCCCGAGCGGCGGGTGCTCGCCGCGATCGAGACGATCAAGCGGCTGGCCGCCAGCCTGCCGGTCAACCTGCCGGCGACGCCGCTGCTCAAGCGCCTGACCGGAAGCGAAGCCCCCCTCAACACCGCCTATCTCGCGCACGAGTTTCTCACCGAGCATTGGCGGCCGGTGTTCCACGAGGATCTCTGCGCCAGCCTGGCGGCGGCCAAACTGTCCTATGTCGGCAGCGCGACGCTGCACGAGAACATCCCCGACATGATCTTCGCCCAGGAAGCGCAGCGCACCCTTCACGATTCGCTGCCGCCCGGGCCGGCGCGCGAGCTGGCGAAGGATCTCTGCAACGGCCGGCCGTTCCGGCGCGACGTATTCATGCGCGGCCCGCGCGCGACCGATCGCGAGGCGGCGCTGGACCGTCTCGTGATCGCGGCCTGCCGGCCCTTGCCCCCGGAGAGCCCGAAACTGGAGGTGCCTGCCGGCATCGCCGCCTTCGACCTGGCGCTCTACGCGCCGATCGCCGCCGCGCTGGCGGAAGGTCCGCAGCCGCTTGGCCGGCTGCGTCGGCTCGTGGCGGGCCGCACCCCCAGTGGCTCCGAGCTGCTCGCCATCTTCGGCGCCGGGCTGGTCCTGCCCGTCGCACGCATGGAAGCGGACGGCGAAGGCGCCCGCCGCTTCAACCGGGCGCTGTGCGCCGCGACGCGCGACAGCGGAACGACAATCTCCGGCCTCGCCATGGCGTCGGCGATCGCGGGCGCCGGCCTTCCCTGCACATGGATCGAACTGGCCGCCGCCTGCGCGGCCGAGGCGGGTGCACCGCTGCCCGCGGCCGAAGCTCTCGCGTCGAGGCTCTTTCCCGATTGTCCGCCGTCGGAAAGCGAGCAGGCGGCCAACGTGCTCGGGGACGTTCTGGCGCAGCGACTGCCGGTCTGGCGCCGTTTCGGGACAATCCCGGGCACGGCCTGGCGATGAGCGGTGCCGGCAAGGGGCTGTACGCCATCTCCTTCCAGGCAAGCCTGACCCCGGGGCATTTCGCGCTCGCGGCGGCGATGGCGGGTCATGTCTGGCGACCCCGGGCGGATCTGACGCTGGTCGACCTGGGATGCGGCCGGGGTTATGCCGCCATGGTCCTGGCGGCCGCGAATCCGGGCTGGCGCGTGGTCGGAATCGATCGCGATCCGGCGGCGATCGCCGAAGCCCGGATGGTCGCGGCCGCCGCCGGACTGGCGAACGCGCTCTTCCTGGAAGCGGATCTCGCCGCGCTCGGCACGGACCTGCCTGGCCTGCCGCCGCAGATCGACGTCGCCGTGGCGCACGGGGTCTGGAGCTGGATCCCCGACGCCGCGCGCGACGGCATCCGCGATCTGCTGGCCCAGCGCCTCAAGCCGGGGGGGCTCGCCTGCTTCGGCTACAACGCGCTGCCCGCCGCGCGACGCGAGCAGCGCCTGCAGCGCGCGTTGCGACTTCTCGCCGAAGGCGGCGACGACGTGGCGGCGGCGACCCGGGCCATGGCGCGGCTGCGTGAGGCCGGAACTGCGGCGGCGCTGGGCCTGACCGACACGCCGATGCTCTCACGCCTGCTCGCCGATCCGCCTTTGCTGGAGCCGGCCTTCGTGGCGCATGAATTCCTGACCGCGCACTGGCGCCCCGTCTTCCACGACGAACTCGTGTCGGCGCTGGCTCCGTGCAAGCTCGACTTCCTGGCCAGTTGCAATCTTTTCGAAGCGGTTCCCTGGATGTTCCTCGATGCCGGACCGCGCGCGCTGCTCGAGGAGTTTGGCCCCGCGGCCGGCCGTGAGGCGCTCAAGGACCTGTTCCTGCCACGGGATTTCCGCACCGATCTCTTCGTGCGCGGGGCCCGCCGCGGCCCACCGGCGCGGGCGCTGTCGGACATCGTCCTGGCCCTCGCCGGTCAGGTCCCGGCAACGCCGCCGGAACTGCCCACCGGAACGGCGATCGCCGCGCTCAAGCCACGGATCTGGGCGCCCATCGTGGAGGCGCTGGAACGGGGGCCAACCAGCCTCGCCGCCCTCTGCGCCGCGGCCCCCGCCGACGCCGCCCCGCGGATGGAAGAACTGGCGGCGCTGCTGGTCGACACGGGGATCGCGCTGCCGGTGTTTGCCTCCGGACGGCAGGTGGCCCCGGCGGCCCGCTTCAACCGGATCGCCGCCGAGGCTTATTCGCAAGGCGGCACGGCCCCCGGTCATTTCGCGCTGGCCGCTGCGGCCTGCGGCGGAGGGGTGCCGGTCGACGCGGCAACGCTTTGGGACGCGGCGGATAATCCTGACCGCATCGCCGCGGCCACGCGGGCGCGCTGGCGGCAGTTCGGCGCGCTGGACTAAGAAATTGTCTCAAGCGCAGAAACCCGGAGGGTTTCTGCGCTTGAGAGGGTTTGACCGGTCCTCAGCGGGCCGCGACCAACTGATCGTGTTCGGCGCCAACGCTGGCCGAGGCGCCCATCACGCGCTTCCCGTCGCCGATCAGCGCGAAGGGTGACCAGTAGAACGGGTGCCCCCAGGTCTCGGGCAGTCGCTTGCCGGCCTCGTCCAGGATCGCCAGTTGCGCGCCGCGAAGCGCCGCGGCCGAGGAACCGCCCTGGGCCTGTCGCCGCATCGAGTCCGCGATGGTGAACTGGGCGGCCGTGTCGTTCACCGCCCAATGGGTCACCATCAGGCCGCGCGCCCCGGCAAAGAAGAAGGACCGCGCAAGGCCGGACAGGGCTTCGCCGCCGCCATCGCGGTTGTCGCCACCACCGCCGGTGTTGCAGGCGGACAGGATGACAAGATCCGCATCCAGCTTGAAGCCCAGGATGTCCGAAGCCCGAATGAAGGCGGACGCCGCATCCGCCGCCCCTGGCTGCGGCGTGAGCAGAATCGAGGGCTCGTTGAGGCAGTTGAGCTCGGTCGCGAGCAGCGCATGGGTCGCCAGATGGATGATCCGGCGCTGGCCGAGATCGGCACCGCGCAGTGCTTCGGCCGTGAAGCCCCGGCCCAGCTTGAGATCCGTGGGTCTGGCTCCCAGCAATTGGCCCGCGATGCGAACCTCGTCCAGCGTTCCCTCCAGCCGGCCCAGCGACGCCACCGCCGCGGCATCGGCGCCGCAGCGTTCCGCCGGGAAGCTGGCGGCCAGCTGGGCCGATGTCGGCGGCAGGAAATCGCCGAAACCCACATAGGACAGCGGCGCGCGCGACGCCGCTCCGGCCCCACGAAGCGTCACGAAGGCCTGGGCGGACGGCACATGGACGACGGCGTGCCGGCGGATCAGCCAGGGATACGAAGCCATGGGACCGGATGCCGCATCTGCCGTCAGCAGCATCCCGAAGGGGATCGCGAGCAAGGGTCCGTCGGGCACGACGACCAGGGTCTGCACGCCATCCAGCGCGGCCTGCAGCGGCCCGAGCAGTTCGGCATAGAGCCGTCGCGCGGGAACCGGGTCGAACCGGCCCTCCGCCCCCGTCGCCGGATCGAACACGCCGGCGCGCAGCGCGTCGACCAGTTGACGCGCGGCATTCTCGCCGAGCCCGGTGCGGGCGGCGAAGACTTTCCCCTGACGGACTGCCAGCACGAAGCCATGATTCCGGCCGAGAAGGGTCAGCACCATCGCTTCGTTGGCGGCCAGCGCCGCGGCCACGTCTCCGGCCGAGGTCGCGCTCATCACCAGCTGGCGATAGCCGGGCGCTGCGACCGCGACCGCGCTTTCCGCCTCGGCGCGCACGGCCTGCGCCTCTGCGATCTTCTGGTCGAGACCGTCACCCTCGCCGGCATCCCGCTGGGCGAAGAGGCCGCGCAGGGCCTCGTCGGCGTCCTGCAGCCGGCGCACGGCCTCGCTGATCCTGGCATCGCCTGACGCGACCGCAAGACGCGCGCTGGCCTGCTGCACGAAACGCACCGCTTCGCTGCGTTGCGCGAGCTGCGCCGCCGCGAACATCTCGAGCCTGAGCGCGTCGGCACGCGCCGGGTTGGCGCGCGCCTCGGCATCGAGCGCGTCGAGATAGGGCAGCACCAGATTGACCGGCAGGGAAATCTGCCGCGCCTTCAGGATGTCATGCCCGGCACGGAACGCCGTCAGCGCCGCCATGCGGTTGCCGGTCTCCAGCCGCCGCGCACCGGCCAGGAACAGGGTCGTGGCCTCGGGCCGTTCGCCTGGCGCCGCGATGGCGAAGCGTCGCGCGGCGGCTTCGAGCAGCCGTGCCGACGATTCGATGTTCCCGGCGGCTGCCGCGATCGCGCCTTCCGACCGCAGCGACCGCGCCGTCATCAGCCCCGGCTCGATTCCTGCGCGGCGCAGGATGTCGCGGCTTTCCCCAAGCGCAACGGCCGAACGTCTGACGTCGCCTTCGCGAGCCAGCACCAGCGCGAGATTCCGGCGCGCCTCCGACCATCCCAGGATCGCCGACTGGGTCACGGGATCGGTGAAGGCGGAGAAATCGGTCGTTCCGCGCAAGGTGCTCGACGGGATCAGGACGCCATAGCCCTCCTCCGCCCGGCGAAGGAACTCGATCGCCCGCGCCGGCGCACGCTCCGACATCGCGGCAAGACCGCGATAATGATTGAGGCGCGGGACCGCCACCGGATCGGTTGCCAACGGCGCCAGGCGCTCCGAGCGCGCGAACAGCGTCTCGGCCTCGCGCCGGCGTCCCTGGTTTGCGACATTCAGCGCCAGATGCACCAGCGCGGTCACGTTGTCGGGATTGTCGCGACCCAGGATGCGTTCCTGCAGCGACAGCGCCGCACGATAGGCATCCTCGGCGGCCGCGAAGGACTCGGTCTGGTTGAGGTCCCGGCCCGCGGCCATCAGCCGTTCATACTGGCCGATATCGTTGCCCGAGAAGCTCTGTGCCGCCAGACGTCGCGTCGCAATCTCCAGCAGCGCCGAGCGCGGCTGCGTCCCCGCGCCCTGACCGGCCTGACCGGCCGCCAGCCGCTCCACGACCGGCATGGCCGTGTCGATGCCATCGGCAAGGATCGGGCCGCCCGCTCCGGCGATGACCAGTGCCGTATGCGGCCAGCCGCCCTGGCGGCGGGTGCAGGACAGGATGCGCACGGCCGCCCCGTTCGCGGTCGTCGTGGCCTGGGGATCGCCGCAGGCCACGCGCTGTTCCAGCGCGCTGCGCCAGACGCCGCCGCGGGCCAGCGCGTCGAGCTGGGCCGGATCGTTCGACCCACGGGTCTGGATCAGCCGCGCGCTGGGCTGTGTCCATCCGCCGCAGAACACTTCGCGCGCCGTCGCGATCGGCAGGTCGGCGGCGCCCGCGACGCCGGTCTGCACGAAGCAGTTTTCCCCGCGGGCATCCGGTCCGACCGGCTGCCCCGCCGTCGCCCGGCCCGCGGACTCGACGAAGCTGGTCTCCGCCGGAAGGGTGCAGCCCGCGCCGAGCAGGGCGAGCAGCGCGGCCGCGGACCTGAGGGTGATGTTCGGGCTCATTCGGTTTCCGCCTCCGAGGCATTCGGGATCACGACTTCCGCCGGGTTGATCCGGTTGCCCTGCACCTGCAGGACGATCTGCTCGACCGGGCGCGGCGGGGACATCTGGATCGTGGGCGCTACGACGCAGGTCACGGTTGCGATCGTGCAATCGTTGATCTTGTACTTTTGCTGGACATTCGTGGTCACCGGCCGCGTGATGTCGGCCAGCGGCGCCGCCCCCTCGCCGGCCTTCCCGGCCAGCGTGCCGGTCAGGGTCATGGTTCCCCCGGCGCCATGGACGCCGAGCCGCCCGGCGTTGATCGTGCCCGTGACAGCCGCATTTCCGACCAGCAGGAAGGCGGCACTGTTGCCGGCATCCAACTGCACCGACAACGCGCCAGCCGCCGCGTTCGGTGCGTCGGCGAAAGCCCCGGCACCGTTGCCGGCACGGATCTGCGTGATCTGGGATGCAGGCGCGAGCCCCTTGGTATCGGCGACGATCAACGCCAGTGGATCGGCCGGCCGCGCGAGGCGCGTGTCGTAGACCACCGCCGGCTCTCGGCCAGCCGCACGCGGCAGGACGCGTGTCACACCGGTCGCAAGGACCGATGTCGGCGCCGTGAACGTGACCGCCGTACCCGCCGTCGCGGTGACCGTGCCGAGCGACAGGGTGGCGCCGCTCTGCACAGCCAGAACCTCGGCATTCGCCGTCGCCGTCTTCAGCGTCACGTCGCCATTGCCGCGCAGGACGACCAGACCGGCACGGCTGCGCAGGTCGGCACCGACATCCAGTCCCGTGGCCGGTTCGGCGATCGAGAACGTCTTGTTGCCCACCAGCGTCGAGACATCCGTCCCCTTGCTGGTCACCGACCCGCTGGTGACAGTCAACGTCCCGGTCGCACCGGCCGCCTCGATCAACACCCGCCCCGACGTCTCGACGGTGGCGGTGCTGGCGACGTTGCGCGCCGAGACGATGCTGAGCGCCCCACCCGGCAGGATGACATTGTTGGCAAGGCCGATATCGCCGGTCCCACGCGTCGTGATCCGCACCAGGCCGTCGCCGCCAGCGCCCGCCCGCGTGTCGAGCCGCGCGATCTCGGCCGAGTCCAACGACAGCTGCCCGGCCACTTCGCTGCCCAGGCTGACCGACCGGCCATCCGTCCGCGACGCGATGTCGATCGTGCCGCCGGGGGTCAGAACCGTTCCGCCGAATGCCACGATATCGCTGCGCAGCCGAAGGGTCCGCGCATCGGCGAGGGTGATTGCGTTGGCGCTGAACTCGCCGGCGCTGTTCACCCTCAGATCGCCCAGAGCACCGCCAGCAGCACTGCCGACGGCGCCGGTCATCGTCACCGACGCCGACCCGACATCCATCGTCAAGTTGTTGGCTTCGGCCGCCTGACTGTTGACGGTTCCAAAAAAGTCAATGTTGCTACTGACCGTCGACAGCGTGACGGGGCTGTCAATCAGCACATCATCGCCGTATGCCTGGGTTCCCGTGGTTGAGACGTCTCCGTTCAACTCGGTATTGCCGCCGCTATTCGTGCCGAGCGAAGTCGCTTGCACCGTCGAATTGAAGCGGGTCGTACCCGAAGAGTTGACGACGATCCCGCCAAGACGCGTACCCGCGCCAACCGCCCCCGTGAACGTCACGTTCCCGGTCCCGGCCGTCAGCGTCAGGCTGTTGCCGCCGTCGACCGTGCCCGAGAACAGGATGTTCCC